>JAIPEE010000044.1 GCA_021737275.1 Desulfobacterales bacterium
ATTTACTGGACTTCACTTGCGGTGGCCTCCTGGATAATGTTATTTTTGTTGTAGTAAACACTATATAACCACTATTCATGGGCTTCCGCAAGCTTTTTACTACTTGTTTTACTACTTTTTTATGCAACTACAGGGTAAACATGCAGTAGCTTTATTGTATTTTGCATTATATATTATTTCATTAAAATCAATCCGTATAGATTCAACTCAATTTACGCACTTATTCATCATCAAGGTCCAAATCAAGTTCAATTTCATCCAGATCATCTTTTTGTATTTTCAAATTTTGAAATAAATCAGTAACCTCATCAGATACGGATTCAAACCACTCAACGTTCCCTAAACCGATTATATCTTTGCTATCCGTTATGATTATGCCATCGACCTTACTGAGAATATTTTTATTTTTCAAAACAATTGAAAGATCATTCGAAAGCACTATTTTATAAAGATTATTGTTCATTAAAAAAGTACTAACAAATTCAGCGCTTAAACCCTTTAATGACTCAGACGTCATAAATAAGATATCCGGGATTTTTTTCTGCTTTAAAATACTTGCTAAAAAAATCAATTCATTTGAATTTTCAGAATTTATTTGTGATAATATAGTATTTTCAAAATTGCTATTTTGTAATTCAGGATCATCAAATTTTTGTAAATCTTTTTGAATATCATCCCGGCTGATTTCATAAATTGATTTAGCTGTGTTATAAAAGAGCTCATCCTGAAAAATACTATTCTGAAATATATCAACTTTTTGTTTAATGGCACTTTCTAAAACAGCTGCAATATTTTTTAAATCACCATATTTAGGCAAAGATGGCTGAAATACATAAACAATGTTTCCTTTTTTCATAGAAATTTTTTTGTCGCTTGAAGAAACTGAGGTTTTTCTATAAACCAGATCCAGTTTTTGAGGCAATTGTTCTGACTGAACATTACTTTCCATTCTATTTTTTTTTATGAGTTCTGACCCGTCAATAAATTCAGAAAATGTCGTATATTCAGAAAAAAACCTGCTGAGTTTTATAAATACGCCAGTAATTTGTTTTAATCCTTGTATGGCAAATCGCAATGCCACAAGAAAAGCGACCAATAATGACCAGTTTCTTTCAGTTTCACTTGTACTAAATATGAAATATATAAACAGGGCTCCCAGGCAAACAAAAAACAAAATCGTATTTATCATTTGAACACGTTTTACAGCAAGCTTTCGTAAAAAAAACAAAATAGTTGCTCTATTATATTCATCAGTTTCTATACTATCAAGAGAACTGTCTATTTTTTCCTGATATGAAACAGGTGTATTTATAGCCTGGTTAACACATATTTTTATGGGGGCTCTTGAACTTGATATGGTACTTATAAATTCTTTATGGTGATGCGAAACTTCCCGATTAACAAAATATAAAGGAAGAACATATAACAAGGCTATAGGGACGATGACCAATGATAATACCGGATTTAGATATACCATACTGATTGTTGCAAAAATTAATGTCGCAAAAGGAAGAATACCTTGTAATAATCTGCGAACAGACATTGATGTCATTTTGACGCTCGAAGATATCAAACGATTAATCCCATCCTGCGGTTGTATTTTTGTTAGTTTTTGCCACCCGTCATAAACAGGATTAGATATGATTTCAAATATACGCGAAGTGCATTTCTTTTGATAATCAATAGCTAACTGGGCAATTTTCCATTCCGAATAATATAAAATTGCACTACTCAGAATACCAATAAGAACGGTAATACCAAAAGAAATCAAGGTGAAAGAAAAATTATCAGATAATGATATTTTAATTCCATGAAAAGCAATGGGTTTTCCTTTTTCAAGATGTCGTAAAATTAAAAACGCGCAACCGAAACTGCCACCAGCAAAACCTATACCAATAATATTCAAAATAACAACGCCAAGAACCCTTTTCCAAAAGCAATGTAAAACATCTTTACAAAGCCAGAAAATACGATTTAAATATAAAGGCAATTGCTTTAATCGCTTTGCAAATACTTTTGATTTTTTTTTATTCAACGTTTTAATCCTACCGGTTATATTCTGACGATTAACTCAAGGGTGTGCAAAGCTCCGCCCGGCCATTTACATAAATGTATATAAACTTACGTTTAAATTTAAATTAACAGGTCTTTTTTTAACCATATAAACTGTTCAGTTAATGAACACAAATACACGTTAACGTCAAGATAATTATAGCAATATATACAACTTTTTGTGGAACAAGTTAACATTAAACACAAGATATTGTTAATCCTTAATTAATTTAAAAATTCGTAAAAGTTATTAAACTTGACCTGATAAACGAGCTTTAGTAACTGATATATGAATTAGCATTCAAACCTTATTGTTCGGTTTATAAAAATATATGTAAACCATGACCTTTTAACCTCAGCAGGTGTTCTTATGTCTTCAAATAATCTTTGTTATGAAGAAAACGGATGGCAAACACTCAAAAATCATGTTGAAAAAATTAATCTTCCTGAAAATCATATCAAACACCTTTTAACAAAAAAAAATCGTTTTAATAAATTTTCTCAAAAAGGTGGTGGTCTTTTTTATGATTATTCTCACCAGAGACTTGACGACATAGCATTTATTGACCTTGTGAATCTTGCAAAATCGCTAAAAATCAAAAACCTGTTCAATTCAATGAAAATGGGTGAAACGGTTAATCAGAGCGAAAACAGATCTGCGCTTCATACTGCTGCAAGACATTTTGGGAATACGCCGATATATTGCAAGGGTAAAGATGTTATGCCCGATATAAGGCGGGTTCTTAATGAAATAAAAGCGTTTTCAAGGGCTATACATAATAAAGAGATTGTCGGTTCAACCGGAAAGCCGTTTAAAGATATTGTTGTGATTGGAATTGGTGGTTCCTGTCTTGGACCGGAGTTTGTTTCAAAAGCTTTAAAAGCTTATGCTGTGTCGGGTATGCAGCTTCATTATCTCTCCAACGTGGATATTCATAATTTTGGTGCCATTGTATCCGCGATTGACCCTGAATCAACATTATGGGTTGCCATCTCAAAAAGTTATACCACGCCTGAAACGACAGCAAACACTCTCCAGGCATATGATTTTATGCGCTCAAAGGGCCTGGATCCTTCCAGACATTTTGTTGCCGTTACCAGCAAAGGAAGCCCCGGGGATGATCCGTCAAATCCGATGCTGAAAGTTTTTCATATGTTTGATTTTATTGGTGGCAGATACAGTGTTACCTCTGCTGTGGGCGGTGTACCCCTGAGTCTTTATCTGGGTTATGATGTCTTTGAGCGTTTTTTGAAAGGCGCTGAAGAGATGGATATTCATGCTGCAGAAACATCGCCGGAAGAAAATCTCCCAATGATTGCCGCCCTCATATCCATCTGGAATAATAATTTTCTGGGATATGGTGCCCAGGCGATCATTCCTTATGCATCTCCACTTTCAAGGTTTGCTCCGCATATTCAGCAACTTTATATGGAAAGTAACGGAAAGTCGGTTACAAAAAATGGCGATTTCTTTAAAGAAGATACCGGTGTTATCATCTTCGGTGAGCCCGGCACAAATGCCCAGCACTCGTTTTTTCAACTGGCGCACCAGGGGCGCCCCTTCCCTGTTGAATTTATTGGCGTTGTTAATCCACAGTACAATCAATATAATAGTATGTCAAAAGGTGTAACCAATCATCAGGAGTTGTGGGCCAATATGATGGCTCAGGCGACAGCACTTGCTGTTGGAAAAAAAGATGAAGAAAACCCCGCAAAACATTTCTCAGGGAACAGGCCGTCATCAACCATATTATTAAATGATCTATCTCCTGAAAACATCGGCCGTCTGCTTTCATTTTATGAAGCAAGAACCGTGTATGAAGCCTTTATATGGGATATTAATCCATTTGATCAGTTTGGTGTGGAACTTGGAAAGAAAACGGCATCAGGAATACGAGAAGAAATGGTTAAAAGAAATGAAAACAGTTCACATAAGTTTGATCATCTGGATGACATCAGCAAATATTATCTGGAAACTCTTTTTTCAGGCAAAATTTAAGGCTGCATCAAAAAAGATACAGCCTTAAAATGTTCATGAAATAGCCAATCCTTTATCAGATATTAATAATATCCAGTATTTCCTGATGAATATGATTATTTGTAAGCAGAAAACCATCCTTAAAAAGAATATCCGCTTTATTGTATTTCAACGGCACACCATCCATTCCGGTCATAATGGCACCTGACTCACGTGCAATAAGATCCATGGCGCAGATATCCCACTCGCTGATCGGATGGAGACATGGATAGATATCCGCCTCTCCCCTTGAAACAAGACATCCTTTTATAGAACTGCCGCTTGTTTTTATCTCTTTAAAATTAGCGCGTTCTATTATATCCAGCAAACGTCCACTGGCATGAGATCTGCTCTTGACCAGAATCATATCTTCAGGCCGGTCTCTGCGGGATACGGAAAGGGAAAAAATTTCACCATCTTTTTGCAAAAATGCACCTTTGTTTTCTGTGGCGTAGTAAAGTTCATTCAAGACCGGCGCAAAAATAACACCCAATACCGGTTCGCCAAGCCTTGCAAGTGCAACATTTACTGTAAATTCACCGTTTTTTTTAATAAATTCTTTAGTCCCATCAAGCGGATCAATAATCCAGACATATTCTGAGTCTAACCTCGCGATACTATCCTTTACTTCTTCAGAAAGAATTGCATATTCAGGAAACTTATCCGACAGACCGGCAATAATTGTTTCATTGGCAACAAGATCTGCTTTGGTTATAGGACTTTTATCCTCCTTTTCCATAGTACCCATATCGTTGGAATCATAGATCGGAAGAATTTTTTTACCCGCAAGCACCGCTACCTTAATAGCAATTTCGAGCTCCTTGACATACTCCATATTAAAGGCCCCATTGATTTGTGTAAATGGATGGAAATTAAAGAATTTCAGCGCACTATAGATTTATTGATTTATTATGTCAAGTTCATTACCCCTCATCCCAAAGCGAATCCCGGAGTCCGGATGCTCTCTGTATGGTTCTGGAAATAGCGCCGGAAAGTGCTTTTTCACTACCCCATATGGTTACCGTTTTTCTGGCTCGTGTAATCGCTGTATATATCAACTCCCGGGTCAAAAAAGGTGTGTCTTTTTCGGGTAGTATTATTACGATATCATCAAATTCAGATCCCTGGCTCTTATGTATCGTCATCGCATATGCGATGTCATGATCAGGAAGCTGATACAGGGGAAATCGGCGCGGATTTTGACTCGGGCCACTCTGAAACCATGCCGTCAGAATATTCCGATCTGTTGTTGTATCATCCGCCATGATGATACCGATATCTCCGTTAAACAGGCCAAGCGCATAGTTATTTGATTTTATCATGACCGGTTTTCCAATATACCAGTGACCGGAAGCATACTCGTTTGAAAAAGATATGATGTTTTTTTTAACAAGGTTATCTTCGACAAGATCATTTATTGCATGAATACCAAATGGACCGTTTTTTAAGGTACATAAGATTTTAAACCGGTCAAACAAAGTAAAAAACCGCTTGAGCCCTCTATCAGCTACGACCTGCGTATTAAAATATTGAAGTGTTTTTTCTGACACAAGTTGTGCAAGATGCTGCGGTGAAGCAAGTTCCTTGAATTCAATATCCGGGTATGCCGGATCATTGAGCAGGTCCAATGCAGAATTGACGTCCCCCCTGTTCACATGTTTTCCGAACTCACCAATACCGCTGTCAGCGGTAAACCGGTAACTTTTATCTAAAACCACGATATTGTCTGAAAGGCGTGATGCGGATTGTACGTATTCTTCCGATGCCGCCAGTTTATAACCGGTTATTTCTCTTATTACGGTGCGATAAGATTTTGAAAAATTATGGGTATGTTGTCTGTCACAGATATCACCCAAAACTGACCCGGATTCCACAGATGAGAGCTGATCCTTATCTCCAGCCAGAATGATTTTTGAGTTTTCCGGTATGGCTGAAAAAAGTTTCGACATCAGGGCCAGATCAACCATTGACGCTTCATCTATTACAACAACATCAGCATGTAGCAGATTATCTTCATTATGTTTGAAGTAAGGCGTTCCCCATTTAGTACCAAGTAACCGGTGAATGGTGTAGGCTTCCTGTGGAAAGCACGCTTTCATCTCGTCACTGCATCCTGACTGACCTGTTCCCTGTACCACTGATTCCATTAACCTGTTAGCAGCCTTCCCTGTTGGCGCTGCCAGATATATTTTCAGCTTTTGATTTGATACGGAAAGAATAAGCTCGAGTGCCTTGATAATGGTGCTTGTCTTTCCTGTTCCGGGCCCTCCGGAAATCACGGAAATATTCTGCAAAGCTGTCGTCACGGCAGCAATAACCTGATAATCGGGTTTGGCAGGATCAAGGATAAAAATATTTTTTACGTACGTTTTAACCCTGGAAATCTTTTCAGGATCCATGTCTGTGATAAGCCGTTTTTTTATTGAATCAGACAGTTTCTGCTCATAATCAAAATACCGGTACAGATAGAGCCTGTCTTTTGAATCCAGTATAAGCGGTTTATAATCACCGGGTTTGCCGAAAACGCTGCACATTTCAAGCTTTTTACGCCATGATTTCAGATCAGGACAATAAATGTTTTTATTATTTAAACCGGCATCCGTCAGAGGACGATTTTCCATCTGTGCCAGATCAAGACAGATGTTTTTTTCACCGGTTGCACTGCTGGCAAGGGCTGCCGCAATAAAAAGTTCACGGGAATTACGCTGAGCGAGACGCGATATAAATTCAGCAAAATGGAAATCAATATCCCTCAACTCGCTATGCTGTCTTAAAAACGCTATATCCTTATCCGTTATCATCTTCGCTTATATTCACCTTATCATCGCCTTTTCCATGGCATTTATCAGTTTTAAATCAGGCAGATCAAAGTAGATTCCGTTGCCTGTTTCCGGCTCATGTCCCATACCGCGAATAAACAGATAAAATACACCGCCAAAGTGGGTGTTATAATCGTAATTGATAATTCGCAATTTTAAAAATTGATGAAGCGCAAGAGAGTAGAGACAGTATTGCAGAATATAATTATCTTCAAGCATCACATGATTTAACGAGGCCCGGTTATAACTACCTGCGTTATCCCCCAGGAAATTAGATTTCCAGTCCAGCAGATAGTACTTATCATTTTTTCTGAAAATGAGATCAATGAAGCCTTTCAGAAATCCTTCTGCCGGCGAGAACGTGAGCTGTCCGAGTTGTTCTGAAAATATTTCCGGAATAGCCGAATAGTGGTTCCCGAAAATATTTTTGAGAGTGGACGGTTTTATCCGTTTCAATGGAAAATAAAATTCCATTTCATTTATTCGATTTTCAAGACTGATCTCTGAAAGGGCAAAATGCTTATCCCTATCATCCAGTGGCGTTGAAATAACTTTCCGAACCATTTCATAAACAACGTTTTGCCATTTAAGATCAAAACCATGTAAATTAAGTTTTTCATTTATCAGGGCTTTAAAAGTATCAGATTCGTTAATGGTAAAGTCAAGATGCTCAAAAAGATCATGAAAAAAGATCCCGGCCCTTGCGCCTTTTGGAAAAGAAAAGATACTGTCAATGTCCATCCGGATATCTTTTTTAAATTGTTTTTCAAACTTGTTGGAAATATGGTCATAATCCGAAACAACATGGTCTGATAATCTTCCGCCGAAAGCAAGTGAAGAATAACTGGCAATTCTGAATGCAGACGGTATTTTACCATTAAATTTGCGGCACTGGCCAATACTTACTTTATGTTCAGGCTGGTACTGTTCACCTGAAACACCTGTTTCTTTAAGCATTTTGAGGCTGATATTTTCTGCGCCCTCAACAAAAACTTGAAGTTCTGCAAACAGTTCGTCGCCACTTTTTTTAGAGACTGTGTCAGCTAAATTTCTCACAATGTCTTCAGTTTCCCACGAAACCTTATCAACATGGTGGTGAAACAGATAAGCCGGAGATGATGATTCCATATTTTTGATCCACCCCCAGGCCAGATAACATTTAAGTTTGGCTCGTGTCAGCGCCACATACAGAAGTCGCATATTTTCTGCAAGAAGTTCGTTCCTCGCCCTGACAAGTGCCGATTCAGCAGCATCCGAACCGATGTCCAAAATCAGGCCACGGTTATCTGTATCGTGATAACAAACAATATCATCTTCAATCAGGGCATCACTCCAGCAAAAGGGGCAAAAAACGACAGGAAACTCCAGCCCTTTACTTTTATGCATGGTCAATATTTTAACTGCACGGGCATCGCTTTCCAGTCTGAGCTGATGTGTTTCGGCAACTGTTGTCCCGGTGTTTCTTTTGTCAGAAATCCATTTTAATACACCTGAAACAGATAGCCGTTTTTCAAATTCGCATTGATGAATAAGCTCAGCCAGGTGCAAAACGTTGGTCAACCGCCTCTCCCCATCGGAAAACCCCAGTAATCGGCTTCGGACAGATGATTGGGCCAGAAAATGTCTGAACATTCTGATGAAACCATTATTGAGCCATAACTGGTGATACTCATGAAATTCCGCCCGGATTTTTTCAAGTAATGCTGAAGGCAATTCAGAAATAGCCAGCTCTTCGCCGGGAACGCCGATCAAATCCGAAACAACAGCAGCCCTGAATTTTCTTTCATTCAGCGGTTCGGCAATACCGGATAAAATTCGTTCTATCTCAAGCGCCTCCCGGGAATGAAAAACATCGTCATCGCAAAAGAGTACGGCCGGAATATTTTTATCGGAAAGCGCTTTTTTAATGATACCGGCCTGACGGTTGGTTCTGACCAGCACCGCTATTTCTCCCGGCTCTATATTAGTGAAGATTTCAGCAGTTTTACAATTTACAATATTCAGAATTTCATCTGCAACTGCGCCGGAAATTATTTCCGTGGCTTCAGAAACAGGCATGGCAGACTTTCTGCCCGCTCCGGAAAACCACAATGTTAATGGTATTTGAAAGGTATCTCTTTTTCCTGTGTTTTCCCCTCCCGGTAAAACCGAATGAAAAGGAATGTCGGCTAAAACAAACGGAATCTGATGGCCGGAAAACAGTGTGTTCACAGCATCAATCATACTGGGTGTGGAACGCCAGTTGCGATCAAGTGTATATTTGTTTTCTGAATTTTTTGACGCCTGAATATATGAAAAAACATCGGCCCCCCTGAAACTGTAAATAGCTTGTTTGGGGTCACCAATCAAAAATAACGGTGCGTCAGATGATGAATACAACTTTGAGAATATTTCATACTGAATAAAATCAGTATCCTGAAACTCATCGATCAGTGCCGCTTTATAAATATTCCTTACAGAAGCGGCCAGAGCCTTACCCTCGGTTCCGTTTAATGCATTTCTTACCTGCACCAGCAGATCGTCAAAGAATTTTATATTTTCATCTCTTTTCCGGCGGCCTGATTCAGTACCGGCAAACCGAAAGAATTCAGCTTTTAAAAAAAGAAGATAATCTCCCAGGACTTCCTGCAGGCGGGCTACCCTGTTTTGGAATTGATCACATGATTCAAAAAAATGGTGAGAAGGCGGTATACCGTTTTTGTTTACCTTTTCATTGATCAGAGATGCTGTAAAGTATTTAAAATCATCAAACAAAGGAAACAACAGTTTACGTCCTGAAAGGAAATGTTCCATTCCTTCAGAAAATCTGAGAAGTCTGATCTCCCTTACGGTAAATTCAGGGTTGTTTTTATCCGGCTTTAATGTACCGTATTGTCTTCCGTTTAACGGTGCCGACTTTAAAAGATATAATACCGTCTTTTTTGACGCTTTCCACTCATGTCGTAATTCATTGAGGTTTTTCTTATAATCTGAAAGGGGGTTCTCTATATCAGGTTGTTCCGGTTGGGGCACTATCTTGATATCAGGGCATCTCTTTTTTTGAAACAATTTTAAAAAATAGTCAGGGCCGTTGATTTTGCAATGATTCGCATATACAACAAGCTCTGCAGGCGCTCCATAAAAATATTTTCTCCAGAAGTCTTCGGCAATACTGAGCATGATTACAGACGCGTCACTTACAAGCTCCGTATTAAAGAGGCTGCCGGCTTCAAATGCATTTTCAAAAAGGATCTTCTGACAAAAACCGTGAATTGTAAAAATTGATGCCCGGTCGAAATCCTCGAGTGCTTTTTTCAGTTTTTTGGCCGTATCTTTTCTGGAAAAAAAATCATCTTTAATAAATTTTAGTTCGGGGGAATCGAAGTTTTCTTCCTTAAGTAATTTATGAGTATCATAAATCCTTTTTCTTATCCTCTCTTTGAGCTCTTCCGTTGCTGCACGCGTAAACGTTACAACCAGTATCTGATCAACAGTCAGATTCTTTTCAAGAATCAACCTTACAAAAAGCACGGAAAGTGTGTAGGTCTTTCCGGTGCCTGCACTGGCTTCAATCAGATTAATCCCGTTTAAAGGGGATTTTTCATAATTAAATTTTTCCATATACCTTGCTTCTGTTTTTCAAAACAGGTTCAAAAATCAATTCAGCTGTTTCACAAAATTTATCATCAAAGGGTTCATTTCTTTCAAAGCATTGCTGAAAATACGGATCACAACGTTCACCCCTGACGAAATCACTGCCGTTCCATTTTGTAACAGCATATTTTAATGCATCCGCATGTGATTTTTTTTCTATAATATGCTTAATGGCATATGTCAGAGATGTTTCAGGAAAAAAAGAAACGGGCGTAACCAATCCTTCATTAAAAAGTTTAAGTAAATCCTTAAGATACGCTTTACAGTTATCCACAGGTTTAAAACCCCACGACACATCTTTACATATAATCAAACTGGTGCCTGCAGCGCTTTTTCTGTTTTCCAAAATCGCACCATAAACAAGGTGATGAACCCATAACTTCAACAAATCGAATGCCTTCAGTTTTTTAAAGCAAGTATGTACGATAAAATTTTCAAATACGGTTCCTGTTTTTCCGGAAAGAGTCTGCCCATCAATGTCAAGTTCGATCTCAATTGATTCAACGCTGTCTCTGTCGCCAATAATATGTTGACATGCCCGGATAAAATTTTCTGAATCATAAACAGCAGTGTCATAGGCTATCTTGCCGATTTGGCCGTGCGGAAGTATTCCCTCGGCTCTTTTAATCTCATATTGAAACTCCGAATCTTTTTCCGCTTTAATGTCCTCCAGGATTTCCTGGTCGGCAATATACTTGTCCAGTCCGGATAAGTGAAAAATCTCACTTTCCGGAAATATCAGTACATTATCCTCAAGAAAAACACCCAGCCGATTTTCAAGCAAAAACCGGGACGGATTTTTTAAAAACCATAAAAGCTGATCCATTTCTATCACTTGAGGTCGTTCACTACCGGCAGCGATATTTTTGGAAATAAAGGGTGGATATTCGACTTTTGATACAAGGTGTTTACACGCTTCATAGTCGTCCCTTGAGTAACTGAAAAGTTTTCCCTTCCCGGTAAAATAAGCGGATGAAAAAGGCTGCAGTTTATGGCGAAAAAAAGCCTGCTCCACCACCTTACGGCTATCGCCTGTTGTTATGGTGCTGTCAATAATATCCATCAGTTCGCTGACAAGCACAGAAGGTGGGATCGGTGAATTGTCCTGAATGCTTTGCCCCACATAACTGATATAAAGCTGTTCTCGTGCCGAGATAATGGCTTCAAGAAAGAGATATTTATCATCATTTCGCCGGGAACGATCCCCTCTTTTCGGGTTTCCGGCGATCAAGTCAAAGCCGGGTGAATATGATTCACGGGGGAAGCTATCTGAGTTCATACCCAGCAGACAGATCTTTTTTGAAGGAATACTGCGCATGGGAAGCATTGAACAAAAAGTAACACCGCCTGAAATAAAACCGGAATGAAAACCTTCCTGCATAAGGTTTTCATCAAGAAGCATTCTGATGATATCACTGTGAACGAAATCCTGATATCCGGTAATGTACGACATTAATGAAAAACGGTGTATAATCTTTCTGAGGGCCTGAACCTCTCGTGCATTGTCGTCATCCGATTCAAAAAAATCATCAAGCAGCGATGTCAGTACTGCCGACCAATTAACCAGCGTATATGCTTGATCGATTTTATCAAGAAAGGTAAAAACCGATTTCAGAAGTGTCAGAAAACGGCCAAGTATTTCCGTATCGCCACCTTCAATATTATCATACGGTAAAATGCCCTCATATAACATCTCACCATTTCCTGGAAGCGCATATCCCAACAACATTCTGTCGAGGCCTGCCTGCCACGTGTTTTCATTATATCCCGGAAGCCCCTGCCTGATTTTAGAATCACGGTTCAGGCCCCATCGAATATGGGTTTCTTCGAGCCATCGGGTAATTTTTTCTATCTCCCCTTCTGTAAGACCTGACTTTTTTCTTATGGCAGGGAAATCAAAAATACCGAGGATCTGTGAAACGGTCATGCGGGTTTTTTTCAGGTCAAACAGATATAAAAAACCTTCAATCACATGGCTGTCATCTTTTAATTGCCGGTCTGCAATATTAAAAGGAATGCGTCGGTTCCTGTCTATTCCGGCATCAAAAACGGCCTGGACATAAGATGAATACGCTCTGATATCCGGTGCCATCACGATGATCTCTTCCGGTTTCAACGAGTTGTCTTTTTCAAACATATCCATCAAATTATCATGGAGCACCTCTATCTCTCGCATCGGACTATGACATGAATGTATCCGGACGGACTCATCATCAGTTGAAACGAGATGTCTGTCCGCATCTTTTTCAATCTCAGTTAATGATAATATATCTGACTGAATGAATGACAAAATGCTGTCCGGTGGCTTTAACTCATAAAGATCCTTGCTTTCGTAATCAAAACCGGTAAGCAGATCAATAAAGTCTCTTCCGGCAGTACCCATGGAGGACAGAAGCCGGTTTCCTTTTGTTAAATAAAGATCGCCGGACGCATCGGAACCATTTGTTTGATGATTCTCAATATGCCTTATCTCACGATTGGACAAAATATCGCCCCAGTATTCCATGCAGGGATTTAACACAAACAGGTTCACAGGAATTTGAGAAGAGACGGCGGCAAATGTTTCAACATGAAAAGGCGGCAGGTGGGAGATGCCAAAAATGGATATGCGTTCAGGAAACACACTGAAATTAAAAATACCGGAATTGATTTTTTCAATAAGGCGCTGCCTTAATTTTGCCCGGTGCGGTTCAGGGTGTAGTTCAACCAACCGCTTCCAAAGCATTGCCTGCCAGGCCTCATCTCCCTTATAGCTGCTATCTTTAGACTCCCATAAAGCGATTAGTTCAGGTCTGTAAACAAGATACTGGTCAAAAACATCGGCTATTTTTCCGGACAACTGATAAAGCTTTATATGATTAGAATCGTCTTCAAGATATGTTTTGATGGTCTCAAATGGTTTCATATGGATCAAATCAGGTAGCAGTTGCATGATGCCGAACTTCAAATTGTCTGAACTGAAAAAATCACTTTCATTGATGCCCGGAAAAATTTCAGAAAAGTATTTGTGAAGAAAATTGTTGGGAAAAAGGAACTCAGCATTGGCGCAAATTCCATTTTGCCCGGCAAGTACCATGGAAATCCATCTCGACATACCGCCGCTTTGAACAATGATGGATTCTCGTGAAAAGGGATCAGATAATGGTTGAGAAACAGTTTCAGATAATTTTTCTGCAAGGTTTTCAAGTTTGTTGCTGAAGTAAATTTTAAACCTGTTCATGCATCATCCGAATTTCTTAAAGTGTTACACCTGTGAATTGGAATTTATTAAACAATAATTTAGGTGTCTGTTAAAAAGTCGATTGCTTATTATTATAGTATTACTTACCAGTCGCTGTCAGAATAATATTTCTGTGCCAGGTCAAACGTTTCTTTCTTTACCCGTTCAATCTCCCCGGCTGTTAATCGCGATTTCCATGTTGAGATATTTGAACGGCTATCGCGCTTCAGTTTATGCCCATTATGTTGTTCTACAGGGTTGGCGGCACTGCTAAATTCAAGTATCCGGCGTTTTGCGCGATCAGTAAATTCCAATCCTAATTTTTGATAAATATCACGATATCCATTTATTGGGTCGGCAGATAAGTCCTCATGACGTATAAAAAGCCATTCCGGATGATTTCTCTCGTATTTTGAAAGCATGTGATAAAATATTTTCCATCCTAACAATGCAAGACCAATATAATCATTTTTATGATTTTTGATCAAAGATTTCATTTCATGTTCAAAAATTCCTAAGTGGTGCTCTATTAAAAGAGACTGTTTCAAAATTCGCCGAATACCATATTTCCATTGTTTGACTTTCATACTGCCCACAAACGCAGCCGGATGCCTTATTGTGATAATTACGTCCGCATCAAAACGGTCAGCTAACCATTCTGCTGAAAAAAAAGCCATTGGATCTTTCATCAATGGCCTGTGATATGAATGATTTCGAAATTTAAAAACACTGTAATCTTTTAAGAAAGCCGGTATAAATAAAGGTTTTTTAGCTATATTAAAAATCTTCTTAAACGGTATCTTAAAATCAAGGATCTGCCGGATATCATTATAATGCGTATTTTCATTCGCTTTACATATATATTTTAACCGATGCGATATCGTTGTTGCTGAAAATGCGGTAAGATATTGAGGGTTAAATGGTTCCTGCATGTAAACAACACGTGGTGCTGACGCAATCATATCTCCAACCCATGTTGTACCTGATCGAACAAGGCCTGTTACCAGAATAGGTTTACATGCTGTCAAGCTCTCTCCTCCAAAAATATTTATCGATTTTAAAACCGTTTAATCATTTTAACATGTTTTTTCTTTATAAATATTCACATCAACCGATTTATTCGCCGAAATGATATTTGAACTCTTCAATATCATATTTATAATTTTGATAAACATAATCGATGGATTCATCATCGTAATAGTCTGTATATAAACGATGTTTTCCTCTGTTTTTTTGGGTTATTTCTATTTTTTCTTTGATTGGCAAGTTGATTTTATCAAAAATTAACGGTAGTTTTTCTGAAAATTCTTCCAGTTTTACAACTTCATCAACAAGAATATTATCATCCTTATCTTTTATAAATTCAAGTATGGAATAACTTCCATGAATTCTCCACATCGCATCCGGCCGTCTTATATCACCTGCGCCAAGTCCATTTGGCTTTACTTTTAAAAGCCATTTTTTAAAAACAGGTTTTGTCAAATAATCAATTTTTCGCATCAATCTTGCTGTAAATGGACGTTTTTTCTTTACAGATGGTGCATAGATCATTTCATACAGTGAAACCAGCCGTGCCCAGGGGTTGCGTACCGTAGTAAATTTAAAATAAGAATCATAGTCCCACCCTTTTTTCTCAAACTCCGTTCTGGCCTCCTCCGGGCGCATATGCGCATGAAAAGGGTTCTTCGATGTCGATTTATTTTTTGATATAGTTCCAATATCCGAATATGGATTCAGCAGTTGACGAACTGTTGAAGAACCTGATTTGGGATTTGCAAAAAATATAAATTTATGTTGATGTGAAAGTCTCATTTATATTATTTTCCTGATTTGTACGATCAAAAAATTTGTTTTTAAAAAATATAATGCTTCAACGATTTAGTATTACTTACCAGTCACTTTCAGAATAATATTTCAGTGCCGGGTCAAACGTTTCTTTCTTTACCCGTTCAATCTCCCTGGCAGTTAATCGCGATTTCCATGTTGAGATATTTGAACGGCTATCGCGCTTCAGTTTATGCCCATCATGTTGTTCTACAGGATTGGCGGCACTGCTAAATTCCAGTATCCTTTGTTTTGCGAGATCCGTCAAATCAAGCCCTATCTGTTGATAAATTTTATGGTAGCCACTAATCGGATCTGCTGACAAATCTTCATGCCGAATAAAAAGCCAATCAGGGTGTCTTTCTTCATATCTGGAAACCATGTGAAAAAATATTTTCCATCCTAAAATAGCAAAACCAACCACATCTTTTTTTCGATGATTAACAAGTTCAATCATTTCAGATTTATAGTCGGATAAGTGATGCTTCATAACAAGAGGTTGATTGAGCAGTGCACGTAATCCATATTTCCAATTTTTAACTTTCATACTACTAACAAAAGCTGCCGGGTGTCGTATTGATACAATGACATCCATATTAAACCGTTCAGCCAGCCATTCAGTTGAAAAAAAAGCCAAAGGATCTTTCATTAATGGACGACAGCTTTCATCCCGACGTTTTTTTAAAGCGTAATAATTGTGCAAAAAATTTGGAATATGAGCAGGTTTACGTGTTACCTTCAGTATTTTCAAAAAAGGTATCTTTAGCTCCATGATTTGTTTAATGTCGGCGTAGTGTTCATTCTCATTTTTTTTACATATATACATTAAGCGACGTTTAACCGTTGTCGCCGAAAATGCAGTCGGAAACTGGGGGTTAAATGGTTCCTGCATATAAACTACACCTGGTGCAGCTGCAATCATATCACCAATCCAGGTTGTGCCGGAACGAATCAGACCGGTTACAAGAATAGGCTTTCCAGTTACCAAGTCGTTACTCCTGTTCTAAATAATACAACGCTAAGTGTAAAACTGATTCAAGGTTCATAGTGATTAGGCATATATAAAAACATCTTTTAAACATGAAATATTCGTCCAGGAAATTTAACAATTGTCATCATTTAAATTATGTTATGCTAATTTTATTTTTTAAAATGATCAAGATGGAAATCAACGCTATAATCGTAAAGAGCATTATTAAAAAGGCCGTTATCAAGGATAAAAGAATATAATTTTCTATCTTCCTGATTTAAAGATTCAAGCTCTTCTATCAAATCAGTATCATTATAGTATTTTTCCTGATAATTACCCTTAACGGCATGCCTGGCAGGCACATTTGAAATATCCCACCCAAAATTTTCATGAATATAATTGAGAAATCCAGAAAAATTTTCCTGTGTGCCTACAATAAAATCATTTTTTTCAAAAACACCAAGTACATCATCAAATCGTTTTACACCGGCTATATATTGACATTGAAAATTTTGAGATCGTTTTCTAAATTGTCTACAGCTTTTTAAAGTGTTTTTTAATGAATCCGGGTCAAATCCTACAGATAACCATTTCTCATAATATATGCGATGCTTTTTTTGCGCATTTACTCCGGATCTGAGTTGTTGACGCGTTTCAGCAACTCCTCCAGACAGAATATAGTTATACGACGAAATAATCCGCTTTACAGGATCCCTTACAACAGCAAGAAACAAAATTTGAGATTTAATATTTTTATAAAATTGAAACTGTTTATGGCCGGCAATAATTTTTTTCTTATTAACGATTTTTTTAGTTACCCACTCATCATATAAATATCTTATAATTGGTTTTGAAGCCCAGGCCGGTTTCCTGGGAAAAGTAAAAACGTTCTTTTTCCCATAGTTAGTCTTAATCAAATTAATACATGTTGATCCTGCTGCTTTAGGTACATGAATAAAGACAAGTTTCTGATTCGAACGTAAGTTCATATTCATATTCTAACAATGTTCTGTTGATTCAAATCCTTGATTCCAAAAGGGATATTGATTCATTAATAATGGTATTAGTAAATGCCTTCCAGCTAAACTTTTCAGATTGTTCCCGGCACCTCTGTTTATATTTAGCGCCATCTTCGTTCAGCCTTATCTCAATTCTCCGTATCGCCTGGTAAAGACTGTCAGCATTATTTGGATCACAATATTCGGCAACACTTCCTCCTACTTCCGGCAAACTGCTGCAGTTTGAAGCAACAACAGGAACGCCAAATTGCAGAGACTCAATAACAGGGAGCCCAAAACCTTCATATAGTGATGGATATAAAGACATTGCTGCATTCTGGAATAAAACCGCCTTTTCATTCTCAGTTACATAATCAAGGTGCAATATTCTGGATTGATGGTGTTGATTCAACTTTGACATAAATAAATTTAATTCATTTACTCTGCTTCCCCAACCGTTTCTTCCGACAATCACAATTTTATATTTATCAATTATTTCAAGATGATTAAATAACATCTGAAAAACTAAATTATGATTTTTTCGTGGCTCAAGGGTTCCAACCATTAACAAGTAGGGCTCGATATTATCAAAAAAAAGATGGGATAGTTTTTCTTTGTTCAAGTTACAATTCATCGGCCCAAGGTAAGATACAAATGATTTATCATGGTAATTCGGATAATATTTAAGAAGGTCATTTCGAGTAGCATTTGAATTACAAACGATAAAATCGGAAATCGCCAACTCTTTTCTATAACTTCTCTTATGCGCCTTTACAGTATCCTTAATGTGAAATTCAGGAAACAGCAATGGTGTCATGTCATGAACCATTTGTGTTTCCACCCCAAAAAACCGCCCCATACCATAACGCATATTTGGATAAAAACAGATGCTTCTTTTAGCTACTTTTCTGTCATTCCATAATTTTCCTACCCTGATTTCTTTTAACGGAATATTTTTGAGAGGGTCATGAGAGTTTAAGTGCACACATTTTGAGAGCAGTTCAGTATCATTGATAAAACCTTTTTCAAAAAAAACTACAACTATGTCATTGTTTTTTAGAAGGGTTCGTGCGAAATTTGCGTTTACCAATGGGATACCAGTATAAAAGGGTTCATGTATTAAGCTGCTTGATTCAATATATATTCTTGTTTTTCCCATTTTAAAATTTATTAAACCGGGTATACATTGAAAATATCATATAGTAAAGTCTGTGATAGCAATTCCTTAGTTGGCCAAGCTTATAGTGAAAATAAAATATAATACCGCCAGTACGAGGTTTGTTATCCTTGATTTTAGAAAACAAACAATAATTGGCTGATTCGCTAACTAAAGATTCAGCGTCACTAATTTCAATACCGTTGTTTTCAGAATGCAACCACTTAATAGTTTCAAGCATCATTTCAACTGTCATCATATCTCATAACCATATTTTTTTTATTTTTTCAAAACAGCACATAATAAAAATTTAAATTTGAACCATTTACTAAATTCTATCTCCTTTATAATTTCGATCCTGGCACGATTGCGGGCTGTATTCCTGGCCTCCGTTCTTTTTACTAAATCTTTATCATAACCATAAACTGCGATGGCATAGACTCCAATCCCAATTTGCCGGTCAATATGATCACAACCGGGCATATTAATTTTACATAGGTCATTATTATTAATTTCAAGCTTTATTTTATCGTTGTTGATATCCCTGTTTGTCAAATCAATTTCAATAATATCACTTCTCTGTTTTGGAGTAAAAACAACATTTTTTTTTGTGTTGCTTTCAGACAGGATTATAGATACCCCTACCCTATTTTTAAACTCTTCAGAAGGTGCATAAGCCTTAATCAAAAGTTTTTCAGGTTTAACAAATAAATCTTTCAAATTAACACTTATCGACGCATGTCTTGAAGTTGTCCACAAAGGTTCATTCTCGGCGGAATCATCTGTGAACCCTTGCAAATCAAATTCTTTTATACGGTTAATGCAATGAAATGAGTTGCCCCATCCTTTACGGTGGAATCTGAATAAAAAGTCATCAGTCTTGTCCAAAAACTTTTGTGAAATATAGTGAACAGTTATCACATTATCATAATATCGACTCAATATTCCGGGAATGTAATCTTCATCATATATTGCCTGATCAATTTTGATTTCAGAATATCTGGAAAACCGATCATACAAATAATCAAGACCGAAGGTATAATCCCATCCCCTGTATTCTAAGGCAAACTTGATGTGCTCCAGATTACGATTAATGAATATTACATTATACTTTTCAGGATTTTCTTTCAGATAACGAAGGACGATATAAGGTTGAACAACATCTTTTATAATATGATTCTCTGCATATTTGTCCAATATTAACTTAAAATAAAGATACGCAGTATTAAAATCAGGGTGGTTATCGGATATATAAAAAGGGTATTTATCCGTAAGGGCTTCATTACGCTGATGATTAAGGATCTCTCCTGTCGATATTCCCGTTTCCTTAAGAAACGGCAACATTGAAGCGGATATTGTATATGTAGTGCTGGTAACACCACGGGGAAAACCCACAAAAAGAAGAGACTTCATAATTTATTCACCAAAATGATAATTAAATTCATCAATATCATACTTGTAATTTTGAAGAACATATTCAATAGATTCATCATCATAATATTCAACATATGATCTGTAATTACCTGTATTTTTTTTTGTTATCAGTAATTTTTCCCTATCCGGCAGGTTGATCTTTTCAAAAACTAAAGGCAGTCTGCTTGATAGTTCTTCAAGCTTTACAACCTCATCAACAAGAATGTTGTCATCTTTATCCTTAATAAACGCCAGAATAGAATAACTTCCATGAATTCTCCACATTGCACGTGGGCGTCGTTTATCTCCTGCCCCAAAACCGTTGGGTTTAACTTTGAACAACCATTTCTTAAAAGTGGGCCTGGTTAAGTAATCAAATTTATGCTTTAACTTTGTGGCAACTGAACGGTCCTTTCGTCTTACAGTTGGCGTATATATCATTTCATACAGTGAAACCAATCGTGCCCAGGGATTGCGTACCGTTGTAAATTTAAAATATGCGTCATAATCCCATCCTTTTTTTTCAAATTCAATTTTGGCTTCTTCAGGGCGCATATGAGCATGAAAAGGATTTTCCGGCGTCACTTCATTTTTAGCCAAAGTACTTATATCAGAGTATGGATTTAAAAGTTGGCGAACTGTTGTAGAACCTGACTTTGGATTTGCAAAAAAAATAAATTTATATTTATGGGAAAATCTCATTTAAAATATAATCCTTAAAATAATAACAGTTGGTTTAGTGTCTTTATCACCCTTACAAAATAATTCAAACTTAAAAGTATTAAAACTTATTTTTATAAATGGACCCATATATAATAAAATTAGTTATTTATATGACAAAGCCGTTTCATATAATCATACGTCTGCTGTGCAGAAAAATCCCATGAAAAATACTTTGCGTGTAGAAGTCCTTTTTTTGAAAGGGTTTTTCTTAAATCATCATCCGTTAAAATCATTTTTAATTTAATATAAATGTCATTTATATCCAGGGGCTTCACCAATATAGCCGTATCCTTTGTTAACTCAACCATAGAAGAGTTTTTCGAAGTTAATACAGGTATCCCAAGTTGCATTGCATCGAGAATTGGTAATCCGAAACCTTCATAAAGTGACGGCATCGCCAATATTGTCGCGTTTCTAAAGTAGGATATCATTTCCGAATCAGAAACATACCCAATTAATTTAATGTTATCTTTTATCTCCAATTCCGTAGAAATTTCATCAATATCAACATTTCCCCAACCTTTTCCACCTAATATTATCAAAGAATACTTTTCTTTCAGGGCTGTTGGTAATTGTGCATATGCTTTTAACAACCGTATAAGGTTTTTTCGGGGTTCTAATGTACCTACAAAAAGAATATATTCACTCGTATTGCGGGCATGGTTTACATTATTTTCAAAATCAATATTTGTTGATAAGGATGAAGCTTCATATATTACGGTTGATTTATGATCACAGGCAGGGAATGATTTTTTTAGATCATTCCGGGTAGAATTTGAAACACATATTATCCCGTCAGCTTTACGAAGTGAGCGTGGCATCAAAACCCGCTCAGCCAGCAAATTAGCATATTTCATCGTTTCCGGGTATACACGCCAAACCAAATCATGAATTGTTACAAGAGTTTTAATATTTCCCGGTATTAATAATGGTAAATGATGTCTTGGTGACCATAATAAATCAATTCCATCTTTTTTTGCCCATAATGGCAAAATTGTCTGGGACCAGATCATCTTTGACAACAGTTTTTTACATTTCGATAAACGAATTGTTACATTGGCGGATAATGGAAGGTCAACTCTTAATGGTGAACTTGAATATATGTACCATTCATTATTGAAATCAAGAATTAAGCGTTTTAATAATTGAAAAGTGTATTGCCCAATACCTGTCAATGGAGAAGATAAACTTCTTGCATCTACGCCTATCTTCATAAATTATCCGTTAATCCTTTGATTTTTATCATTAAATAAAGAGGCGCTCACTTTTAGAAAAAACTGTATAGCTTAATACCTGTTGAGTGTCAAATATTCTATAACATAAATTACAGGCGAGGTTAATTGAATCCGGATCTGTTTAATCAAAAGGCAACGCACCGGAACCCTAAAATATTTGATGTAAAATCAGGTTCGAACTTAAATCTTGAAGTCAGGGTAATTGTTTTATCGGAAATCCAGCTTCCCCCCTTTGCAATATGGTATGGGGTTCCAACAGTACCCTCAAACTCTTCTGCAACTTCATCACTTGTCCACTCAAGGACATTTCCGAGAAAATCATACAGTTCAAGATTATTGGAACCACTTTTATATTCATCAACCGGCGTTGTGTCTGAAACAGCGCTATCGTCAATATTACAACACCCGTCCTTCCACTTATTGCCCCAGGGATAATGAAATCCTTCACGTGTTCTGGCCGCAGACTCCCATTCGTTTTCGGAAGGAAGCCGTTTCCCGATCCAGGCAGAAAATGCAACAGCATCTTTAAAACTAATATGGACAACAGGGTGGGCTCTTTTTTTATGAAGATTACTTTCCGGGCCAAACGGCTGATACCAGCAAGCGCCCTCGATTGTCTCAGTTGAATAAGATGCGTTCCAAACCGATGTTGGCCGGCCGGTATTCTTATCAATTATTGTCTGATATCGACCAAAATAAACCGTGCTGCTGCCAACTTCTTCTGCTGTTGTTATATAGCCGGTTCTTTCAATAAAAATTTCAAAAAGGGCATTTGTAACCGGATATTTCCCCAGATAAAATGCTTCAAGATATTCTTCATGCAATTTGGCCTGATCTCTTAATGGATACTGAACCCCGATTGTATATTTGCCTGCGGGCACAAGAAGATACTGGTTATAATACCTTTCCATAGCGCCGAGATAACCATCAAATCTTTCAGCAAGCACTTTTCTTTTTTCAACATCTGATGCCAGCTTCTCCAGATTAAACTCATCGTCCGGCTCATCATATTGTAAACCTGACTGATCGATCGGGCTTGCCGTCTCCGGTGATTCGTCAACCTCCTCGAATTCCTCAAGTTCATCATCTTCATCGATATCTTCGATGTCCTCATCATCAACTTCTTCGATAGCAGTATCTTCATCCAGCTCTTCAATATCCTCATCATCAATACCAGTGATTTCTTCTTTCTTGCTATCTTCAGCTTCAGAGAACTCCTCTTCGCCGGAAAGTTCATCCATCTCTTCAATTTTTTCATCATCGTCTATCTCTTCAATATCAGCCTCGACAGCTTCTTCAGAAATATCTTCAAGTTCTGAATCATCTTCTATTTCTTCAATTTCAGTATCCTCATCAATCGTCTCTACATCATCATCTGCTTTTTCAAGCTCTGTATCATCATAGCCCTCTTCATTATCTGAATCTTCAGTATCTTCAATTTCATCAGTTTCTATCTCTTCAAGCTCTTCATCATCATCAATTTCCACAATTTCATCTTCATCAAACTCACCTAAATCCTCAAACGCATCTAAACCCGACCCGTCTGAAACTTCTCCTAAATCATCCTTATTGGATTCTCCAGCTTCAGAATCATCAAACTCTCCGGCGGCAATAGCTCCCTTTGAATTTTCCTCTATTTCAGCTTCCCCCGCAACGTCTTCCATATCAACATCACTATTTATCTCGCCCGTTTCAGCATCTTCGCTTGTCTCTTCGGTTTCATCTTTTACAACTTCTTCTGAGGTATCTTCATTATCTGAATCTTCAGTATCTTCAATCACATCAGTTTCTATCTCTTCAAGTTCTTCATCATCATCAATTTCCAGAATTTCATCTTCATCAAACTCACCTAAATCCTCAAACGCATCTAAACCCGATCCGTCTGAAACTTTTTCTAAATCATCCTTAAAAGATTCTCCGGTCTTAGAATCTCCATCGACCCCTTCCATATCTTCATCTGAAACTTCCTCTATTTCAGGCTCGTCTTCTTCTATCTCTTCAACTTCAGCTTCCCCGTCAACTGCTTCGATATCAACGTCACTATCTATCTCGCCAGTTTGAGCTTCTTCGCCTGTCTCTTCGGTATCATCTTCTACAACCTCCGTAGACTCTTCACCTAACCCTTTCCTATCACTTTCCGTCCCCTCCTCTTTTCCTGATGAAGAATCCTCTTCAACCGGTGTAATCTTAAATCCTTTACCGGCACTCATTTTTTTCGTCATCTCACTGATCAGATTTCCAATTTTTTCAAACTCTACCTTTGATTTGCCTTCTGATTCTCCAGTATCATAATCTGAAATTATGTCATTTATTGTATTAAGGACATCAGCTATTTTGTTTAAAGAGACTTCTCCTCCAGACCCGACAGTTGAACTGAAAGAATCAAGAAATTTGTCTTTGGCTTCACGGGATATTTCATATGTATTTCTTGGGCCAAGTTCTATGCCCTCAGTGTTTTTCCCTTCATCAAAAAGCTTCAGCAGATCGGCATTCACAGAAAATTTTACAGTGTTAAAATTCTTACGTTTTGAACGAATCGCTTTTTCGTCGTCACCCGTACCCCATATCCTTTTAATAAGTTGTTCATCATCTATTGATTTCACCTCATCAAGAGAATCATATGTACCGTATATTTCCTGTACAGCGTTAACCATGCGAAATTTTAAAGATTTAGGATTACGATAGTTGAGACTATTCAGGGCAGAATCAACGCCTTCTTTAGTTATAATTGAAGCCAATGGGCATCTCCTAATTAAACGTTTTTCAAATTAAACAAAATTCAATTTTTTATTTACAATAACTTGATCATCAGATCGATTGTAAAAAATTATAATAATCCATATTAAATTATTTCTCAACAGCAGCAAGTACATATTTATATTATAAAATGTTGCTTTTAAAAGAAGTGTTTTTATGATATTCGGTTTAGCATTATGGGTCGAATTATCTGCATAACAAGTCAGAAAGGTGGAACCGGGAAAACGACGATGGCTGTAAACCTTGCCGCATCTCTTGCCCTTTTTGAAAAAAAAACACTGCTGATTGATTGTGACCCGCAGGGTAATGCAACAACCGGCCTTGGTATTGAAAAAAACAAACTTGATTATAATATTTACCATGCGCTTACAAAACAGATCTCTCCTGAAAAAGTAATTGTAGATACCGAACTCGAACTTCTTAAGGTTTTGCCGGCACGTTTTGAACTTGTCAATCTCAAGACGCCCTTTTCAATAAACCCTGAAAAACGGACTATATTAAGAGAGATCCTGCAGCCCATTAAAGATGAATATGAGTTTATTCTTATCGATTCACCGGCTTCTATCGGTCCGTTATCTTACTGTGCAATGATCGCTGCAGACAGACTTCTCATTCCACTGCAGTGTCAGCTTTTTGCGCTGGAAGGTCTTGGGCAGCTCCTGTTTGTAATAAATAAAATTCGAAAAGAGATGAATCCGGATCTCAAAATTGCCGGTTTTGTTCAAACCATGTTTGAAGAAAGCCTTAAAGTATGCAGCCAGAGCAGCCAGAGTGTTGATGATGCTTCCAATTCACTTACCGATCATGTATTTAAGACAAAAATACCATTTGATTCATCTTTACAACTTTCTGCCAATATGAGAAAACCGGCTATTTTGATGGACCTTATGGCTGAAGGTTCAAAAGCATATATGAAACTTGCTGTGGAGCTTTTAGTTATGCTTGATCGCAGCAGGCAATAGACAAATATTATATAAAGGAGAAATTATGGTTAAAATCACAGAATCTGAAATCATAAAAAGCAGTGAGCAGGATCTGATTGATGCAATTACCGGAGATCTGGACTGGAGTGCCATCGAATCTATTTTTAAAGATAAACATAACCTTAAAATTCAGGATGATGTCGAGTACAGCAGCGGTGATCTTGTGGTCCATGATAACCGGATTGCCTATAAACTTGATTTCGATGTAAAGGTTACCTTGTCTGTACTCTTTGACAGAGACGGCAACTATATTTCTCTGGCGACTTCCGGTGAGATTACAAATAATCAGGAAGACAATCATGATGATAGCCCTGATGCAGCATCTCAGACCGGGTCTGATTTAGCAGAGGTTCAGATACCGGAAGATGCAACTGATAAAAACAACATTCAGGAAGACACTCTTGAAACACAAAACGATAATTACGTTGATCCTGAAGCAGTGCCCAATGAAAACATTTCAGAGATGGCATCACAAATTGCAGATATGATTTCTGAAATTAATGAATAAACACAAAAATGCGACCTCTTACCATTTTAATTTGATATATAGGGAAGAGAAAAATCATCAATATGGCAGATAATCAACTATCATATCTTTCAGTAAAAAAAGAATTCGACACTATTCTTGCGAAGCATATTATAAAAATCCTTGAATCCAATGATGAAGCACAGGCCGTAACCTTTAACCTTAATACCATTACCTGCCTGCTGCTGCTTGTTGAACGGGAAAATGAGATAGACGCTTTTCCGGATTCACCACCTGACCGTTATATTAGGGAGTCTTTTCTTGAGGATATTGAGGATACCGGCCTCACCATTAATGATGATGTTATGCTCTCCATTCAAAATCTTACACAATTCGGGTTTCTGGAAATTGGATCCGGCGGGAAATATCACGCCCGGATTTCAGCAATTGTTCTTGCAAAATTCCTTGATCACCTTTTTCCCGGTATGCCGGGCATGAATCTTGTGGCCTACATGTCACAAACCATAGATGAGGTGGTTACCGGCCGAAAAGACCTTAATGATGCATTAGCGTATCTTGAACAAACACTTAAAAGTAGATCCGACTCAATCCCTGTGCCGAAAATTGAAGCCGAAATGGAGCTTACAACCAGTATCTACAAGAGCTCACTTGAAACAGCTATTGATGAAAGAAAAAAGGCAAAAAGCTTAAAAGCATTATCCGGTATTGCAAAAAAAACAGCAGGTAAATACAAAGAGCCGTCCATCATTACCGGCAATGGTCTTTCAAAAAAAGTTAAAATTAAAGAAATTTTCCCGCGAGAGCGTGAAGAGATCATTGAAGAACAACCACCTGAACAAGAATCAATTGAACCTCAAATAATTATTGAAGAACCGGAACCGGAACCGGAATTAACGGAACCGATCCCTGAACCGGAGCCGGAACGAGAGCCGGAACCGGAAATTTCCGTCGAAGAAAAGATAAAGGCCTTTCAAGAACAACTGGCCATGACATGCCCAATATGTAATGTCGGTAAAATAATACCAAACGAAACGGGCAAGGGTAAATCATATTATTCATGCACCAACAACAAATGCAGTTTTATAAGCTGGGGAAAACCGTATCACATCCCCTGCCCGCTCTGTCAAAATCAGTTTCTGATTGAATTTTCTAAAAAAGATGGCCAAACCGGTCTCAAATGTCCGAGAGCAACCTGTTCTTTCTGGAAAGAAGGCCTTGAACCGCCCGAAAAGAAAAAGCCAAAAAAAAGACTGGTCCGAAAAAGAAAGGTAAGGCGAAAATCCTGATTACGGAATTCAGTGTTATCTTTATCCTGAACGGTTTTATATTATGATCCAACATAAACCGGCAGCATAACCTTAAAACAGCTACCTTTAATGCCATCACTTTCCACCACTATTTTGCCTTTATGCGCCTCTACCGCTAATTTACAGAAATTCAGACCCAGGCCTGTTGAATATTTTCTACCATCCTGTTTTTTTATTATTTGAACATATTTATCAAAAATGGCTTCCTGAAACTCTTCTTTGATACCCGGCCCATTATCCCTTATAAAGAGGATACCCACTCCGTCATTACTCATATAACAACCAACCTCTATCTTATCTTCTCTTGCAGAATAACTGATCGCATTCGTAAAAAGATTTTGAAGCACACGCAATATCAGCCCACGGTCACAGCACAAACTGATATTTTCCGGCATGTCGCCGGTCTTCTGAATAATCTCGATTCTCTTACTTGTTATGAGCCCATGCAGCCGGGCAAGCGACTCATTGATAATATCATCAGGCGGTATCATTTCTATCAGCGGACTAAGATTCCCCTCTTCAAGCCGGGCAATATCGAGCAAATCGGAAATCATCCGAAATAGCGTATCACACCCCGATTGTGCGGCCTTTACATAATCCAGATTTTCTTCATCCGAAATTGTATAGGTAAGAATATCTATATTAGCCATAACTTCAGAAATGGGACCTTTAAGGTCATGGATCAGCATATTAAAGAGATCGGTTTTTATTTTTTCAAGTTTTTCAAGCTTGTTGTTCTTTTTCTTTAAAATGCGCTTATGGTTCTTTAATGATTCAGCCAGTCTGTGATTTTCAAGATCACTTATAACCTGTCCGGCAATATAAAGCAGCGACTCCTGTTCAGTTCTTGAAAATCTGTCCTGTCCTGATTTTTCTGTAACGTTAATAACACCGATTACCCTGTTGTTACTAAGAATTGGTGCTACAAGAAAGGCATCTTTTGCATAATGTTTAAACTTGTTACCGAAAACATCGCCATCCGATTTTGGGTCTACAGAAAGAATCTTTTTGTTCTTTACAACCCAGGAAGAAGGTGATGCCTTATCGAGAGCTTGCCGGATACCAATAATATCAGAATTTGTAGAAGCAACTACCTCAAGCGTTTTTTTGCCCTTCGTAATCATTATGGAGCCTTTTCCAGTACCCATACACTTAGTAACTTCCAGAAGGATCTGCTGGACTTTGTTATTAAATCTGATTCGGGGCGTATTTGAAATTTTATTTATGGCTTTAAGTGTTTGAAAGAGTTTGTTCTCTGAGTCCATGATAATGTTACCCTTTCTGTTGAATATTTTTTGATTCAAACCTTTTCAGATGCAGCGCTTTAACAATTCCCTTGCACTCTCGTTTTCAGGTTCAAGCTTCAACACTTCATTTAAAAATTGTTCTGCCCTGAAAATCTGTTTTGCTTCAACATAGCATTTTGCAATATGCAGCTTAGGTGCAATATTTTCTTTATTAAGTTTTTCCGCTTCAATAAAATATGGAATTGCTGAGAGATAGTCACCCATCATCTCAACGGCAATACCTCTTTTAAAGTGGCTGTCATATCTTTTCGGATCAGCTTTGATAACGTAACCAAGCGTTTTTGCAGCATAAGCATAGTTTTTATTTTCAAGGCATATGTCAGAAATTTCGATCTGTAATTGTATTGGCTTTTCAGAAAGACTGATGACCTTATCAAAAACATTCTGAGCCATATCATACATTTTCTTTTCTAACAGAATCTTACCGAATTCCAGTCCTCGTGAAATATGGCGGGGGCTTATCCTCATTGCTTTTTCATAATATTTCGATGCTTTATCAAGATCATTTTTCTTTACATAAACTTCCCCGAGATAATGAAATGCAAAGACATCAACTTTATTCATTTTAGCTGCCCTTATCAAAAACTTTTCAGCATTATCATTATCGCCACTTTTAAAATAAATGATCCCCAGTTCTCTATAAGGACGCGATGATGAAGGCTCTGTATTTATGGCATTAATACATTCCTTGACGGCTGCATCCGTTTTGCCTTTTTCAAATAAAACACGGGCACGCTTCAA
The DNA here is from genome assembly GCA_021737275.1 of Desulfobacterales bacterium. Taxonomy (GTDB): domain Bacteria; phylum Desulfobacterota; class Desulfobacteria; order Desulfobacterales; family JAIPEE01; genus JAIPEE01. The sequence continues at coordinate 29,643 of JAIPEE010000044.1, forward strand.
ATGGGCAATCATAGGCGGCGGGTTGTTAAATTTTTCAACAACCAGAGCAATTTTATTACCAAGAGATTTAACGGTAAGCGGCTTTAAAATATAAGCATCAATTTCGGACTCTCCTGCTTCCGCTACTATTTCTCTGTTGGCCTCGGCTGTTACCATTACAACCGGCAAATCTCTCAGTTTATCATCCTCTCGAACCATTCCAAGAAGCTCGACGCCTGTCATGACCGGCATATTCCAATCAATTATCGCCATATTAATTTCTTCTTTTTTCAGGATATTCCATGCTTCAGCGCCATTTCCTGCAAAATGGAAATACTTGCCGAAGTTCAGGACCTTCATCATCCCTCTGATGGATCGGCACATGGGCTCCATGTCATCAACAATCAGGACAGTCATTTTTTCAATATCAATCATTATGAGTTCTCCTGATCATAAAGATATCTGAAAAATAGCACAAATAATAGATAAAATAGCTTTAAAAGGGTCTTTCAAAAAAACATTATGGATTGATATGAATTTTTCGATAAAAATTTATTTACTTTTTGGGTTTTATAACGATGTTTATAAGTTTAATCAATACGTTTTATCTATTGTCTTTTTTAAAAACCGCGTTTATACATAAATGCCGGGTAGGCAAAACGAACTCATCGAAAAAGGCATGATGCTTTTTGAAAGGTAAGGAATTCAAAAAAACGAGAGACTGATAATACTCCGGCACACTTAAAACCCTGTTCTAAAATAACAAAAATTTGACATTATTCGATATTCTTGATATCTGAAAAACAATTTATCTAATAATATCTACATATTTTTTGCGGACTTATTCTCAAACCCACAGAAAAAGGAGGTGAAACGGTAAAAACATAGCTTTAAAAATTGATAGGTCTAACTATTTTTCGAATAAAACTAAATTACATGAGGAGATAAGAATGAAGAAATTTTTGTATTCATTCAGGGGGTAGAGACGGACCTCTAACCTGCTGGAATACCTTTTGAAATCTGATAGTTATAACTTATAGAAATAATTATAATAAAACTAGACTTATGGTTTTACATGTGTTAAGTTCAAAATCATGGAGTTT
>JAIPEE010000008.1 GCA_021737275.1 Desulfobacterales bacterium
ATTTTCGTTATTACGCTCTGGCAGATGGTATCAGCACAATATTCAAGCGTATTGGTAAGGGCCCATTGCATCATAGAGGGTATAAACCTGCCCAATCGCAACAACTTTCCTTCTGGTAAAAAAATGGGTGAACTCCAATAACCGCACGGTTGATAACATTTTCAAGTTCACGTACATTGCCGGGCCAGTTATAATTTTCAAGACATATCAGCGCACTATCCGATATATTATGTACAGGGGAATAATCATTTTTAAAGTGACATACAAAATATTTTGCCAGAAGCGGTATGTCTTTTTTTCGTTCATTCAGGGAAGGTACGGTTAAGGAAATAACATTTAGTCTGTAAAACAGATCTTCCCGGAACTTTCCATTGGCAACATCTTTTTCAAGATTCCGATTGGTTGCAGCAAGAACTCTTATATCAACCGGGTATATTTTGCTGCTGCCAACAGGCCTGACTTCGCGCTCCTGTAAAATTCTTAGTAGCTTTGCCTGAATATCTGAAGAGAGATCGCCGATTTCGTCAAGGAAAAGAGTGCCTTTGTCCGCAGCCCGAACCAGGCCGTTGCGATCTGTGTAGGCCCCGGTGAACGCACCTTTCAGGTGACCGAATAGCTCGCTTTCCATAATAGTTGAATTTATTGCAGCACAGTCAACAGTTACAAATCGTTCTTTTGAACGGTTGCTGTGAAAATGGATAGCCCGCGCGACAAGTTCTTTGCCGGAACCGGTTTCACCCTGAAGAAGTATGGATGTATCAGACTGGGCCACCTGAATGATTGTTTGCTTCAAAGAAAGCATGGGGGGTGATTCGCCAATGAGTGGTGAAAAGCTGAAGCTGCATTCAATATTATTTTTAAATTTCCGGTTTTCCTCTCTCAGGATCCAAATTTTATAAAATTGCCCAATCCTTGTTTGAAGCTGTTTACATGAAAAGGGCTTTTCCAGAAAATCATCTGCACCTGATTTTATTGCTTCTACTGCTTCTTTAATGCCACCCCAGGCTGTGAGGATAACAACCATGATGTCCGGCTTTAAATTTTTAAGCTTTTTTAATAAAGAGAGGCCATCCATTTCCGGCATCTGGAAGTCAACTATTGCTGCATCGATGTGTATTTTTTTAATTAGAGAAAGTGCTTCATTTCCGTTTTTTGATATATGCAGATCATAATTATCTTTTAAAAAAATATGTTTCAGTGCATTAAGGACGGAATCCTCATCATCAACAAGAAGCAGTGAAAATTTTTTATTTTTAGGATTCATGCCGGTGTTATCACATATTCTTTGCTTACTTACAATAGCCTGTTTTAACAAATGCTTATGATATTATAGATGCAGGAAGTTAAGTAAATTATTCTTGCTTCACATAGTATGGGTCACGTCGTTTTTTTCCGTATCAGTTTTATTCCTTTGGTTTTTATATAGTAAAAGCGTATTTTGAAGCGCAATATGCTTGTCTCTGAGTTTGTTGTATTCTCCGAATAATTTATTGCCGCGCTTACGTTCCATCTGGAGTAATTTCCAGATTCTTTCTACAACATCGTTCTGCACGGAAGATGCAAGCTGTTCAAGGTTTTCAAGTCTTGAATCAGTCCTTTTTTCAAGTGTCTGTATGTATGCTTCCAGTTTCTGATAATAGGGATCGGCAGATTGGATCCGGTTGTATTTATTATGAACAACAGGCATTATTTCTTCAGATATCTCTTCAGATTCCAGTTCGATTATTCCTCTTTCACTATCCCGTTTATCGAAGATCGAAGAATCAATCTTTTTCAAATCATCTGCAAATCCATATACAAGTGCTTCGTTACAGATCAGGTTTATTGAACGGGGTATTCCCCTGGACAGTTCATATATTTTTTCTAAAGCATCTTCTGAAAAGATTTCCGTATCTCCGTCAGCTTTGTTAAGACGGTGTTCAATATATTCTTTTGTCTCTTCACGGGTTAGCGATGGAAGATGAAAACGAACAGCAATTCTCTGGGAAAAAGATGACATGCGCGGGGATTCAATTGTTGATTTCAATTCAGGTTGGCCAACCAGAATGATCTGGAGAAGCATTTTGTCTTCCCACTGCATGTTTGACAGAAGGCGGACCTCTTCAAGGGCCTCATCCGACAAATTTTGGGCCTCATCAATGATGAGAAGCGGTTTCAGGTTTTTAGCTACTTTATCTTTCATATAGTCAATCAGGGTTTTCAGAATCAAAGCCTTGTTGCCGCTTTGGGAGGTAAGGCCGAATTCCTGCAGGATCATATGGAGCAGCTGAACGGAATCTACATTTGTGTTATCAATGGATGCAACAAGCCTGTTAGCTTCGATTCTTTTTAGCATGTGATGTATAAGTGTAGTCTTACCCATGCCGATCTCACCTGTAAGCAGGACAAAGCCGGTGTCTTCCATAAGGCCATACTCAAGAAAGGTTATGGCATCCTTGTGTTTAGGACTTAAATACAAAAATTCCGAATTCGGAGTGATGTTAAAGGGCTTTTTGGAAAAGCCATAAAATTCTTTATACATCTATCGCTCACTTACTCTGCTGTATTTACTATTAATATGTGTTTTGGGGGTTTTATAAATGCTTGATATAAATAGAAAAGATAGAGCAATTTGTCAAGGTAATATTTTTGCTGATTTTTCAGATATTAATGGCAGTTATTTTATTATCCGCATCGGATTCAATAATCGTATAGATACCGCCGATTATTCTTATGCTGACATCTCGGTCAAGCAGGATTCTACCGGTATCTTTCATTAGGCCATATGATCTCTTTTATTGACTTATTTTTTGTAATGTGATCAACATTCCTAATTAAGTTAGATGTTTATATTCTTGGTAATCAATCCGGACAACCTTTCACAAGGCAATAATTTATAAATATTTATGAATAACAGCCGGCACGGAAAATCAAAAACGCAGTTAATAAGACGCATTGCCGTTCTTGCAGGCATAGCATGTGTTTTGTCAGTGGCACTGATGTTTTTAATAATTAAGCCGTTTGAGCTCAAAATGTATGATCTCATGACCGGCTACACCGCCCCTGAAGCGGAATTTAAAGATATTGTCATCATCAAGGTGGACCAGAGAACTCTGGATGCTTTTGAAAATATAGGTGCTTCATGGCCGTTTCCCCGAGATTTTTATGAATTGGTCCTAAGAATATTATCTGAAGCCGAAGCCGTCTTTGTTGATATTATCTTTTCCAGCCATTCCAGCCATGGTCATCAGGATGATTTGAATTTTTCTGAAGGTATCAGTTTGGCCGGGAATGTGTATATGGCTCTTCCCCTGTCAAAGAGGGAAAAGGACCTTTCAGAAAATGAAATCGAATTCATTGAGCGCAATTCTCTTGAAGGCGGTTTTTCATCAGTTGAAAAATTTAATTCGGCTGAGTTTCCGATTTCCGAGTTGAGAGACGTTTTAAAAGGTGCGGGCAATGTAAGTATCGATCCCGACAGGGACGGTATATACAGGAAAGTTCCGCTTTTTTCAAAACTCGGGAAATATGATGTTCCCGACCTCACCTTCAGTTATTTTGTTAACAGGAGCAGGGTGGATATCCGGCAGGGGGATATTTTTATTGATGGAGACAGGTTGCCTGTTACCAAAGAAGGGCTGCTGATTCGATACACCAAAAACCTTCATCCGTTTGAGGAAATCTCTTTTGCAGATGTATTCAATGCTGCGCTTGATCCGGAGGCTTCCACGGACAGCAGAAATCTTTCCAGAGAATTTTTCAGAGATAAATATGTCCTTATCGGTTATACGGCCAAAGGGCTATTTGATATGAAACCGATTCCATTGAATCCCCGTGCGTCCGGTATGGTTATTCATGCGGCTGCCCTTGAAAACCTGTTACACAAAAATTTTAACAAGCCGATGCCCACAATATTTACGTGCCTGATCATGGGATTAATTGCTTTTGTTTCCACCGCTTTTGTTCTGGTTAACCGTCATCTTGTTGCGAACACATTGTTTTTTATCTTATTTACTTTAATCATTCTTTTATCGTCATTCCTTTTATTGAAAAACAGTATTTATATGAATACAACCGGGCCGCTGGCAGCGCTGTTTCTCTCTTTTCTGGGTTCGGTTATCTACAGCTATGCATCGGAAGGCCGGCAAAGGGCTTTTGTCCGGTCAACATTTTCAAGATATATGGATAAAACGATTGTAGACCATGTTCTAGATAACCCGTCTCTTGTCGCGCCGGGTGGCAACAGGGAATATGCAACAGTTTTATTTGCAGATATTGCCGGGTTCACAACGATTTCTGAAAAAATTTCTGCAGAGGGCACCGCTGCAATGCTTTATGAAGTATTGACTGAAATGACGGAATTGATAATCAAAAACAAAGGTGTTATAGATAAATATATTGGTGACTGTATCATGGCGTTCTGGGGAACACCGGTTTCTTCCAATGAAGATGAAACGATGGCCTGTCTGGCTGCCCTTGACTGTTACAGAGCCCTTGCCGGAATTAATCAAAAACTTGCTGAAAAGGGAATTCCGCCCATTGATATGCGCTTTGGCATTCATTCCGGTGAGGTGATTGCAGGAAACCTTGGCAGTGAACGTCTCTTCGATTATACGGTTATTGGTGATACGGTTAATATTGCTTCAAGGTTGGAATCAGCCAACAAATTTTTTAAAACCAGAATTATTGTCAGCGGAGCGACAATAAGTAAAGCCGAAGATATCTTTGAGACACGGATGATTGGAGATATTGCTGTTAAGGGAAAATCATCAGCCATTCCTATTTACGAAATGATTGGTCGAACCGGAACAGTTGATGATGACAGGCTAGCCGATGTTGAGCTTTTTCATAAAGCCCTGCAGTTCTTTTATGAAAGGAATTTTATAAGAGCAGCAGCTGTTTTTGATAATATCTTAAAGCATAATCCAAGTGATGGTGCAGCCCGTTTTTATAAAAACAGATGTGAAACACTTTTGGATGTCACAGAATTTGATGATAACTGGGAAATAATCAGAATGGATACCAAATGAAACAATTATATCTATTTACAGGAATTTTTATATTGTGTGTGCTTTCAATTTCTGCATGGGCGGCTATCCAGACAGCCCTTATCAGTACAAAGGAAAACCATATTCGGGAATACAACAGGTTCTATGCGCCAAGTTTGGTGAAGGTATATTTTGAGGATGAAGTTGAAGTTATTTCCCAGGATGGGGATTGGTTTAAGGTGAAATTTAATGAGGTCGAGGGATGGATCCATAAGTCCGCAATTGTCAAAAATAAAAAACAGGAATTGCGACCGGTTCTGCTTGGAGCTGAAATGGCGCCCGAAGAAGAAGATGAAGTGACCCTGGCCGGAAAGGGTTTCAATCCTGAGGTGGAGTATGCGTTGAGCCAGGAAAATCCGGAACTGAATTTTGCAAAAGTGGATGAAATAACTTCTTCAGAAGTTGATCTGGCAGAAGTTCAGGCCTTTATTAAAGAAGGGGGGTTAAATTTTCCCCAATGAAAAATTCTTTTAAAATTTATTTGTTGATTGTATTGGCGATTTATTGCGCCGGGTGTGCTGAAACCATGAAGGCGGTGACTGTTTATGGGCCGTCAGCAATCAAGGTGGCCGGTGCTACTGCTCAGGCGGCCCGCCCCATTGCCGAAGATGAAGAATATTTTATAGGAAGGAGTGTAGCGGCTAATCTTGTCGGCACTTATCCGGTTTCGACCGATGGCGCACTTTCCCACTATGTCAACCTTATCGGTAAAACCCTTACGCTTCACAGTGATAAACCTGAAACGTTCGGCGGGTACCATTTTGCCGTTCTTGATTCAGATGAAATTAATGCTATGGCATGTCCGGGCGGCATTATATTGATTACCAGGGGGTTTATTGATCTTACAGAGAGCGAAGATGAGCTGGCAGCCGTACTGGCCCATGAAATTGCACATATTCAATACAAGGACGGTATTGAGTCGATAAAAGAGTCAAAATGGACCAAGGCTTTTACGATTATTGCTGCCGCTGCAGCGCATCAATATACTGCGGAACAGCTGGGCAATATTTCAACCCTGCTGGAAGGTTCTGCACAGGATGTTGTCGGTACACTGGTTGTAAACGGTTATGGCAAAGAAAAGGAATACAGGGCCGACAAAACAGCATTAACGATTCTGGATCGCTCAGGGTATGATCCCTATGCGTTGAAAAGAATTTTAAGCCGCCTTCAATCCAGGGAAAAGATAGATCAGGGCGGCTTTTTAAAAACGCATCCGGATACGGGTGACCGGATTGAGAAACTTTCTCATGAAATGTCGCTGTTTCAGCCGGACCATTCGTCGAGTTATAATTCAAGAATGGTCCGCTTCAGTCATGTATCAGCTTATTAACAACTTACCAGCTGAACTTGTAGTCAACCAGCAATGATCTGTCTGTGATGTCATTCATTTCAAAAGACTCTTTATAACCTAAAGAGATCCGTGAGCTTTTTGTAAAATAATAGTTTGCGCCGCCAAAGACCACTGTTTGATTTTCATAGTCGGACGAAGTGTCATTCAGTTGATGAACACGAAAAATCTCTCCCCTGAACGACAATTTTCCCGGCAGCATATTATAAAAAGCGCCGATTCCGGGTGTCAGGGTTTGCTGAAAGGGAAGATTGTCAAATGCATCGGAAACCCACTGGAGTTCTTCGTCTACAAGATCGGAAGGGATTTCCTTTTCAAGACCCTGGTATAACAGAGAGGCATTTAAACTCAGTTTGGATGAAACGGCATAAGCATACTTAAGTCCGGTGCCAAAGCCGTATTCCCAATATCCGCTGCCATCGGGAAAAAGGTCAGATTCTTGATAAGAGAGGCCGGCGGTCAGATTAAAAACCCACTCAAGAAGGGATCTGTTCATATACCATCGATATTTTGCAAACGGTAAAAATGAAATGTAATGATATTCGGTATCCAGATCATCATCAATAGAAAGCTGCCTGTATGGAACAACGAGTCCCAGGGAAAAAAAATTGTCTTCTCCAAATTTGGACTCATAAGAAACCATGCCGCTGCTGCCATCTGCATCATCACCGAGAATTTCCATAAAATCATATTGGGCTTTAATGACAATATCATTATTGGAGACAGGTACAAACATGGCATTGGTATCTTCTTTTAATGTAACCGCATCAAGGTAATTAGGTTCAGGAGATGAAAAAACCGTAAAAAATAACTGTTGCGTATTACTCATGGTGCTGGTCATACCACTCATGGCAATATCCGGTGAGGACCCAAAGATTGCTTCGAAAAGCGCATCACTGTTTTCTTCAGCCCAGGCAATCAATCCGGTTTTATCTCCGTTAAATTTTAAATTAATACCATTACCGGATAATCGTAATTTAATGGTATCGTTGTCATCGAAGTCAGTTTCAATTCCATTTTGATTGGTAATAATAAAATTGATATCTGCTTCATAAAGTTCTGCCTGTTGTGGTGTCCCTGAGATAGTATCAGCTTCGGAAAGGTTTTCAAAAATGGTTTGCCAATCATTGGCAGCGTGGACAGGTGATATTAAGAAGAATGAAATTGCCAATACAATTAATATTTTTAACTGCTTTTTTGTCATCATTTTTAAAACCTCCAGTATGATTTAAGAAAAATTAAACATTGAATACAGTTACACTATTATTCTATAAAAATGTAAGGCCTGAATGGTCTGAAAACTAATTATGAGCAGGCGCTGCACACCATATTTGCTATTTAATTGGAATGTTATTTGTTTTGCAAGAAAAAAATAGCAATAAGCAATTCAACTATGGATTGTGTTTCATAATGTTTAGAAATGATATCCCGGAAACAAAAATGATCAAATATTGATTTGTAATAAAATAATGTTTATAGATATAAATATATGTATTTGTCTTTAAATACCAAAAAAGAGAAGGTTGAAAAATGCCAATTTATGAATACAAATGTGAAAAGTGTGACCACTCTTTTGAAAAGCTGATATTCGGTAATGATAAGGAGAAAATAGAATGCCCTGAATGCGGCAGCAATCGTGTAAAGAAGCAGATGAGTTCAGGAAGCTTTATGAGTACACCAAGTGTCGGATCGTGCAGTGCAGGGGCCCCAAAAAATTTCTCCTGAGCCGGCTGATATTGCGGCGGTCTGCCGCAAACAGAAATAAAAACCAACATCAATATTTTACTATAAATGCCGGCGTTCCTGTGAATTTACATAAAAAAACACTGATTTTTATCGGCATCATATTTGTCATTCTGCTGATTGTTCTGATAACCACTTCACGATTTTTTGTGATGGGCAGTTTTGCCATTGTTGAAAAGCGGTTTGTTCAAAATGATATGGCACAGGTAATCAGTGAGATTTCAGATGAGATAAATAACCTTCACGCTGTAAACTATGACTGGGCAAACTGGAATGAAACCTATGATTTTATCCATACAAGGAATCCTGAATTTGTTAATGTAAATCTTATCGATGCAACATTAGTTAACATGCGAGCCAATATTTTTGTACTTCTTGATACTACCGGAAATGTTGTTTATGCCAAGCTGGTTAATTTGAATAATGTACAGGAAGTAACTTTTTCAAAAAATCTTTTAAATAGTATTTTGTCGTACAAGGCACTTTTAAACCCGGAATTTAATGAAAAAGCAGGTGTTATCCTGACACCTGACGATCCCATGATAATATCTGCAAGGTCTATTATGCGAAGTGATTTGAAAGGGCCACCTGCAGGTACCTGTATGATTGGCCGTTTTCTTAATGATCAGCAGGTAAAGGAACTTTTAAAAACCGAGAGAATTAACCTTTCCATACGTGAGCTGGACAATGTTGATTCTGAAAAAAATCCGGAAATTTCTATTGATCTTTTTTCAACAGGTTCAGAAGTAATTGTAAAACCGGAAGATAACGAAACCGTTATTGGATATACGTTAATAAGAGATATTGAAGACAGACCCATATTGATTCTTCAGGGAGAATTCCGGCGATATATTTTTCAGATTGGTATTCGCACTCTCAGATATTATACTTTCTGGCTGCTGGGTATCAGTATTGTTGTTGCACTGCTTGTTGCATTTTTTCTCGAAAAGGCGATTTTATCCCGCATGAGTGTTTTAAGTGAGAAGGTGGGGCAGATGGGAAAGCGAGGAAATTTTGAAACCCGGCTTCCGGTTTCGGGAAAAGATGAACTCAGCAGGCTTGCCGTTACCATCAACGGCATGATTGAAGATCTTGCAGATTTTCAGAAACAGAAAAGTGAAAAGCTTTTCCGTGAACTTGTGGAGAGCTCCCTTGTGGGCATTTGTATTATACAGGATTATAAAATTGTCTACATGAATCCTGAACAGGAGAAAATATGGGGTGATGTTCCGGAACATTTTGATCTTTTTGATCTTGATTTGTACCCTGCCGATAAAGACACTTTTGAGGAGAAATATAGGCAAGTTATCAACAGAGACGTTGCCCGGATTGATCTTGAAGTCAGATTCTACCTTTTTGATCAATCTTCTAATACAAAAACAATAAAGTGGGTTCATTTTCGCGCAGCCGATATAGAATTTCATACAGGCAGGGCTATTCTCATCAATATGGTAGAGATCACCCATTTTAAAAACCTTGAGCATATGATGCAGATCAGAGAAAAGATGGCTTCCCTGGGGCGTGTTGCTGCCGGTATGGCCCATGAGATAAGAAACCCGTTATCGGGTATTACCATTATTCTTGATGCCATAAAAGAAAGTTTTGAAGATCCGAAAAATTCCGATGAAATCCATGATCTGCTTACCCAGTCCACCCGGTCTGCTGAAAAGATAGCCGGTGTTATCAGCCGTGTTCTCGATTTTTCAAAGCCGGGTAAACCGAAATTTGAAATGGGTCGTATCAATCCGGCGATAAAAGATGCCATCGGTTTGTCCCGGACATCACTTAAAAAGTCGGATATTCTTTTGGAAAGTTTTCTTGATGAAAACCTGCCGGAGGCATATATTGACATTCAGATGATTGAACAGGTCATCATCAATTTGATAAACAATGCTGCCGAGGCTATGAAAAATAATACAGGTGAGAAGAGAATTGTCATAATCTCTTCGCTTAAAAATGAGCACATTTTGATCAGGGTTTCTGATAATGGTTGTGGTGTTATTCCTGAAATTCGTGAAAGTATATTTGATCCATTTTATACATCACGGGTAGATGGTTCCGGTATCGGCCTTAGTATATGTCAGAGAATTGTTAATGATCATGGCGGCACCATCACCGTAGATAGCCCTGAATACGGTGGTGCAGAATTCAGTATACTGATCCCTCTGGATAAAAGGACTTTTTCCGAATGATTACATTTACAATCTTTATAATTGATGATGAGCAAAGTATTCGACAGGGCATTTCATACGGTCTCAAGAAGATCTATAACACCGAATGCTTTTCATCTGCAGAAGATGCAATCAAAGCAATGGAAAAAAATACGCCCGACCTTGTTCTGCTGGATGTAGGCCTGCCGGGAATGGACGGTATTGCAGCGCTTCGTATCATCAGGGAAAAATATCCGGATGTCCTTGTTGTCATGATTACAGCTTATGAAAATAACGAAACTGTCATTACTGCAATGAAATATGGTGCAAAAGACTACCTGATTAAACCGATTCATATGGAATCCCTTAAGGCCTGTTTGAGTAAAGTCCTTGAGACAGTAAAACTTAAAAAAGAGATCCGTGGTCTTCAGGAGCGGTATATCAAGGAAAATATCCCCTGCTTTGTCGGCGAGAGTGATGCCATACAGGATGTTATCCAGATCGTTGAAAAAGTGGCTCAAAGTGTTGATACGCCTATAATGATAACCGGTGAATCAGGAACCGGTAAGGAGCTGATTGCAAGCGCCATACATTATAATAGCCCCAACTTTCAAGGTACGCTTGCAACGTTGAACTGTGCCGCAATACCCAAAGACCTTATTGAAAGTGAACTTTTCGGTTACGAGAAAGGCGCATTTACCGGTGCGGCCAAAGGCGGTAAGGAGGGGTTGATTGAGCAGGCTGCTGATGGCACCCTCTTTCTTGATGAAGTCGGTGATCTGAGCCTTGAGGCCCAGGCCAAACTGCTGAGGTTTCTTGAAGACGGCGAATATTATCGTGTTGGGGGGACACGAAAGCACCATGTCCAGGCGCGTGTTGTTTCAGCAACCAACAAAGATCTTAATTCCATGATTCAGCATGGCCTTTTCAGGCTGGATCTTTATTACAGGCTTGCGGTCATTCGGATAGAAATCCCATCACTAAATGACAGGCGTGAAGATATTTTGCCCATTGCAAAACATTTCCTTGTTGAATTCAGCAATAAACATAACAAGCCTTTTACAGCTATTTCTGATAATGCTGAAGATTATCTTAAAAACTTTCAGTGGACCGGCAATATTCGTGAGTTACGAAACCTTATTGAAAGAGGTGTACTGGTTGGCGATGGCCCGGATCTGCTGCTTCGGGATATCAGCGATATTGGTGGTATTATGGGGCTTGCAACATTACCCCGGATTATTCCCAATGGCGCGTTGCCGCCTCTGCCGGATGAAGGAATTGACCTTGAAGAACTCGAAGAGCATTTTATCAGAGAGGCATTTAAAAAAGCCAAAGGTAATGATACAAAGGCGGCACAGTTACTGAAGATGAATTATTATTCCTATCGTTACAGGCGAAAAAAAATCAAGGGACTTGAACGTTAACTGCATTTTACCATTTTAATATTTGCAGCCTTTAATGTGAAGATCAGAGGAGATCAGAGGAGTACCCTTTTTGTTTTTTTGATTGGCCTATATTTTCAGATGAAGCAAGGGCAACACACGTCCTTCAGGTTTGCTGGGAAATTCACCGATACGTATTGCGCCCATTTTAAGATAAAAACCCTCTGCATTCGGATCAGATACGATCTTCAGAAGATGCCCGTTATTGCTTTGTATAAGCCTGACAGCGTGTTTAAATAATATTTTTCCAATTCCCCTGCCCATATATGCCGGAAGAATCCAGAGATGATCAACTTCCCATGTATTTTTCTCAGCACTCACTGCAGCATAAAACCCTGTAAATATGTCATCACACTCAGCGATATATATTTCATGGTTGGTAATATAGCGGGGTGTGATTGTTAATTCGTCAGTCCATCGTGTTATCCATGCTTCGGGATAATTCCAGTGCCGTTTTGCGGCAAATGCTATGTCGGTCAGCTTTTTTGCATCAGCGGGTATGGCGTGTTTTATTATAATATCCATTAATTATTCCCGTTTTTTGTTATCAGAGCTGGAGTTCAAGCCTTGGACCTATTTCCCTGAACCCCTTTCGGCGATAAAAATCAACGGTTCTCTGCCATTTAGGTAACCCCGGTGCACCTACCTCAAGAAAGGGCCACCCAAGTTTACGTCCAAATTCTGATGCTGCATCAACCAGCATGGCACCGACACCGGCCGATCTTTTGGATTTGGAGACATAAATCTCAGGAATTTCTCCGAATTTTCCACCGGCATATATGGCGGAACACTCATTTAATGTCAGTATACCAACAATTTCATCATCTTCAGCTATGGCAAGGAATGCCCAATATCCGGCATTATTTTCCGAAAGTTTTTTTGCAGCATCAATAAAGCGGGTACGGTCAAGGGTATCTTTTTGTTCTGGCCATAATTCGCACTCCATCTCATAGGCCATTTTGCCGACAATTTCAGCTTCAGATGGTTGGGCAAGTCTGATTTTAATTTCAGAAACCATATTTTTTTCTCCAAAAGATTAAAAATGTTTCAGCATTCCGGTTTTCCTGATAATGGAAAACAAACTTTATAAAAATAAAACATTGTAACCATGACTATATTTAATCTAATAAAAGTAAAAAATCCATTTTAAAATGAGTTTGATAATTAAAAATTATCATGTAATAAGGCTGTCCATGATTTAAAACACCGATGTTTTATCTAAAAGGTTAACAAGTATTGATATGGTAATAAAACGAAAAAAAGGTACCTGGAATAAATTGAAATATGATTTTCAGATAGATTCCGGTTATTATGCCCAGGTTGCTGAAAGTATAAAGGAATTTGGTGTAAAGGAGCTTTCCGAGCTAGGTGCCGAAGAGATTGTTCCTGATTTCAGGGGTATCTATTTCAAGGCTGATCCGGCAGCTCTTTATCGGATAAACTATTTAACAAGGGTTATTTCCCGTATCCTGGCACCTATAAAATCCTTTGATTGTCCAACTACGGATATTATTTATGAAGAGGCAAAAAAGATCCGCTGGTTTGATTTTTTTACCGAAGAAAACACCTTTGCCGTATTTGCCAATGTGTCGGACAGCACTGTTTTTCACTCAAAATTTGCTGCACTTCGTTTAAAGGATGCAGTCGCAGACTATTTCAGGGATAAGTCCGGTCGGCGGCCCAATGTCGATACCATGAACCCGGATGTTAACATTAACCTTCATATCAGAAAAGATAAGGCGGTTATCAGTATTGATGTGTCGGGCGGTCCGCTTCATAAACGGGGATACCGTGAAGAGGCTGTAATCGGTCCCATGCAGGAAACGGTTGCAGCGGCAATAATCAGAATTGCCGAATGGGATGGTTCGGTTCCGCTTTATGATCCGATGTGCGGCTCCGGAACACTTTTGTGTGAAGCATTGATGCATTATTGTAAAATACCTTCAGGTATCTTCAGGGAGAAATTCGGTTTTGAATCTCTGCCATATTTTGATCGTTCGCTCTGGAATGCGGTTAAAAAAGAAGCTGATGGCAACATCCGGGAAATACCGGAAGGCCTTATTGCCGGTAGTGATTTAGAAAGTTCTGCTGTCAGGGCATCCGGTATAAACCTGATGGGTCTTCATCATGGTAAAAATGTTTCCGTCACCAGATCTGATTTCAGAGATTTACCTGAATTTAAAGGCTATACTATTATTGCGAACCCGCCATACGGGATCAGGATGGGAAAAGATCAAAATCTTTACAGGCTCTACAAGGATCTCGGCGATTTCCTGAAACAGAAATGTAAAGGTTCAGCGGCTTATATATATGCGGGTGATCCAAAGTATATTAAACAGATCGGTTTGAAAGCCACCTGGAAAAAAGAGATCAGGGCAGGGGGCCTTGAGGGTAAGCTGGTGAAATACGAGATGTACTGATCTTCGATAAGGAATTAATGCTGCTGTCAGGGAATATAATCTTGATTCTCTTATTAAAACCTACGAAATAAACGAATCGACAAAATTGTAAAAATCTTTCGCTTTATCGATCATTGGGAAGTGCCCTACACCGGTAAACTTTTTGAATTTTAGATTATTATCTTCCAGATATTTTCCGGACCCCTCAGAAAGGCTTTCAGAACCATAACAGAAAACCTTCGGAATTTTGATGTCGCAATATAATTTGCCGATTTCACTTTTATATTCACCTTCTAATTTTGTATTTCTTTCGACCAGCTCATATGCATTTTCCAGAAAAGCATCAGGACGGCAAAACCAGAGAGATGCAAACAGTCTTTTTCCTGAAGCATATTTTTGAGCATATTTATTAAATATCGTTTCATTTTTATACGATTCAAACCATTCCGGAAAACAATTATTCCCATCAGCTTCAACTGCTTTAGAAGAGACAAAAAGATCATGCTGCGTTATATCACCTTCGATATTAATATACTTTTTAACCTTTCTATTTAAATCTCTACTGCAAAGCAGGGTTGTTATGTCACCTCCCATTGAATGACCCACAAGAAAAATTTCATTCAGTGACAGCGTATCAATAAGGGAAAACATCATTTTGACATGAGATGCAAAACTATAATCTCCTGATCTGGAATCTGAGCTTCGTCCATATCCAATCAGGTCAGGTATTAGAATATTATATTTATTGAACCGCTCATCTTCCAGAACTTCTTTAAAGCATAACCCTGACTCACCCAGGCCATGAATAAACAGGAGTGTTTTTTTATAAGGAATAAACGTTCTGTTGCGGCGCATATAAATATAGCCATCATCAACTTTTATAAAGGATTCTTTCATCATAATGAGTTCCTTATTCGTAAAATGAATTTAAAATATTAAAAGGTACTTACTGAAATGAAACACATATATAATCCGGTTTTAAATTATTAATCAAGTGAAAGTCAAACCAAAGCGTTCGGCCCGGTGTGTTTAAAAGTCTTAATCCCACCTAATAGCTGTTCAGCGCCGGAAAAGTCATAAAAAATGATGTGCCCGGCCCCTTTCCCAATATCGGGTTTTCAGGAGCCAGGCTTTTCTAACTATTATCGTTTGCCCTTGCCGGAGTCAGAAACCCGGATCAATTCCTTCGGGTAGGGTTCAAGCATAACCTGATCGAGCAGATATTCATTATTAAAACGTATGGCGTATGATTTGAGTATATGGGTAACCGCTACCAGGGGGATTCGTTCATCGCGATATTCTTCGATGGTGTTAAGGAAAAAGGCTTTTTCCTTTTTCGAAATATTTTCTGAAATACCGCCAAGGGCATGGAATAAAGTGTTGATAACGGATGTATATTTGGGTCTTCTTGATAAAGCAAGTTGGAGCGCATTTTCATAATCTTTGAATACGGTTGAAACTTTTTTATTGTCATGATTGGCCACAATTTGACCGCACTCGCGATAACGGGTCTGGTTATAGGCAAGCAGCAGTAATTTATGGCGCGTATGAAAATCAACCAGCTCTTTCATTTCCCCACTGGTTTTGGCTAATCTAAAACGTGTCAGCGTATAAAGTTTAATCAGGAAATGATCCCTGATATCAAAATTCTTGAGTCGTCCTTCATCCTCAACAGGTGCCTCGGGAAAGCGTTCTAATATAGCACCGCCGAAAAATCCGTTTCCGCGTCTGGTTCCGACGCCTTTGTCAAATCCCTTGTAAATTTTAACATCACCGGTTCCACAGGAAGGGGAGCGATTCTTAAGGATAAATCCATCAACACCGGATTGTGACGATAGAAAGCGATAGGAAAAATCAGTCATCATTTTAGTTAAAATTTTTCCGGTTTCAGGTTGATACAAAGTGATTTTATCTTTGACCTCAGCAATACGGATAGGTGGTCTTGGAATGCCCAGGCCAATTTCAAATTCCGGGCAAACCGGAATAAAATCAACATGGGATTTAAGGTTGTCGATGAATTTATCCATGATGATTTGGCCATCATATCTACACTTATCAAACCCAAGACATTTACTGATAACAACTTTCGGTTTCGGATGCATCGTTCACTCCATTAACATTTCATAATTTAATCCCGGTTTATGCCGGAACATTAAGGGGTTTAAGTTATCCCGGAAAGACCCGGTGCCCAATACGACGTCTTGCTCTATTTATGCTACTGATGAGCCTGATAAAGAGCCGGCGAAAATTGGCCTCTCAATATCACACGTATGGTGTGAATGTAAATATTCAATAAAAGTATTGATACAACATAGTGAATATATTTTACATGTTAATGAAAACGAGAGATTAAAATGGGTATTTAAATAAAATGAGAAAATCAGATGGTTTACAAAAGACGGACCTGATCCAGAATAAGGTTTTTTAATCCATCTATTCTCCCAAGATGTGGTGTCTGTTTGAACGTTATATGGGGATATTTTTCTTCGGCCGATTTTAATATCTCAGGCAGATCTTTAATGACATGGTTGCCGGATGCAAGAAAAAAGGGAAATACAATTATTTCACTTGCGCCGAGTCCGGCCAGCTTTTCAATCTGGTAATCTGCAGAAGGATCTGTAAACTCCAAAAAGGCATGGCTGATAATTTTGAAATAATCCTGAGATATTTTAGTGATACTGTCAGCAAGCGCTGCAATTTCTTTATTTGATTCTTCTCGTCTGCTGCCGTGAGCGATTATTAATAAAGTCTTCATTTCGGTACGCTTTCTATAAAATTAATCTTGCTGATTTTAAATGAACTATACGTATGTGTGTTAAAAATATTTAAGTACAAAATATATTCAAAAAATAAAATGAAAGCAATTCTTAATTTTGGAAAATTATATTCCGCGTTAAAGAATGTAACGAAAACGCCTGTGTCTATTGGTCGTTTTGAGAAAATTATCCCCTCAACACTATGTGTCACTCTTTCTACAGCCACTGCATCGGCAACATCCTGGAGTGCATGTTTCGAAAGGGGCCAGGGTAAAACTCTTATTGGGACATTGATGCCAAGCGATTCACAAAGATTATTCCTGCTGTTTGAACAATCATGGCAGGTTAAATTGACATCTAATTTCCAGTGGTTACAATATACATTAATATAAAAGATTTTACATCTCTAAAAATCAGGAGGTGATCATATGATTAGAAATGGCGATATATGTAATAAAATTCGATCCCTTTTTCCGAATATTGGTGAATGTGGTACGGATATGAATATAAAATTTGATATAGATTTGAACTCATGGGTTGTTGATCTTAAAAAAGATCAGCACCATCTGAAAACATATATTGACGCCAATGATGTGGATTCTTGTCTGATAGGCGGAAAATGCATCGGCCTGGGAATTGAAGTTGCCCAACTTCAGGATAATATAAAAAAAGTTTAGATTTTAAAACAAATGAACCGGATGTCTTTCGTTCGTATGGCATCAACTTTGTTTCGCGGAATTAAGAAAGGGTATGGGCTCCCAAAATTTTTTTCCGGATGCTTGAAGCGTATGACCATCCACTAAAATAACGAACCCGACACGAAATCTTCGTGATAGTATAATTAACGAGGCGGATTGAAAAATCGGTCTCGTTTGTTTCAGATTGATCCGTTAAAAAAACAATTGAAAAATAAGTAACCCTGAAAAAGATATCATTTACTGATCTTCAAAACAAATCTCAGAAATTTTATGGAATTTTGCATGAATTTGTGATTTACTGTATATCTCTTGCGGTGGTTTCCTGAATGAAGTGATAAGGCGGATGGCAGGTGATTTTCATGATCATTTGAACCTGAGAAAAAGCTTCATGAACCCGCAGTGAAAAAATAAGTCACCTTTCTTTTTATGGCTCGCGACAACCTGTGCAGCCAAGCTGCTGCCCTTAAAAAGATTTGATCTCAATGGCAAAATAAAATCAGGCTCGTGTAAGTCACAATGACAAAAAAATATTATTGCTGTTTCAATATGCTGGAGTAGCTCAACCAATGGAGGCCTTACAATGAAAGCGACAGACGAACTAAAAAAAGAACATAATGGGATAGAACTCATGCTACGGGTTTTACAGGTCGTGGCAGATAAATTTAAACATGGTGAGCACGTTAATACTGAACACCTTGATGGTATTTTAGAATTTTTGTCGATTTTCGTCGACAAATGCCACCACGGTAAGGAAGAAGAATTTCTATTTCCGGCATTGGAAGCTGCAGGTGTGCCAAGGGAGGGCGGTCCAATTGGTGTCATGCTTAATGAGCACGAACAAGGTCGGAAACTTGCTGCAAAACTCAAAAACGTTTTGACCGACAATAAACCCGGGGACAATGCAAATGCGTCGGGCGCCCAGCTGATCATCAAAGAATATGTAGCTCTGCTGACCCAACATATTGCCAAGGAAAACACGATCCTTTTTCCTATGGCCGATGCCAAATTGGATTCAAAGAAAGACACCGAGCTTTTTGAGGCGTTTGAGCAGCTTGAGCGCGAGCGTATCGGTGTTGGAAAACACGAGGAATTTCATGTTCTTTTGGATCAATTACAGAACAAGTATCTGATGTGATTGGTGGGAAATAACGATTGATGATGAAAAATTGTTTGATAACAACCAATACGATTCTTTATTGTAAGGAATGGGAAAAAACTGTTGAGTTTTATAAAGACCGGTTGAAATTGCCCGTTTTATTTGCCACGGAGTGGTTTGTGGAATTTGGTTTAAATGAAATGTCGAGGTTGAGCATTGCCGATGAAAAAAGATCTTCCGTCAGAAGCTGCGGGAGCAAAGGCATAACTTTGGCGATGGAAGTTAATGATATTGAAGCTGCGCGAGAACATGCGAAAGAATTTGGCATGAAACCGACTCAACTCCGGAAGCATCCATGGGATGCATGGGTGTTCAATATCTTTGATCCGGAGGGACACCGTATAGAAATATGGCAAGCCTTTAAAAATACTAAGGTGCAGCTATAACGATGACAATAATGCAGCCGGTGTCTCATGCGCTTAAGGGCAAAATGTTGTTTAAAATGTTACTGGTTATGATTCATGGATCATAAGAATGATTGAGATAATGACAAACGTAAGCTTTTTAATTTAGAAAGGAGGAACATGATATGAGCAAGAAAGTTTACATAGATACGGAAGAATGTGTCGGTTGCGAAAGTTGCGTTGAACTTTGTCCTGATGTGTTTGGTTTTGATGATGAGACAGAAAAGGCTTTTGTCATCACCGCCGAGGACGACCCGGAACAATGTATCGACGAGGCCATCGAAACATGCCCAGTAGAGTGCATCCACCGGGAGGAGTAAAAGGAGATATTCATTAATAAAAGACGCGACTTGCAAATTCGCTATGTGCCAAACTCTTTTTTTCACATTTCTTGTAAATTTTACAAGAAACAAATGCTTTATGAAACTTTAAATTTCAGGTATAAATACATATGATAAAGTATACTTAACACGAAATATTCGTGATAGCATAATTAACGAGGCGGATTGAAAAAATCAGTCTCGTTTGTTATCGGGCTATTCGTTTATCTTAATTTCAGATTTAATCATGGTGAGCATCATTTTAAATTTTTCAGTTGCCTTTAACGCATGGGGCTCATTTGCAGGCATAATAATTATGCCGCCTTTTTCTACTATATGAGATTTTCCTGAAATGATTATTTCGGAAACACCGTCGATGATATTCACCATGGCATCAAAAGGGGCCGTATGCTCACTGAGGCCCTGGCCCTTATCGAAGGCAAACAGTGTTACCGTTCCTGTTTTTTTGTTGATCAGTGTTCTGCTTACAACAGAACCCTCCTGGTAGCTGATCATGTCAACGAGTGTTTCAGCTTTAGTTTCTATGTTCATAGTAGTTATCCTTGTTATTTTAACATGGTTTGTTGATTATGGCACCCCAATCGGGACTCCTTTTTCCTTTAAATCCATAAGTACTTTTTTAATCTGGGATTCATTGCAATCATCAATTTCATAAGTATTTTGAATGTTATCCTTAAACATCAATACAAAATGTCCCTGGTCATTAATATACGCTCTTCTGATGTAATTTTCAGAAAGCCAGGGGTCTACTGATTTCATGAAATCGGATAGTTTACATGTTTTTTTCATTGGACAGCTCCTTATTCTAAAAGTTTTAGGGTGATAAAATTAAAATGGCCAGAAATTGTTATCAAACCAGACTTTTTCAATTAACGCTTTGTCCATATCCATCAACATATCACGATGTCCTTTTTCCCATTTCGAAAGCCACTCGTAAAGTTTCTTCTCTTCAGGATCAGTTGCTGTTTCAGCACGATCCGTATAGATTTTTACTGCACGTTTTTCCATTGATATTGCTGCAGAAATGGCCGCTGCTTCAAAACCTGCCGCCGAAATATTATCAATAATTTCCTTACTTAGAATTTGTGAAATGTCAGTGCCGATTTCATCGATATTAAACAGATCAGAATCCAGAAAACCTTTTGTCGTATAGCTTTTTAACTGATCGGACAGTATCTCAATATGATTTTTCTCTTCATCGGCCATATCTTTAAAAAATGAACGGACAGCATCACTTTTTGTATCTTCAGATATTTTAAGATAGAAAGCCCTGCCTCTTTTTTCAAGCAGTATAGCATGTTTTAAAATTTCAGTTGTTTTTGATTCACTCATATACAGCTCCAAAAATTTGAGAAAGTTTTATGTGAAATGAACATTTTTTTCAAATTAAATCAATATAAATACAAATAATAATGCATTACCTTAAAATTCAGAGGCTCAGAGCAGCTTTTTTAATTCATTTTCAGAAAGGATGTCATCTTCCAGAACAACTTCCCGGATGGTTTTTCCTGTCTCATATGCCTTTTTAGCGATTTCAGCAGCTTTGTCATATCCAATATGCGGGATAAGACCTGTTACAAGCGCCAGGCTTTTATCGATATACGATTTACACTTTTCATGATTAGCCTTGATACCGTTTATACATTTTTCCGCAAAAATTTCTGAGGCGGATGAGAGCAGGGCAATTGATTGTAAAAGGTTATATGCCATAACGGGCAGCATGACATTAAGTTCAAAATTGCCGCTCTGTCCGCCAATAGCAATTGTTGTATCATTTCCCATAATCTGGGCTGCAACCTGAATTACTACTTCAGGAATAACCGGATTAACTTTGCCGGGCATAATGGATGATCCCGGCTGGAGGGGAGGAATATCAATTTCTCCGATACCGCATCTGGGGCCTGAAGAGAGCCATCTTATATCATTTGCAATTTTAACAAGGCTGACCGCAATGGTTTTAAGTGCACCGCTTGTTTCTACTATTGTATCCTGTGCGGCCTGCGCTTCAAAATGGTTTTCCGCTTCCCTAAATGGTAAACCGGTATGTTCTGATATAAGTGTGATAACCTGTGACGCAAATTCCGGATGTGCATTTAATCCGCTTCCTACTGCGGTTCCGCCTAACGCAAGCTCAAAAAGCCTCTCTTCAGTTGCCTGGATTCTTTTAATACCCAGTTCGATTTGTCGGGCATAACCCGAAAACTCATTTCCCAGTGTCAAAGGCACTGCATCCTGAAGATGGGTTCTGCCTATTTTTCCAACATCTTTAAATTCAGATGCTTTTTCAAAAAGGGATGTGTTCAGTTTTTCAAGTGCCGGAATAAGTCTGCTTTTTATTTCCATAAGAGCTGCAATGTGAATAACCGATGGAATTACATCATTGCTGGATTGGCCTGAATTGACATGGTCATTGGGGTGGACAGGTGATTTTCCGCCCTTTTTGCCTGTTATGACCTCATTGGCTCTTGATGACACAACTTCATTCATATTCATGTTTGCAGAGGTGCCTGAGCCGGTTTGAAATATATCCACAACAAACTGATCATTAAATTTATGATCCATAACTTCTTGAGCAACTTGAATAATTGCTTCCGATATAGTATGATCTATTAATCCAAGTTTTCCATTCACAATAGCGGCACATTTTTTTATAAGTGCAAGTCCATATATAAAAGGCTTAGAAAAAGTAAGACTGCTGATGGGAAAATTTTCAATCGCCCTTTGAGTCTGAGAACCATAATATGCATCCGTTGGAACAAGAACAGATCCCATTGAGTCGGTCTCTTTTCTGAATTTCATAGATCACCTTTTATTTTGTTTTTATTAAAACGTTAACAACGTGTTAACCAGTTAACATAATCATTAACACTGTTAACTGAAAAGACAATTCAAAATGTATAAAAAAATATAAGATAAATAAAAATATATCATAAAAACAAAATGTTATATCGGATATAGTTTTATGTTATTTATGGCACATCCCTTGCTAAACTAAAACAGTGGAGAAATATGCACATTAAGAAAAACTATAACCCATAGGGGTGATTTTTTAAATAATAAAGGAGAAAAAATGAAAAAAATTATTTTAACAATAACGGCATTCCTTTTTGTATTCACTTCAGTTGGCTTTGTTTTTGCGGAAGAAGAACCGGCAGGTAACAAACGTAAAGGAAAATATACTTACAGGAAAGTCTATTCAGCCTGTATGGAACGTGGTGAAGTAAGCGAGCCTAAACCGGTTCTGGATCCTTCCGGCAAAACCCAGGCTGAGTGGACCCGTGTTTTCACTGAAAAAGATTTTACAGATTTTCTCTGTAAAGAAGAGTGGAACAATCTGACGGATGAACAGCTTTTAGACATTTATACTTATTTATGGTCGTTTGCAGCAGATTCGCCCACACCGGCCCAATGTAAATAATAAATATATTTTATATAAGGAGAAGGTAATGAAATTAAGAAAATTAACAGCCTTGTTATTGTGTGCAGGGTTGATTGTTACTGCAGGCTTTGGATGTGCCACAACACAATCAGCTGCGCCGGAAGCAGCTTTAAGTGAAGTAGTTGAAGAGGCTAAAGCTGTAGCGGATAATAGCTGGATGTTTCATGATATTGTTGATGTTGAGTTTGTTATGCAGCATATGACAATTCCCATGTCTGAGAATATAATGATTATTGATGCCCGTCCGAAGCAGGCAAAATATGATATGGGACACATTCCTATGGCTGTCAGCATTCCGGACACCTATTTTGATAAAAATATTGATAAATTGCCGGCCGATAAAAATGCGCTGCTGATTTACTATTGCCAGGGATTAAAATGTAAGCTGAGTCACAAATCTGCATACAAGGCGGAAGCGCTGGGTTATTCCAATGTAAAAGTTTTTGCAGAGGGTTACCCTAAATGGCTTAGTGTTAAGGGAAATTATGGATCTGTTTCTGTAGAGTGGGTTAAAAAACAGATCGATCAAAATACAGAAATGACACTCGTTGATTCAAGACCCAAAGAGATGAAATATGACAAAGGGCATATCCCCACGGCTATAAGCATTTCTGATACAATGTTTGATAAACATATTGATCTGCTTCCTGAAAATAAAAATGAACTGCTCATATTCTACTGCGGTGGTTTCCATTGTCGCCTGAGCCACAAGTCTGCTGCAAAAGCTATTGCACTGGGTTATTCCAATGTAAAGGTTTTTGCTGCCGGATATCCTGCCTGGAAAGAGATTGCTGCTTCAACAACACCTGTGAATGCTGGAAAAGAAGAGGGGAGTATTGATCTCGCCTCTTTTAAAAAAATCATTGATGAAAACCCTGAAAGTGTTTACCTGATTGATGTACGTGATGCAGATGAATTTGCAAATGGTTCTTTTAAAACGGCCACCAATATTCCTGTAGATACGCTTGAAGCAAAAATTTCGGAACTGCCGACAGACAAACCGATTATCTTTGTTTGTGGTACAGGCGCGAGAAGCGGCGAGTCATATTACATGGTTCAGGATGTAAGACCTGAGCTGAAGGATGTTTTCTATCTTGAAGCAGAACTGACGATCAGTAAAGATGGTTCTTATACGATTAAACCTTCACCCTGATCGTTTTGTTTACGATTCAAAACAGTACCTTTACTCCTCCATGTTGTAAGGCTACTGCTTTGTAAAAAAGGAAACAAATATCTATGGAAAAGATAAAACGGGTAAATTTTATTTCTTTGTTGTTTATAGCGATCATGGTTACTATTGCTCCTGCTGCTGCCGGTAATGAAACGGATGAACAAGCGCCCGGCCGTACCATGGCTCAACAGGCAACAAAAGAGAAAAAGATGTGGATTACCGCAGACCATTCCAAATTTGAGACACTGAACAAACAATTTGATTCCGGCCCTGAAATTACAAATGCTTGTCTGTCATGCCATTCCGAAGCAGAAAATCAGTTTCACAAAACTATCCACTGGACATGGACCGCCGGCAGCGATCTTGATGGTGCCATTATTGGAAAGGCCGGACATTCGCTTAACAATTTCTGTATATCCGGAAATATGATGAATGATAAGGGGTGTATGTCCTGTCATCCGGGTTGGGGAAAATCCACAGAAAGCATCAACTGTCTGACATGCCATAGTCAGAAAGATATGAAATGGGAAGAGTCCTTTGAAGATTTTCAGGCATTTTCCGGATCGGATGATCCGGAAGAGCAGGCGATTGCCAATGAGATACAGGGCGAAATTCTTGAAGCGGTTCACGATATTGCCAGACCTACCCGAAAAAATTGCGGATCCTGTCATTTCTATGGTGGTGGTGGTGATGGTGTAAAGCACGGTGATCTTGATTCTTCCATGACAAATCCCAATAAGACGCTTGATGTTCACATGGGCGTCGATGGTCAGAATTTTAATTGTACCCGTTGCCACACCACAACGCTTCATAATATCGCCGGCCGGATTTATACCCAACCGGCAGCTACAGAGCGTAAAAGCCTTGTAGATGATGATTTGACATCAAAAATAACCTGCGAGTCCTGCCATACAGCGACACCGCATAAACAGGGTAATAAGGCCAATGATCATACTGATAAAGTGGCTTGTCAGAGTTGCCATATCCCGGATATGGCCAGGATAAACCCCACAAAGATGTCCTGGGACTGGGCACAATCCGGTAAGCTTAATGAAGAAGGCAAACCCTATAAAACCAAGGATGAATTTGGCAAGCACGATTACATGTCTATTAAGGGCCAGATGAAGTGGGAAAAGAATGTTAAACCGGAATACTTCTGGTTTAACGGTTCCATTGCCGGCTTAAGCGCCAAGGATTCCATCGATCCTTCGGGAGTTGTAAAACTCAGCCATCCGGTTGGAAACTTTGATGATCCCGGTTCCCGGATTTTTCCGTTCAAGGTTCACCATGGAAATCAGCCTTATGACAAGATCAATAAAACATTGCTTGCACCCTTGCTTTCAGGCCCTGATGGCTATTGGACACATCTTGACTGGGTCAAGGCGCTTACAACCGGCAACGAAATGATCGGCGTTCCTTTTTCAGGTGAATTTGATTTTGTTAAAACAACCTATGTATTTCCTACAACTCATATGGTAACGCCTAAGGAAAATGTCGTGAACTGTACGGAATGCCATACCGGTACAAACAGTCGGCTGGCTGATATCGCCGGCGTTTATATGCCGGCACGAGACAACTTCAAAATACTTGATACATTAGGCTGGCTAGTTATATTGGGATCATTTATTGGTGTAGCGTTGCATGGCATTGGCCGAATGATAGCCGGAACCAATGGCAGAAAGGGGAAATAACTCATGACATCAAAAAAAACAACTAATATATATTTATATACCCGTTATGAGCGCTTCTGGCACTGGCTGCAGATGTTTCTGATTCTTCTTTTGCTGGTTACCGGTTTTGAAGTTCATGGTGCATATACCTTTATGGGTTTTGAAACAGCCGTTACGGTTCATAATTATACCGGTCTTGCATGGTTGATTGCATTTGCCTTTTTTGTTTTCTGGGTATTTACAACCGGAGAGTGGAGACAGTATCTGCCGACAACAAGGAAGATGTTTTCAGTTATCCGATATTACGCGTTTGGTATTTTCAGGGGAGAGCCCCATCCGGTTCCCAAAAGCAAAGATGCCAAGCATAATCCTTTGCAGCGCATTGTTTATCTGCTGCTTGCCGTTACATTGCTGCCGGTCCAGATGCTTTCCGGACTTCTTTACTGGGGATATAATTCCTGGGCAGACTGGGGCATTGGATGGCTCAGCCTGAATGTGGTTGTATTTGTTCACATGGCTGCCGCTTTTTCCATTCTCTCTTTTCTTATTGTTCATGTTTACATGACAACTACCGGTCATAGTGTTACCGCCCACGTTAAGGCGATGATTACCGGATGGGAAGATGTGGAAGAGGGGGCAATGGTTGAAGCCTGGGAACAGAAAATAAGAAAATAGAAACATTTAAATTCTTTAGATAGAGGGTTAATAGACAGGGCCGTCTTACTTGTTGTAGGGCGACCCTTTTTATTTTTTAAATCCATATCTCCGGATAAAATGAACTTAAGATATGTTCAATTTCCTTGAAGTTTAAATGCTTATTAGCTAATAAAACTATATCTTATCAAATGATACCAAATAAACGCATAGGTGCCTGGAGGTGGGAATCTTTTCAGATTGAAGATGGAGGGCGTGTGGTGAACCATCGTGAGAAATGGATACGCTATGCACATGATTTTATGTTGCCGCCAAACCCTATTGCAGGGAGTATAACATTTATATGATGCATTCCGGGAATGTATTGAAAACACTGGATATTAAATTTAAACATGTAGGATGGGTACGCTCCGCTTTGCCCATCCTACATTAAATATACTACGATATGAAATTGGACCATTATATGTCATTTGATCAACTCGGCCTTCGGGATGAACTACTTAAAGCCATCAAAACAAAGGGTTATACTAAACCCACTGCCATTCAGGCTAAAGCTATTCCGGTTATTATTGACGGACAGGATATTCTTGCCCGCGCTCAGACCGGAACGGGAAAAACAGATGCATTCGGACTCTCTATTGTTGAAATTCTGAGTCGGCAGAGAGGCAAAGAACGGCAACCCCGTGCGCTTGTCCTGACGCCTACGAGGGAACTGGCGCTTCAGGTGGGAGAGAGCATCAAAGAATACGCAAGAAGGGTTTCACTTCGATGTACTGTGGTTTATGGCGGTGTTCGAATTGATCCTCAGATCGATCGTCTGAAGCGCGGAATCGATATTCTTGTAGCCACGCCGGGCCGATTGTTGGATCTTGTCGGACACAGACATGTTAAACTTTCCAATTTAGAGTTTCTGGTTTTTGATGAAGCAGACAGAATGCTGGACCTCGGATTTAGTGAGGAAATTTCTGAGATTCTCTATCATATTCCGGCCCAACGCAGGACAATGCTTTTTTCTGCCACCTATACCCGGCAAATTCGGAATCTTGCCGCAAAAATGCTAAAGGATCCAAAATTTATTGAAGTGACGCCAAGGACTACGGCTGCAGAATCGATTGTCCAGAAGGTTCACCTGGTGGATCAATCAAATAAAAGAGCGCTTCTTATTCACCTGATTACCAGTGGAGGCTGGAAACGGGTACTGGTCTTTACCCGAACAAGACATGGGGCAAATAAGCTTACGGAAAAACTTGTTGCGCAGAAACTAAGTGCCGAAGTGCTTCATAGCAGTAAAAGCCAGTCTTTTCGGACACGTACCCTTAAATCATTCAAGAGTGATGAGATCCGGGTTCTTGTGGCAACTGATGTGGCGGCAAGGGGGTTGGATATCATTAACCTGCCTATTGTGATTAACTATGATACGCCTTCCGTTCCTGAAGATTATGTCCATCGTATTGGTCGAACCGGCCGTGCAGGTGTAAGTGGTATTGCTGTTTCTCTGGTCAGCCACAATGAAAAGCCTTATCTGCGGGCTATTGAGAAACTGTTGAAACAGAAGATTCCGGTTGAAAAGGTTGATGGCTTTACCGCTGACAGCGTCGTTCCGGAATATGTTCTTTTTCGTCCTGACAGTGCGGCCATTGAAAAAATGACAGATAAGGACATAAAAGATATGGTTCTTAAAAGAGATACTTCAAAAGAGGAATTAAAAGCCCGAAAAGCGAAACCGAAAGATTCCGGGAAAAGATCGGGGTCTGTTTCAAGACCTATCTCCGGCAGAAAAAAAAAGAAGACAGGAAACAAAACAACAAAATCAGGATCACGCTCTTCCAAGGCTTCCAATCGAGGAAAAACCCGGAATAGAAGATAGCCAATATTTATTACAAGACGTGAATTCAAGAGATAATTTAAGGCATTGATGATACATATTTTTTTACATTTTTTAATCCCGGCCATTGTCGTTGGCTTATTTTTTCGGCAGAATTGGAAAACCGGATATTTTATCATGATCTCCACAATGCTTGTAGACCTTGACCACCTGTTAGCAAGTCCGGTATATGATTCGTGTCGTTGCAGTATCGGTTTTCATCCGTTACATGGCCTTATACCCATAGCCATATATGCGTTGCTTTGTTTTATACCAAAATCACGTTATGTCGGCCTCGGGCTGGTGATTCATATGATGCTGGATGCTGTAGATTGTCAGATAACAAATGGCGTATGGTGTGTTTAATCCATTATGTAAATAAAAAGATAAATAAAATCTGTAGCCCTGGTAGTATGATGATCTCAATTGTTCAGGAATTCTTAAAAAAATTAAATAGTTTAAACAATTAATATTAAGGAAACGTTTATGACTAATAATGATATTTTACGCCGGATTCGCTACACGTTCGACTATGATGACTCGAAGATGATGGCTATTTTCGCTATGGCTGATCATGAGGTAACCCGATCACAAATCAGTGACTGGCTTAAAAAAGATGACGACCCCGCATATCATGAATGCACTGATACCGAGCTGGCGATTTTTTTAAATGGTCTTATTACTGCAAAACGCGGTAAAAAAGACGGTCCGCCGCATCCGCCGGAGCGGCGGTTAAATAACAATATTGTTTTCAGAAAATTAAAAATTGCACTAAATCTGAAAGCAGAAGATGTGCTGGCAATTATGAACCTTGCTGATTTGCATATGAGCAAGCATGAATTAAGTGCGTTTTTTCGTAAACCGGGTCATAAAAATTACCGGGACTGTAACGATCAGATTCTGCGTAAATTTCTAAAAGGTGTGCAGCTAAAATATTGCCAAAACAATAATTAAAAAGGAAATTAATATGCGTGGGATTATATTTTTAATCGGAGTGATTGATCATGATGAGTGGCATTAATGCTTTTAAAAACATAACGATGGCCATATGGATTAAAACCTGAGTGAAAATGAATGTATCAGCAAAAGGACATGAAATGAAAATATGGGTAGATGCAGATGCATGTCCTGTGGTGATAAAAGAAATCTTATTCAGAGCGGCAGAGCGTAACGGACTGCAGCTGACGCTTGTAGCAAATCAGTCAATGCGTATACCGCCATCACGATTTATTAAAATGCTTCAGGTCGCATCCGGTTTTGATGAAGCTGACAAAGAGATTGTTAAATTACTTAATGCCGGTGACCTTGTCATCACAGGCGATATCCCTTTGGCGGCAGACGTGATTGAAAAAGGCGGTTATGCGCTTAATCCGCGAGGTGATCTGTATTCTGCTGAGAATATCAGAGAGCGTCTGAATATGAGAGATTTTATGGACACAATGCGAGCCGGCGGAATAGAAACGGGCGGCCCATCTCCGCTAAGTCAAAGAGATCGAAATATTTTTGCGAATAATCTTGATAAATTGTTAACAAAGTGCACAAAAGAGAGTCAGTAAATTTTTTCATAAAGAATCGGTGACACCTCCTTGGCCTTTGCCTAATCATGAGTCTTATCGATATTATTTCGTATCGTTTTCAGGATGAACCCGGAAAATTGTTGTGAAGGGTTGTCGTGGAAAAAATCAATTGTCTTGATCCGGCTAATTCAAGTGGCTCGTTTCAAGCTGATTTGTTTTGATACTGATTTAGTGAACCAAACAACAGAAAATACAGGAGAAGAGAACATGACAGATTGTACAAAAGTGACGCTATACACGGGCGGTCACAAAGGGGCGGAGGCAGAATTTTTAAAACTTGCTGATACAACTGGAATCAACAAGGTTATTTATTCATTTGAGGGACACAATGCAGCGTGTTTTGATGGTGCTCAAATTTTAAATTCCGAAGAGCTGAAAAAGGGTGATATCAGCATGGAGATTATCTCCAAGCTGATGGGGCGAACTTATTCAAAAGCTGATAAGATCCGAAAGGTTATTCAATCAATTTTTCATATGGTCAACAGTGGATATCATGTGGTTGCTATTGGCTGGATTCAGCCTGATGGAACCGTAAAGGGTGGAACAGGCTGGGGCGTTGAACTGGCGAAGCTTTTCAATCGTCCGTTGAGCGTATTTGATCAGGATAAAAAGGGCTGGTTCTCCTGGAAGGATAAACAATGGGTTGAGGATTCACCGATAATAACCACTGAAACCTTTGCCGGTACCGGCACCCGAAACCTGACTGATGATGGCTGCAAAGCCCTTCGTGATCTTTTTGAACGATCATTTTGCTCGTGAAAATAAGAATCTGAGACCAGTTGTCAATTTTCAACATTTCAACCGCCCCTTGCCTCTTTTTATTGGGGCATGGCGGCGGGATGAAATAAATATTTTTGACGGCGACAGCCTGTATATGAATGTTTAGGATGGATAGAACAGCTTGTGCCCATTATTTTTTATTCCACGCCTTACATATAAAGTATTATTTCTTTTGATGGGCACGCTTCACTTTGCCCATCCTGTAAACGTACTGCAATATATTTACGGTCACCAGTCAATCGGTTGATAGTCTTTCAAAAACTTCCCGGACCAGTGCTTTCCGGTTAAAATGCCGTCAAAAAACGGATCACAAACTCTGGCGGCCCCGTCGACAATATCTAAGGGCGGCTGGAAATCGTGGACTTTCTGTTTTAGAGAGGCTAACACTGCCGGATCTTCATCTGTTACCCAACCCGTGTCCACGGCGTTGATAAATATGCCATCTTTGGCAAGATCCTGTGCAGCGGTATGCGTCAGCATATTAAGAGCCGCCTTGGCCATATTGGTATGCGGGTGACGTGATGCCTGTTTAAAGCGGTTAAATTTGCCCTCCATCGCACTGACATTCACAATATGCTTCTGGCCCGTATAATCTTTTTTCATTAGCGGCAACAGACGGTTGCACAGTACAAAAGGCGCTACGGCATTTACCAGTTGAACCTCCAGCATTTCAGGGGCCTGTATTTCTCCAAGACATAACCGCCAGCTATTTGTTTTTCTTAAATCAACCTGCTGCAGATCCATATCTAATTTGCCTTCGGGAAAGACCTCTTTTGTCGGAAGAGAATTATCATATGCATAGGGAATCTGGGATAATTGTGCGGATGCACGGATACCGATTCCCGGACCCTGGCCATGCCAGGCAACAGGAAGTTCAGACGATGGCACCGCCTGACTGTCACACACCGCATCAAGCTGTTTTTTGAAAGCTGTATATCCTCCGATAATGGATTGCACTTTTTCGGAAAGGGTTTTGGGATCAACATTTTCATTGTCCATGAGGTGCGCGTAAAATCCGGGTGGCCTGCGAACAGTCTGGGCAGCATTATTAATAAGGATATCCAGGCGATGGTATTTATGTTCTATGTGAGATGTAAAAATTTCAACACTGGGTGTATGTCGTAAATCCAACCCATAAATCTGCAAACGTGAACCCCATTGAGAAAAATCCGACTCTTTTGAATATCGAAGAGCTGAGTCTACAGGAAATCGTGTAGTTGCAATGACGGTAGCGCCTGCACGAAGCATCATTAAAGATGCCTGATAACCGATTTTCAGGCGCGAACCGGTGATCAGCGCAACTTTTCCATTCAGGGATGCTGTCTGGAACCGTTTTTGATAGTTGAAATCGCCGCAGCGTTTACACATGGTATCATAAAAGAAATGCAGGCGTGTAAATTCATCTTTGCAGACATAGCAATTTCTGGGTGAATTTAACGTTCGCTCTTTATTACTTTCAGCGGCATCAACGTTTGTAATTTGAAGCGGTGCCTTATAAATATCCGTATCTCTGGCAGTGCGGATACCGGTAGCAGCTCTGGCGGTCCGTTCTTTTTTCATTAACAGTTGCCGGCGTAAAAAGTTCTTGTGTTTTCGCCGTTTGTTGATTTCTTCACGGCTGGGTCTGGAAAGCTTTCCGGCAGCAGTTAGAAGGGCCAACCGTTTATCTTCCGGCAAATATGCAAGCTGTTCACTATTTTTAGACAGATCTTCAAGTAAAGAGATCAAATGATCAATATCTTTTTGCGTATGATTAAAATCAACTATCTCAGGGTTTTGATCCATTGCAGTATCCCATATTTATGCCGCTTTTTTACAACGTATTTTAAAAAAATCGATAAACTATACGTTGTTGAATTTAAAATTACAATTTCTGTTTACAGAAGAGGATGATTTAATCTAAAATATCGTGATAAAAAAAGATGTTATCGCTCTGAATATATATGGGCATCTCTATAAATTTACGGGCCTTTACTAAAGGAGGTTTTATGACAGAGATATTTGTTCCGGAAGATTTTGAAATTCCTGAATCATTGGTCACAGATCAGTATTGCCTGCAAATTCTTGAACCAGGCGTTGCAGGGCTTGATTATGATGCTGTAATGTCGAGTAAGCAACGATTGAGACAGGTCTTTCGCAAAGATGACAAATGGCCGGCAGATGACATGTCTCTTGAATTTAATATTAATGATTTAAAGCAACATGAAGCGGAATTTCATGCCCGTAAAGCGTTTGCTTATACAGTGCTTTCTCCGCGTAAAGACAGATGTGTCGGATGTGTTTATATCTATCCTTGTTCTCTTCCGGAATATGATTGCGAAGTCTTTTTATGGGTAAGGTCAAGTGAGGCAGATCTTGATAATGAACTTTATACCACTGTACATAAGTGGTTGAAAGCGTATTGGCCATTTAAAAATGTTGTTTTTCCGGGAAGAGAGATTCCCTGGGAAAATTGGAAAGGTAAATTCATATTTGAAAATTGAAGTTACAGCAATATGATAAAAGAGAGGATTTTTCTTTATTTCACATCGTATTGTATTAAATCATGAATGCAAAATCATATTTTCTCATCCGGCATTTAATTTTTCAAACTTTGCTCAAGATCCTTTTCAATATATTCAAAAAAAGGGTTATATCTCAACCGCATTAAGAGTGTAATGGGAATCCGTAAAACGTCCCGTTCACCGCGAGCTTCCAAATTTCCCAGCGTGTGCAACTCATGAGAGCCGGCACCATAGACCGGGTCATTTTTAGAAAAGGGAATGGCGACATGAGACAGGGAATAGATACCACGTGGCCAGGAAAGATCTGATGGTCGCTTCAGCCATTCTGATTGTCCGGGCAGACGGTGATGTATCATAATTTCGGCTGATTCTTTATTTGTTATCAAAATGAGCTCAAATTTTAAATTTGAACGTTCAAGAAAGGCGTTCAATTGCGTGTCATAAAGGTTTTTAAGAAATGGTTCCATTTCAGCTGTATGGTTCACGTCAAACATTACAAGCTTGCTGTTGTTCTCCGGCAATTTATCATAAAGCCGGTTAATAATTGCCTGAATAGGAACTGTTGCATCAACAGCCGAGACATAGGTCACAACAGACGGGAAATTACCCATTAAATCTTTATTCTGAAATTTACTAATTCGTGATGTTATTGAAGAGGTAAGGCGGTAAATCTGATAACCTGCGTTTGTTGGAAAAGAATTATATTTGAATGGATCATATTCAGGTAAAATATCAAGCCACCCAAGTTTTTCAAGTCCGGGCAGCCGGCTCAGAAGAAGCTGGAATTTCGATATAAAAGCAAGTTTGGTTACGCCTATAGCAGGGGAGAACAAAAAAAGCCCATCCGGACACGGAAGTTCGGACGCTTCAATACTATCTAACGTGTACTCAATGGAAAGTGCCGCTCCATTCGAATAGCCTGCAAGGAAGAACTTACCGTTTTTACCTGCCTTTTCAGCAGCATAAACAGCAGCCAGACGAACAGCTGCAGACCAGTCTTTCCATCGTGATTCGGCAAGCGAACCCGGTGTTGTCCCATGTCCTGGAAGCCTTAATACTAAAGCATTATATCCCTGGTTTGCAAAAAATTCAGCGATACTATGCATGCTGTACGGAGAATCGGAAAGGCCGTGCAGTAACAGAATAGCACCTTTGGGGTTTTCTACTTCAAAAAAATAACTACGATTCCAGTTTTTCGTAAATGAGGAAGGATATACGTCACTATGCCGATTAAACCGATTTATGGGGTCCGGACTATTTTCAGATACCTTATTTACAACCCTTTCTTTAAGTTCTTCGAAAAGACGATCCTCACGTTCAAAATATGCGCTTAAATCAGTATCAGGTGTTGAAGCATCAAACTCTTTTTCAAGAACAGTTCTGTGCCAGAGGTTAAGATCCTGTTTTGATCGATAAGATTGTATATAAAGTGTCAGGCCGGCAACAATTACGCCTGAAATCATTATACTTAAAATTACAACAATACGCTTAATGAGCGTGGTGTTTAAATTCATCGTTGTAAAGTATCCGTTAATTCTCTTCCTTTATAACCTGTCCGATGCTAACAAATGAAATACCCTGTCCGGATGAAGCCCCAATCATTACACATTCAATAATGGGGACATTGACCTCTTTTTCGGCATTCCATTTAACAATAAAGTTTGCACCAAACCCACCGCTTTTATCGGTTTCCGGGGAGTACAGATACGTTGATTCGAGAGGCGCAAGCGTTACAGGCCGATCATAAAGCTTTTTAATCAGTTCTCCCTTAGTATTGTAATAATCAACAGAACTAATTGTGATTGGATTTGAAATATTTGTATTTCTGATGCTCAACATCGTTGCGAGATTAAACTCAACTTTTTTGGGTGAACTGAAAACATTTGAATAAACCGGAACGTAAACGGTTTGTCCTTTTGAAAGCCTGTATTCCAGAGATGCCATACACACTTGTGTAAAAAAAAGGACAAGCAGCAAGATCGCTATTGAGATGGAGATTTGTTTATTTTTATTATTTTTCATTTCATCACCTTTAAACAGATATTAATATGAGCAGGGCATGATTTTTTAATAGTAATTAATTTATATGTTATTATATAAAAAAACAAGCCTTTGCAACGACCCGTTCTGAAAACATCAGAAATATTAACTCAATCCATGATTTGATGAGGGCAAACATGCCGCTTCTTTTTATCTATTGGTTTATGTGAGATCGTAATTTTTTGCCTGGCCGGGATAATGTGACAATAGAAATTATTTCTGCCTTACAAATGTCCCTTTTTCATACTCATCAAATGCAATTTCGAGCTCTTCCTGAGTATTCATAACGATGGGGCCGCGCCATGCAACCGGTTCATCAATTGGTTTTCCGGAGACAAGTAAAAACCTGACCGGTTCATTTTCAGTGCCGGCTGCAATTTCATCACCATCTCCAAAAAGAATTACCGTTTCATTATCGGCAAGTGTCGATTTTCTCCTGTCAAAATAACCTTTACCGCCGATCACGTAGGCAAACACATTGTGCCCCTGTTTGGTCGGATGGTTATAAGCGGTATCAGCAGGAACAGTTATATCAATATATTCCGGATCAATAACAATATCACCAACCGGGCCTTTTATTTCTCCGATCTTTCCGCAGATAATCTTTATCTTTGTTCCATTATCAAGTTGAACAATCGGAATCTGACTGGATTTTACATCACGATAACTCGGATCTATCATTTTCTGACTGGCTGGCAGGTTGGCCCACAACTGAAAACCTTCCATTCTGCCATCAGCAGTTCCTTTTGGCATTTCCTGGTGAATGATGCCACTACCGGCTGTCATCCACTGTACATCACCTGAAGAGATGATACCTTTATTTCCCATACTGTCGCCGTGTTCAACATTTCCATCAAGTACGTAGGTGATTGTCTCAATGCCGCGGTGCGGGTGCCATGGAAATCCTTTGAGGAAATGGTCAGGATTATCTGAACGGAAATCGTCAAACATCAGGAATGGGTCAAACATCGGTAGTTCACTGAATCCAAATCCCCTGTTGAGATGAACACCGGCACCTTCCATAACAGGTGTACTTTTGAATGATTTTTGGATATTTCTGGTTTTAGACATAAAGATCTCCTTTAATAATATAGCGTGCCGATAAAAATAAAACGTTAAGCCAAGTTGAATTATGGTGTGTGCTGTCGAGTGAATATGCTGAAAACTGTAGTGACTATGCTGATTAATTATGAAAAATATTTAAATATTGCAAGAAGTATATTGAGCCGGACCCTAACCGTAAACATTTACCTTGAAAGAATAATAAAATACCCTTATTAAATTCCGGGCATGGAATTTGGGGAACAACTGATTGTAATATAATAAAATTTGGTTAATAAATTGTCCAAGAACGAACTGGGAACAGAAAACATTTGGAAGCTGGTGGTGAAGTATGCCATTCCGACCATCATCAGTTATTCCGTATACACGTTATATATTCTGACGGATAGAATATTTGTAGGGCAGGGGGTTGGTGCGGACGGCCTTGGTGCGCTTTCAATAGTTTATCCGGTCACATTTATTCAATTCAGTTTTGCTATCCTGGTTGGCCTGGGGGGTGGATCCCTTATCTCCATTGCTCTGGGCGAAAATGATCGTGAAAAGGCTGAAAAATACCTGGGCAATGCCATTGCTATTACAGCACTGTATTCAATAGTATTTACAATTGCCGCTTTATATCTGATCCACCCGGTTTTCTCCCTGCTTAAAGTTGATGCTTCCATTTATGATATGGCGTACGGTTATATTTTAATCCTGCTGGTCAATACGCCGTTTCTTCTGTTTGACTTTATATTTATCTGTTATATTCGCTCTGTTGGCGATCCCAACGGCTCCATGAAACTCATCATTGCCACCTGTGTGCTCAATATTATTTTAGACCCGCTCTTTATCTTTGTTTTCAAATGGGGAGTAAATGGTGCGGCTATCGCAACTATAATTTCTGAAATTTTGGGCTGTGCGATCGGTTTCTGGTACTTTCTTGCAAAAAAAGATGCCATCAGGCTCAGATTTAAAAATCTTCGTATAGAAAAGGCTATTATCCGGAGAATTGTTATACTTGGTTTTTCGCCCTTTGCCATGGAGCTTATTGTATCTGTGCAGCATGGTATTATGAATATTGAATTGATGAAAAATGGCGGCAAACTTGCTGTGGCGGCCATGGGTATCATTATCTCCATCTATACCGTTGTGATGCATATTATGTTCGGTTTTGGGGATGCGTCTCAGCCGATCTGGGGATATAATTACGGCGCAAAGAGATATGACAGAGTCTTTAAAACGCTCAAAATCTCATTGGTTTACGGTTGTCTGACCGTTCTGTTTTTTATCATTATTTTTTATATTTTTACTGAACAGATTGTCTACTGCTTTACGACCGAACAGGATTTGATATCTATGACGGTTCATGGGATGCGCCGGTTCATGTTCTTTTCTGTTTTTGCTACAGCTAATATCGTCATTTCACGATTCCTTCAGGCCATTGATAAAGCCAGGCTTTCCATATGGGTAGGGCTATCACGTCAGGGGTATATTTTTATTCCGGCAATCTATATCTTATCTGCCATTTATGGTCTGGACGGGATATGGTATACGGGTGCCGTCAGTGACCTTCTGTCGGGGTTGCTGGCTATGGTTGTTTTATCAGCATCGTTAAAAAAGTTGAAGCTGGTATGATAAACCGATTTTACCAATTTTCACTTAGAAGTTCAAAATATCCTGCAGGCTTAACACAGGCGGGGCATTGTTCAGGCGTTTCATTGCCTTCATGAATATAACCACAGCTTGTACATCGCCAAACAACCTTTTTCTTTCGTTTTAAAACCCTTCCGAATTTAATGTTTTCAGCTAATGCCAGAAAACTTTTTTCATGTTGTTTTTCGGCAACAGTAATAGCATCCCATGTTTCGGCTGCACGGATGTAATTCTCATCACGTGCTGTTTTAGCAAAATCCGGGTACATTTTTGTATGAACATTGTATTCAATAGCGGCTGAAGAGATCAGGTTGTCATAAGTGTTTTTAATGGCACCGGTTGGAAAATCATAATTAAGTTCAAGGTCACCCTCATTGAAGAACTTGAAAAACCGTAAGGCATGTTCAAGTTCCTGGTCCGCTGTTTCTTTAAAAAAACCGGCAATTTGCATAAACCCGTCATCTTGGGCTTTATTGGCAAAAAAGGTGTATCGGGCATTTGCCTGTGTTTCGGCCGCAAAAGAGACAAGCAGGTTTTTTGCCGTCTGACTTTCTCTGAATTTTCCCACGATATTCCTCCGTGGTTACCTTCTATTTGTCATCTTCGATAATTTCAATCGCATTGGCGCCACATTCAAGTGCCGCCTGGCGTGAAATCTCTTTATACTGTTCCGGTATTTCATCAAATTTGGCAATTGATTTAAGTTCGTCTTCATTATACTCAAAAACTTCCGGGCAAAGATCATTGCAGTTTCTGTCCCCCATGCATGCTTCGGTAATGATTACTTTCATTCTTCCTCCTGTTTGATTGGAAAATAAATATAAATTTAATGATAAGGTAAATGGTTACTTTTTCTTAAGATCGGAAATAACACGGCGCGCTGCATTATGACCGGGAGCACCGGTTACACCGCCACCGGGATGGACACCGGAGCCGCAAAGGTAAAGATCTTTTACGGGTGTTCGGTACTGAGCAGCTTCCGGGTGCGGGCGAAAGCTGAATAGCTGGTCAAGGTCATGCTTACCATGAAAAATATCAGCTTCAGTAAGTCCGTACTCTCTTTCCAGATCCAGAGGACTGATCATTTTACGTCCAACAATTAGTTCACGGATATTAGGCATCGATATTGAAAGATAGTCAATGATCTGATCGGCAACATCCTCTTTGATATCATCCCATGAGGCATTATCTGCCAGCTCATAGGGAAAATATTTTGCAAGTATACTCATCACATGATGTCCGGCCGGTGCCAGAGTGTCATCAACAGTAGAGGGCATTACAATTTCAAGGCGTGGCTCTTTTGGGAGTTTGCCGACTGCTGCCGCAAAGTAATTTTCTTCCATGCCTTTAATATCCGGAAAAATAGTGATGTCCGAACGGTGCCAGGGTCCCTCTTTCCCCTGCTCAAAAAACCGGATATCCGGTAAACCCTTGAGTGCCAGATTAAGTTTCAGTGAGGAGTGGCCCATGCGAATTTGTTTAATATCTTTTGCAAATTCCGGATCAAGATGTTTTTGATCCAGTAACTTTAAAAATGTCCGCTTAGGATCAGTGTTGGCCAGCACACAGCGGGCCTTGATTTTATTACCGTTTTCAAGCAACACACCGGATGCCCGACCATTTTCAATCATAATTTCTTTGACCGGGGCATCTGTTATTATCTCTACGCCTTTAGATCGGGCAAAAGAGGCCATGGCCTGGGTAATACTCCCCATTCCGCCTTTTACC
Organism: Desulfobacterales bacterium; assembly: GCA_021737275.1. Classification (GTDB taxonomy): domain Bacteria; phylum Desulfobacterota; class Desulfobacteria; order Desulfobacterales; family JAIPEE01; genus JAIPEE01. The sequence continues at coordinate 39,586 of JAIPEE010000008.1, forward strand.
AGGCGCCAGGCACCCAGTTCACCATCCAGCTCACCTACCGCCATATGGAAAAAAGGTATGGCAGATGAAGGTTGCTTGAGGCTGGCATAGTTACCGGAAAAACAGGAAGATGCATACATATTTTTTATCATCGGACTTTCAAACCAGCGTTCAATCAGATCATATGCGCTGCTGGTAAACAGTTGAAACAGGCGGTGGCGATGTTTAGCGGAAAGCTTTCGGACCTCAAGCCCCATTTTTCCCAGAGAAATCAGGTCCGTTATACCTATATTAAGTTTTGGCGCTTCCATCAGCATTTGCTTGCGGACAACCCTGCCTGCTTCCTGAACCATTGCATCAAATTTTTCCATAGCATCATAATCCGTTCTGGAAAAACGCGCGACTTCCTTTCGGTTATGATTTTTATCATCGGTCAGAAATAGATAATTGTCATTGCAAATACAGAGAATACCATCTGTTTTGATCGTACTGTATCCATGTTTTTTAAGTTCGAGATCACGGGTTACTTCATCCCGCAGGAGGCTCACTACATATGAAATCGTAGAGACATGATACCCGGGGTGAATCTCTTCAGTTACAACAGCTCCGCCTACCATGGATCGTTTTTCAAGAACAAGCACTTTCAGTCCGGCTTTTCCCAGATACCCTGCAGCTGTTAAACCGTTGTGCCCACCACCTACGATAATTGCATCATACCCGATACTCATCGACCCACCTCATCGTTTAAGATTAAAAATGGAAGAAACTATAGAATTTTTAATTTTATACCTGATATTTTGTGAAAAATAAATATAATATATTTTTGTTATCATACAAAGTTCTTAAATTGTTGATTCAGCTATCTCATCAACGGTGATACCAAGCTCAGCTATTATTTTCAGATAGAGATCAATTGCATTCGTGTCAAGTACCTCAGGTGTGAAAACACCTTTTTTTGTTACAACATCATCAACAATCAATTTGGAAAAAGCAAAAGCAAGCTGGCCGGTAGAATAGGACTCATGTGAGAGTTTAGTCTTTTCGAAAGATTCTTCGAGGCCGGGTCCATTAATATAATTATCAATCCGGATATGTTTTCCGCCTTTTGTTCCTTCAACACGGACAACATAGGCAGCTTCTTCTTGAAGGATTCCCGCATCAATAATCTTCCGTATCTCTTCAGGGTCTGAAGGTGCAGGAGGAGCAAGATGCCATATCAGTTCAATAGGAACAACCTTGCGACCATTCACTTCAATCTCATCACGACCCAGCAGGCCCATCTTATAAAAATTTTCTGCCAGCTCCATACCGGGACCGCCATATCGGACACGGCAGTTTTTCAAACCTTCAAAAAACCTGAAATAGGTAATGGGTTCTTCGTGGTGATGATCACAAACCCTTCTTTTCCCTTCAATACCACGGAATTGTAACATTTCAGAACCGTTGAAAGGCGGTACACGAATTAATTCACCATCTCTGACAATAACAGGTTCAGTGGCCATGTCATCAAAGGCAGTTTCAGGTGACCACCAGAAGGGGACAAACATGTTTGTCCACATACCATCATAAATAATAAGGTCAATCGTATCCAGTTCATCAAGTTTATTTGCAGAATACCTTGCAAGAACGCTCATCAGGCCCGGTGCTGTACCGGTATGCATTAAGGCTGTCAAGCCGGCTTCTTTGAACCGGTCATCCATATCCAGTTGTTTATTTATGCCGGTTATCAGGGAACCGTCTACCTGGTCTGAAGCAAGATCCTGATAAGCCATTTTTCCCTGAAGTGCGGCTTCCATCAGATTGAAGTTATAATCCGGTGGGAGGGCATTAATGAGCAGGTCAGCGCTTTTTACAACATCAAGAATATTGTTTATATTACCTGCGTCAACTTTTACAGCAGTTGCTTTATTAAGCTGATCGGCAAGTTTTTCAGCCGCAGCAATATTATAATCTCCGCAGATCAACTCTGATACATTCTTTTCATCATTCAGGCGCTTGGCCATAATACTGCCCTGAACGCCGGTTCCCAAAATGGCTACTTTTTTCATGTTTATTCTCTCCTGATTGGTTACGTTTTTTATAATGTAATCTTTTTTTCCCAAAGATTGTTTCTCAGATATATCAGATACCCGGCCTGATCAGTTTTGCATTAACAATTTAAGTCATAAAAATTAAAAATAGCTTTATTTGAATTTTTAATTTTGAATGAACATTCAAAATTGATTGTATTAATAACTGAACAAATATTTCATGTCAATCAATAATTTTTTCATCATCAAAGTTTATTCAATTATATAAAGTGTTTAGAATAAAGATAACGTTTGAGTAATTCTCAATGGATAAACACGTTCCTTTTCGTTCAAATTTTTTACAGATAAACTGAAAGGTCTTTTTTGATAAAATATTTTTTTCCGCTCTATGGATTGCTTCAATAGCGATGAAATATTGTTTTAAGTTACAAAGTATTCTAAACTGCCAACATTAAATCAAATAATTGAGGAAAAATACAAATGAAAAAATATTCAATAATATTTTTTGTAATATTTTGCATAATTTTAATTGGCGGCGCTAATTTTAAAACAAGCCTTGGACAAAATAGTACATTTTCAGTATCGGGCAAAATTATTAATGGCCTTCGCCAGATAGAACTTGCTGAAAATGATTCAAATCTTGATTTGCATGTATATCGGGGTGACTACGTTCAATTTCTTCCCAGGCTAAAGTACAGTGCCTTGTTTACTCTTGAAGCTCTGAAGATCAGTGAAACGATACCGCTCAAAACAGAAAAACCTTATATCACGTTTAAAGAACTGGGCGTTTTCTCTTTTAAAATTGATGGTGCTCATCAGGGCACAATAACTGTTCATAAGCTTGAAAGGTCCAATTATACTGAGGTCAATGCAAAAGAAGCACAAGAACTAATTCAATCCATTGACCTTTTTCTCCTTGATGTGAGAACCGTTTGGGAATTCCAACAGGGGCATTTGAGAGATGCTTACCTCTTACCTGTAAGCGATTTGCAGTATAAGCTGAACAGTATCAGCCGGTATAAAGAGAACCCTGTATTAATTTATTGTCGTTCTGGAAACCGGAGTACTGTTGCTGCAAAAATTCTCCTCGATAATGGTTTTAAGCGGGTTTACAATATGCGTTATGGAATCAATGAATGGAAAAGAGAAAAATTTGAAATTGTTAAATGAATTACCTGTAAAGACAGTTTCAAAACCCATGCGGGGTTTGAGATAAAAGCCGTTGTTTTTATTCTTACCGGCATGCCGATGGTTGAAATGCCGGATGGAATTATGACGGCCATGCACCGCAACGTTTCATTTAAAATTGGTGATTAAACAAACCTTTCATTCCAAAAAATCCCGGGTTGATAAATAATATAAATTGTCATATTGGTTTTTAAACAATTTATAAATAGAGGGATACGCCATTTTCTTCTGTTTATCAGTTAATTTTTCTATTTTTAAGGAGGGGTTATGTTACCCTGGATTCTTCTGGCTTGTGCCATTATGTTTGAAGTGGCCGGCACCACTGCAATGAAACTATCTGGTGGATTTTCCAAACTGATTCCTTCCATTCTGATTTTTGTATGTTATGGACTGTGCTTCACTGTTCTCACCTTTACATTGAAGAAGATTGAAGTCAGTACGGTTTATGCAATATGGTCAGGAGTTGGCACGGCACTGATAGCTGTTATCGGGATACTGTACTTCAAAGAGTCTGTCAGTTTCATTAAAGTGATAAGTATTGCCCTGATAATTGCCGGTGTTGTCGGCCTGCAGCTTGGGACAAATGCACATTAAATGTTTAGTTATTTATTGATTTGAGCCTGAAGATGTTACATGACAAGAGAAATAATTTTAAGATATTTTTTTAAAACGGATCAGGTGTTTTTAGTTGGAATTAAACCTTAACGGGATTGTTATCATCTGCGGTACATACGGCAGTGGTAAAACAGAAATAGCCATTAATCTTGCAATGTATTCAAAGCAGAGTGGTAAGGATGTCTGTCTGGCTGATCTTGATTTGATCAATCCCTATTTCAGAACGCAGGAAGCAGAAGCGCTGTTGAAAAAAGGGGGGGTTGCGCTTGTCCTTCCATCCGAAAGATATATTCAATCCGATCTTTTTGTATTAAACCCGACCATATCCGGTCTCATTAGAAATCCCCGCGAACTGACAATCCTTGATGTCGGCGGTGACAAACCGGGCGCATCGGTACTGTCTGTTCTGGCCGATGCCATCGCAGGAAAAGATGTTACGATGCTTCAGGTGATTAATCCTTTCAGGCCTTTTACTGAAACAGTTGAAGCATGCATTGATATGTTAAATGCGCTTCAGGAATCATCAAAACTTATGGTTACAGGGTTTATTGGAAATGCAAATATCATGGACGAGACATTGGCTGAAGATATTCATAAGGGCTATGATTTTGTGAAACAGGTTTCAGATAAAGCCGGACTGCCGATAGCGTTTATCACCTGTCCATTACAACTTTTTTCGGAAATTAATTTTGAAGTATTTCCATGCCCGGTAATGCCTGTAAAGAGACATTTATTACCGCCATGGAAAAAATAAAGTAAATTTAATTTATGTTCAACATCTTGAAATAATTAATATCCTCGATTTTTAATGAAATTTATTATATACAAGACTAATTTGGAGCAAATTCCGCATACTTTTTACTGAGGAGCGTTAGTGCCTATGGCATTTAAACACATTATTGACACGGTGCGTTGTAAGGGCTGCGGATTGTGTATTACTGTCTGCCCGAAGGAGGTACTGGAAATATCAGATAAAATCAGTACCAAAGGATATTTCCCTGCATATCAGGCACATCCGGAAAACTGTATATTCTGTACAGCCTGTTGTATTATGTGTCCTGACGTGGCAATTTCCATTGAAAAAAATGATGACGAACCTGATAAAACTTAAACGGAGGTCGCAATGGGCAAGGTACTTATGAAGGGAAACGAGGCAATTGGAGAAGCCGCAATTCGCGCCGGCTGTCTGAATTATTTTGCCTATCCCATTACACCTCAATCTGAAATTGCTGAATATCTGTCCAGGCGGTTGCCTGAATCGGGCGGAGTTTATCTGCAGGGTGAAAGTGAAGTTGCTGTTTCTTATATGATTTTTGGCGCTGCAGGGTGTGGTGAGCGTGTTTTTACTTCGTCTTCAAGCCCCGGTATCAGCCTTATGAGTGAAGGGCTGAGCTATATCGCAGGTGCAGAATTGCCCTGCGTCTTTGTTAACATTATGCGCGGTGGACCCGGATTAGGCGGTATTCTTCCATCCCAGGCAGATTATTTCCAGGCGACAAAGGGTGGCGGCCATGGTGATTATCATCTTATGGTTTTAGCGCCGGATAGTGTTCAGGAAGCGGTTGACATGGTCATGGAATCATTCCGGCTGGCTGAAAAATATCGTAATCCGGTTATGATTATAGGAGATGGCTTGATCGGACAGATGATGGAACCCGTAGCGTTCCGGGACGAGCTTAAAAGCGAACCTTTAAACAAAGATGTCTGGGCTTCAAACGGGATGTCCACCCGAAATAGTAAAACACCCAACCTTGTAAAGTCTCTTTTTCTGAGTCCGGAACAGTTGAATGCTCATAATTTAAAACTGAAAGCAAAATACGAACAGATGGCGAGGGAAGATCTTCGTTTTGAAACATATAATATGGATGCTGACTACAAGGCGCTCATTGTAAGTTTTGGCACCATGAGCCGGGTCTGTCGGACAGCCATTGATGATCTCAAGGAAGAGGGTATCGATGTGGCAATGCTCAGGCCCCAGACGGTATTTCCTTTTCCGGAAAAAGCAATTTATGACGCTGCTCTAAAAAAAGAGTGTAAAATTGTTTTGAGCATAGAGATGAATATGGGGCAGATGGTTGAAGATGTGGAGCGCAGCGTAAAGGGGCAACGCCCTGTTGAATGGTATGGCAAGTGCGGAGGAGAGATTCCGACACCTGAAGAGATACAGGAATTGGTTAAATCCAGGCTTTGATTTACCGGGAGCAACGATATGGGAAAAGTATTTAAAAAACCTGAAGCGCTGTCAGATGTGCATACACATTATTGTCCAGGCTGCACCCACGGTATTATTCATCGACTGATTGCCGAAGTTATTGATGAACTTGGTATCAGAGAGAATACAGTAGGTGTTGCGCCGGTCGGGTGTGCCGTTCTTATTTATGATTATTTTACATTAGATTTTCAGGAATCAGCTCATGGCCGCGCACCTGCCATGGCTACCGGTATTAAACGTGTTCGCCCGGATTTAATGGTATTTACGTATCAGGGTGACGGAGATATGGCCAGTATCGGTATAAGTGAAATTATTCATGCTGCAAATCGCGGTGAAAAGTTTACATCCATTTTTGTTAATAATGCGGTTTATGGTATGACCGGCGGCCAGATGGCACCGACAACACTTCCGGGCCAACGGACAACAACTTCACCTGAAGGACGTAATGTTGATGAAGTGGGTATGCCTATTAGAATGGCGGAGCTTCTCTCATCTCTGGCAACACCCGGCTATATCGCAAGACATTCGGTGACAAGCCCGAAGTATATTAACAGAACAAAAAAGGCGATTAAGAAAGCTTTTCAGTATCAGATGGAAAACAGGTGCTTCAGCCTTATTGAGGTTATCAGCACATGCCCTACAAACTGGGGAATGACACCGGTTGAGGCATTGAAATGGGCTGAAGATGAAATGTTGCAATTTTATCAACTTGGTGAATATAAGACACCCGAGTGACATGCGTTACCGCTATAAATTATTTTTTAACACTAATTGCCGTGCTATGTGAAAATTTAAAACCTGATTTTTAGAGGTGTCTAATAAAGGAGATTGTTGAATGCAGCAGGAAGTTATGTTTGCCGGATTCGGTGGCCAGGGGATCCTGTCGGCTGGTAAGATTCTCGCTCAAACTGCAATGAATGAAGGGCTTGAAGTTGCATGGGTACCGTCATATGGCCCTGAGATGCGCGGTGGAACAGCTTACTGCACGGTCGTTATCAGTGACAGGGCGATCGGGTCTCCGATAATAAAAAATCCGCTTCATCTTGTTGCCATGAACAGACCGTCTCTTGAAAAGTTTGCTCCGGATGTGAAGAAAAATGGTATTATTTTAGTTAACAGCTCTCTTGTGGCAATTGGTTCCGGAAGAGATGATGTTGATGAAGTGAGGATCAGTGCAACGGATATAGCACGGGATATTGGAGATGCCCGGGTGGCCAATATTGTTGCTCTTGCTGCGCTGGTGGGCAGAAGCAGGATTGTCGGAACAGAGGATTTGATTAATACGGTCAAAGCTGAGTTCGCCCGGAAGGAAAAATATATCCCGCTTAATTTAGCGGCTGTTGATGCAGGTTTTGCAGCCGCATCCTGATTTCCAGACAGCTTAAGCGAAATATAAATCATTTGGCCCGAATATAAAAATATTCGGGCCTGATTTTTAATAAATACAAATATTTAAAGGATATTAATTAATATGAAACTTTCAGTACCTGATTATGTATGGGCGCTTGATCCTTATGAGCCGGGAAAGCCAATGGAAGAGGTCGAGCGTGAATATGGCATAAAGGATCCTGTAAAACTTGCTTCAAATGAAAACCCGCTGGGACCGTCTCCCAGAGCGGCGGAAGCCATTAAGCGTGCCATAGGAAATCTGAATCGGTATCCTGATGGTGGCGGATTTGAACTGTTGAATGCCATCGCCAAAAAATTGGATGTTCGCCCTGAAAATATTCTTCTTGGAAACGGTTCGGATGAAATCATCGGCATGCTTGCACACACCATGCTTGGAGAAGGTGATGAAGCCATCTTACCGGATCCGTCCTTTCTGATGTATGATATTGTGGTAAAGAGTGTTGGGGCAAAGCCTGTATATGTACCCCTGAAAAACCATGGGATCAGTCTGGGTGGTTTCAAGGAGAAGATTACGGAAAAAACCCGGATGATTTTTATTAATAATCCGAATAACCCGACCGGCACAATTGTCAGCAAAGGTGAATTTGAAGAATTTTTAAACGCTGTGCCGGAAGACGTCGTCATTGTTATTGATGAAGCTTACATTGAGTTTGTCAGGGACAAAAGTTGTCTTAACGGCCTTGACTTTCTTGATATAGACAGGCCGATCGTAATTCTTCGTACATTTTCCAAAATATATGGACTTGCCGGACTCAGAATAGGTTATGGAATTATGCCTGAAGCGGTAACCGAAATGTTAAATCGTATCAGAATGCCGTTTAATGCAAGTTCGCTTGCCCAGGTGGGTGCACTGGCTGCACTTGATGATGATGCCTTTTTTAAAAAAACAATAAAGCTTGTTCATGAAGAGCTGGACTACCTTTATGGTGAACTTGATGAGATGGGGGTGACATACTTTCCAACCCAGACAAACTTTTTTCTTATAGATGTTAAACGCGATGCAAATGCTTTTTTTGAAGAGATGCTTCAGCAGGGCATTATTGTTCGCTCCATGGTATCATATGGATTTCCAGAATATATTCGGGTAAATATGGGTACTCATGAAGAAAATATGAAGTTTATTGAAGCGCTCAAAAAAGTATTTTAGGAGGCGTTCAGACATGGAGTTCAGACATGGAAAAACTTTTGATAACCATTGATGGGCCGGCAGGCGCAGGAAAAACGACAGTAAGCCGTATTGTGGCAAAGAAACTGGGTTATAAATATGTGGATACAGGAGCACTGTACAGAGGTGTTGCATATGAAGCAATTTCAAATGGTTTGAAGCCGAATGATGATGCCGGACTTGAAGCGCTTTTCAAGCGAATTAACCTGGAGTTTGTAGACAGCGGCAATGGTTCAAGACTTTATTCCAACGGGAAAGATATCAATGATTTTATCCGTACACCCGAAATAACCATGTTTGCATCAGCCGTATCAGCCAGATCGATTGTCAGAAGCGGTCTTCTGGGACTTCAGCAGGATATCGGTTCAAAAAAGGAAGCTGTATTTGAAGGTCGGGATATGGGTACGGTTGTTTTTCCTGATGCGGATGTAAAGTTTTTTCTGGATGCGTCACCTCATACGCGGGCGATAAGACGTTTCAATGAAATGCCCGAAGGAACACAGACCCTGAAAGAGGTCGAAGCCGATATTGTAAAGCGTGATAAAAATGACAGTTCAAGGGTTCTTGCGCCTTTAAAACCGGCTATTGATGCGATTATCATTGATTCCGGCAAGCTTGATATTGATGGTGTGGTGTCTTTTATGCTGAAATGTATAGATGACGCCGGTTAAGATAATTTGATTATTTTTAAAAATATAACAATAAAAGATTGTATTTTAAAACCTAACCTGCTAAATGGGCGAGGCTATGCTCCCGGTGTAAAAATTGTGAGCATATAAAAAAAATAGGCTAAGGGGGAAATTTTTTAATGACTAATGCAGTAGAAACAGATTTGACCGACAAACTTAACGAGAACGAAATTCCAGACGAGGAGATGATGATTGATGATGAAGCATCTTCAGATGATTCCGTAGACATCGAAGAGAGCATGGAAGCTCTGATGGAGATGTATGAAGAGAGCTTCAAGCGATTTGCTGAAGGTGAAGTTGTTACTGGAAAAATTATCGCAGTTGATAAGGACTATGTTCTTGTAGATGTGGGTTACAAGTCCGAAGGCCAGATTCGTATTCATGAATTCATGAATGAAAACGGTGAGATAGATGCAAACCTGTATGATCAGGTTGAAGTAATGGTTGAACACTGGGATGACGAAGCTGAAATGGTCGTTCTTTCCAAGGATAAGGCTGACAAGATTAAGGTTTGGGAAGAGATCCAGAAAACTTATGAAGCTGAAGAGACCATTGAAGGTGTTATTATAAGCCGCGTCAAAGGTGGTTTTTCTGTCGATATCGGTGTTCAGGCGTTTTTGCCGGGTTCACAGGCTGACCTCAGACCTGTTCGCAACCTTGATGATATGGTTGGTAAAACCTATGAATTTAAAATACTAAAATATAATCGTAAACGAAGCAATATCGTATTGTCACGACGTATGATTCTTGAACAGCAGCGTGAAAGCCTCAGGGCTGAAACGCTTGCCAAAATTGAAGATGGTAAGGTCGTTGTCGGTATTGTTAAGAATATTACCGAATATGGTGTATTCGTTGATCTTGGTGGTGTTGATGGCTTGCTGCATATTACAGATATCTCATGGGGTCGCGTTAAACATCCCTCTGCATTGTTCTCAGTTGGTGATGAAATCAATGTCAAAATTCTGAGTTTTGACGAGGTGAAGGAACGTGTGTCTCTCGGTATGAAGCAGATGACTGAAGATCCCTGGGCGACTGCGCTTGAAAAATACCCGGTAGGTGAGCATGTTAAGGGCAAAGTGGTAAGCCTGACAGATTATGGTGCATTCCTTGAGCTTGAAGAGGGCATTGAAGGTCTTATTCATGTTTCTGAAATGTCATGGACCAGAAAAGTACGTCATCCTTCCAAGATTGTTACCGTTGATGAAGAAGTTGAAGCGGTTGTTCTTGAAATCAAACCTGAGAGCAGAAGAATTTCACTTGGTATGAAACAGGTGAATCCCAATCCGTGGGATGTTATCAGCGAAAAATATCCTATTGGTACCACCATTGAAGGTAAAATTAAAAATATTGCAGACTTCGGTCTCTTCATCGGAATTGATGAAGGTATTGACGGCCTTGTTCATATTTCTGATATTTCCTGGACCAAACGCATTAAGCATCCTTCGGAAATCTACAAGAAGGGTGATGTTATCCAGGCTATTGTTCTTGATATTGATAAGGGTAATGAAAGATTTTCGCTTGGTATCAAACAACTCCAGGATGATCCATGGAAATCAGTTGCCGAACGTTATGAAGTAGGCAAGGAGATTACCGGTACCGTTACTAATGTTACTGATTTTGGTGTTTTTGTTGAGCTTGAAGAGGGAATTGAAGGCTTGATTCATGTTTCTGAAATCAGCAAGGAGAAGGTTAAATCTCCTTCAGACATGTTCAATGTTGCAGATGTTATCAACGCTCGTGTTATGAATATTAACAGTGATGAGCGCAGAATCGGGCTCTCTATCAAACGTCTTGAGTTTGAAGATGATCAGGCAATGCTGACAGATTATGTCAACAACATGGAACCTGCAACATCAAGCTTTGGTGAAATACTTCGTGAAAATCTTAAAGAGAAGCTCAATGAAGAAGACAGCACAGGTGATGAAGCGGCTGCTGATACCGAAGAATAATTAAAGATTAGCATATTCATTACTGCAGGGACATTGTGATCGTCCCTGCAGTTTTTTTTGGGAAAACCAAATATTTTATTTTCAAAGCATGATTCTTAAACTATAATCAACTTTCCAGATCAACCTCAATATTATTAAAAAATTACAAAGGGATTTCATTATGTTTGCACGTAGACATCCATTTTTGTTTTTCATTTTAATTTTTTCTGCCATTTGTGCCGGATCTGTCATAGCCCTTTCTCTGATTTTTTCATCGGACAGGGATGTTGTACATGGCGACAAGGTGGGTATTATCGAAGTGACAGGTATGATTTCAACATCCAGGGAGATTGTGGCAGATATTAAACGGTTTCGTGAGAATGAATCAATTAAAGCAATTGTTTTGAGGGTGGACTCTCCGGGTGGAGGTGTTGGTCCGTCACAGGAAATTTTCAGAGAACTCAGGAAAACAGTTGTTGAAAAGAAAGTGTATACGTCGATGGGATCTGTTGCCGCTTCCGGCGGGTACTATATAGCGGCAGCCACAGACGGCATTATCGCGAATCCCGGTACAATTACCGGGAGTATCGGGGTAATTATGGGATATACCAATATCAAGGAGATTATGGACAAAATCGGACTGGTTCCGGTTGTTGTTAAAAGTGGAAAATTTAAGGATATCGGTTCTCCTGTACGTGAAATGTCAGATGCTGAGAGAAATCTTCTTCAGGAACTTGTGGACAGAATACACAGCCAGTTTGTCAATGATGTTGCCGAGGGGCGCAATATTGAAATTGATAAAATGAAAACCCTTGCAGACGGCAGAGTATATACGGGTGATATGGCAATGGAAGCAGGGCTTGTTGACCGGCTCGGTAATCTTGAAGATGCGGTAGAGTGGGCCGGACGTGAGGCCGGGATTGAAGGCAAGATTCAGACAATCTATTCCCGTAAAGAAAAATTTACGATTCTGGAGTATTTGTTGGGGGCGTCCTTAAGTGAGTTATTCGAAGAATCCATGAGGTCAAAGATATCGGGTGGATTTATCTATTCACCGGATCCGGCTTCGTAAAAAAATCAATATTCCTGATCTTAGTCCTGCTTATAACCATAACCGGGCATTTGAGAATTACGATGATGAAAAAAGTTATTAAAGTGAGCTCACATCTCCAATGCCTTCACGGATAATTACAGGAACATCCTCAATTAATGATACAACACTTGAGGGCTTATTGCTGACAGGCCCGCCATCTATTACAATATCTACGGCACTGCCAAAGATATCATATAAAAGAGAAGGGTCGTTTAAATATGAGCCGTCATCCGACTTGGCGCTTGTTGAAAGAATCGGGTTTCCCAGCGCACTGACCAGCATCAGGCAAATATTATTGTCCGGTACACGAATACCGGCTGTATTGCGCTTTGACAGCATCATCCTGGGTACCATTTTCGAGCCGGAAAGAATGAATGTGTAAGGACCCGGGAGGAGTCTTTTCATGGTTTTGTAGGCATAGTTGGAAACCTTTGCGTACCGGCTGATATTTTTAAGATCCGAACAGATAAAACTGAACGGGCTCTTTTTTTTGCGAACCTTTATCCGGTAGACTTTTTCAATGGCCTTTTTATTCATAATATCGCAACCGATACCGTACAGCGTGTCAGTCGGGTAGATAATTATTCCGCCCTTTTTGAGCGTAGCGGCTACCTTGCTGATAAGTCGTTCCTGTGGATTATCGGGGTTTATGGTGATTATCATATCGATAACGTTTATATGCCTAAAATGGATTAACGGTCTGCATCTCAAAAATTTGTAATCAAAATAATATTACCTAAAATTCATGTCAAGGACTTAAATAAAGCATTGTAAAAACAACATGTGTCTGGTAATTAAAAAGGTTAATTTTAATGCTTAACATTCTGATGTATAAATACATTATATTTTTATTAAAACTAAATACTAAAGTTGTAAATATAATTCTTCTACAAGGAGTTTTGTCATGAAGATACTACCGGAAGATGCATTCTCATTTGATGATGTTCTGTTAATTCCAAATTATTCCGATATTTTGCCCAAGGATGTAAATACACATACACGTCTTACAAAAAATCTTTCACTTAACATACCTCTTGTGAGTGCCGCAATGGATACGGTTACCGAATCTCTTTCCGCTATTAGTATGGCCAGGGAAGGCGGTATAGGCTTTATTCACAGAAATATGAGTATTGAAGCACAGGTAACGGAAGTCGGGAAAGTCAAAAAATCTGAAAGCGGCATGATTATAGACCCGGTAACCATACATCCGGATCAGCGTATTAATGAAGTGCTGACCTTAATGGAACAGTATCATATTTCAGGTGTTCCTGTAACCAAAGGAGATCAACTGGTTGGTATTGTGACAAACAGAGATCTGCGCTTTGAATCACAGCTTGATAAAAAGGTATCCGATGTTATGACCCATGAGAATCTGGTTACGGTTTCAGAAGGTATTTCTCTTGATGATTCCAAAAAACTGCTCCACGAACATCGCATTGAAAAGCTGCTTGTTGTAGATAAAGCCGGCAAACTGGTCGGGATGATTACAATCAAGGATCTTGAAAAAATCAAAAAATACCCCAATGCCTGCAAAGACAAGATGGGTCGCTTAAGAGTGGGTGCCGCAATTGGTGTTGGTGTTGATATGGAAGAACGGGCAGAGGGATTGTTTAATGCAGATGTGGATGTTCTTGTGATCGACACCTCTCATGGACATACAAAAAATGTAATGAATTCGGTTCAGGCTCTGAAGGGTAATTTCCCGGATCTTGAAGTGATTGCCGGCAATGTTGCCACTGCCAAAGGCGCTGAGGATCTGGTCAAGGCCGGCGTAGATGGCATCAAAATTGGCATTGGTCCCGGATCTATTTGTACAACTCGTGTTGTAGCCGGCGTTGGTGTACCACAGGTTACAGCCATTATGAACTGCAGATCCGTTTCAGATAAAACAGGTGTGCCGCTTATTGCTGACGGTGGCATCCGGTTTTCGGGTGATATTACCAAAGCCATAGGCGCAGGCGCACACTGTGTTATGCTTGGCGGCCTTCTTGCCGGAACTGAAGAGAGCCCCGGAGAATCAATTTTTTATCAGGGACGAAGTTACAAGGTTTACCGTGGTATGGGTTCTATTGAGGCTATGAAACACGGTAGTAAAGACAGATATTATCAGGGCGAAGACGAAGAACATGATAAACTGGTTCCGGAAGGAATTGTTGGCCGGGTCCCATATAAGGGCACACTTTCAGCAAATATTCTGCAGCTTGTCGGCGGGTTGAAGGCGGGTATGGGATATGTCGGCAGCCGGACAATTGAAGAACTCAGAGAGAAGGCCAGATTTGTCAAGATCTCTGCTGCCGGTATGCGTGAAAGCCATGTTCATGATGTTATCATTACCAAAGAAGCACCGAATTACCGTATGGACTAAAAACTGATTCAAAAGTTCATCTGATGTTTGATGGCTGCTTTGCAGTAAAATTAAAAATGCTCATCCCGCTTTTAGCGGGACGCCATTTACCGGACTTCGCCTCGCCCTCAAACATCATCCAGCCTTCTGAATTCAGTTTTATGTGGTGTCAAAATCCGAATTAAAAGATTTTAAATAAGTAAATTTTATCTTTTGTGACTCAGACAGAAAGGGGCTTATCGCTTAATTTCTTATGGCAAAGACCGCAGCTGATTTTGTCCATCTCCATGTTCATACCCAGTACAGCCTCCTTGACGGGGCCATCAGACTTAATGCTCTTTTTAAACGTGCAAAAGAGTTTGGTATGGATTCTGTCGCCATTACAGATCACGGGACCATGTTCGGCACGGTTGACTTTTATGATCAGGCACATGCTGCCGGTATCAAACCCATAATCGGATGTGAGTGTTATGTGGCACCAAGAACCCTTTCAGACAGAACCCAGATAGATTCCAAGGGCCTTTCTCACCTGGTTTTGCTGGCCGAAAATCAGGAGGGTTATCGCAACCTTTGTAAACTGGCTTCCATTGCCCAGCTTGAAGGCTTTTACTATAAACCCCGTATAGACAAGGCTGTTCTTAAAGAATACAGCAAGGGGTTGATTGCACTTTCTGCATGTCTTCACGGTGAAATCCCCATGCGGATCAAGGAAGGAGATGTCGAAGGCGCCGACGAAGCGGCACATAGATATCTTGAGATATTTGGTGAAGGAAACTTTTTCCTGGAGGTTCAGCACAACGGTATTGATATTCAGGACAAGGTAAACGAGGTACTCTATGATATGAGCAGCCGTCTTTCCATTCCCCTTGTTGCAACCAATGACTGTCATTATCTTGATAAAAATGATGTCCGTGCACATGAGGTGCTATTGTGTGTTCAGACCGGCAAAACCATTAATGACCCGGATCGGTTTCGCTTCAGTACGGACCAGCTCTATTTTAAATCCAAAGAGGAGATGGGAGCCTATTTTTCCGACTACCCGGAGGCACTGGCAAACACTGCTGAAATTGCTGAAAGATGTAATATTGAGTTTGATTACAATACCTATCATTTCCCTCAATTTGCATCTGAAAACGGTAAAAGCGCTGACAAACTGTTTGAAGACCAGGCCAGGGAAGGTTTTGAGAAAAAGCTCAAGCTGATCAGGGGAAAAAATCCTGACATTGATGAGAAGGTTTACAGGGATCGTCTTGAATATGAGGTTTCCGTTATCAATGACATGGGGTTTCCCGGATACTTTCTGATCGTCTCTGACTTTATCAAATGGGCAAAAGCAAATAATGTTCCTGTCGGCCCCGGCCGGGGTTCTGCTGCCGGCAGTATTGTTGCCTATTCAATGAGTATTACAGATCTTGACCCAATAGAGCATGGATTGATTTTTGAACGATTTCTTAATCCTGCTCGTAAGAGTATGCCGGATATTGACGTGGATTTCTGCATCAATGGCCGGGAAAAAGTGTTTAACTATGTGGTGGATAAGTATGGCGGCGGTGATTATGTTGCCCAGATTATCACCTACGGAAAACTTAAAACACGGGCTGTTCTCAGAGATGTCGGCAGAGCGCTTGATATTCCACTTCAGGAGGTGGATGCCATTGCCAAAATGGTACCGGATGTCCTGAATATTTCCCTTGATGATGCACTGAAGCAGGAACCCAAGATTGTTGCGCTGGCGGATCAGAAACCTGAAGTGGCTGAGCTGATTAAAATATGCCGGACGTTGGAAGGTTTGCCGCGTCATGCATCAACTCATGCAGCAGGTGTTGTTATTGGTGATAAGCCGCTATCTGAGTATCTGCCACTGTACAAAGGTAAAAAAGGTGAAGTTGTAACCCAGTTCGACATGAAACGTGTTGAAAAAATCGGACTGGTAAAGTTTGACTTCCTGGGATTGAGAAACCTGACGGTTATTGCAGATGCTTTGTCAATGATTGAAAAACAGGGAAAGCCGCCGCTTGATCTTTCTAACCTTGATTTTGATGATCCGGATACCTACAAACTCCTTTGCGCCGGAGATACCACGGGTGTATTTCAGCTTGAAAGCAGCGGTATGAAAGATTTGCTGACTCGCCTGAGGCCGGCAAGCTTTCCGGATGTAACCGCCCTTGTGGCACTTTACAGGCCGGGACCCCTTGACAGCGGTATGGTGGACGATTTCGTTGAGCGAAAACATGGCCGCAAAAAAGTGGAATATCTGGTCCCTGAACTGGAACCCATCATTAAAGAGACCTATGGCGTTATCGTTTATCAGGAACAGGTAATGAAAATTGCCGGTTCACTTGCCAGGTATTCTATGGCTGAAGCAGATGACCTGCGCAAGGCTATGGGAAAAAAGGTTTATGAGATTCTTCAGCGCCACCGTGAACGATTTATCACCGGTTCAGTAGAAAACAACATACCTGAAGACAAAGCCACACAGATTTTTGATCTGATGGAAAAATTCGGTGGTTATGGATTTAACAAATCTCATAGTGCAGCTTATGCATTGATAGCCTATCAGACAGCATATCTGAAGGCTCACTATCCTGTGGAATTCATGGCGGCATTGCTTACATGTGAAATGAATTCGATTGATGGTGTGGTCAAATTCATCAATGAGTGCCGTGCACATGACATTCCGATACTGCCGCCGGATATTAATGAAAGTGATGTGGCATTTAAGGTGGATAATGGCCAGATACGATTTGGTCTTGTCGCTGTAAAAAATGTGGGAGAAGGTGCCATTGAATCTATTATTAAAACAAAAGAAGAGGGTGGCCGGTTTTCATCTCTTTTTGAATTTTGTGAGCGGGTTGACCTGAGAAAAGTTAATAAACGGGTATTGGAAAGTCTGATTAAATGTGGTGCGTTTGACTCAACCGGAGCCTACAGGTCAAGAATGATGGCAGCGCTTGAAGATGCGCTGGATTATGGACAGTGTATACAAAAGGAAAAGGCTGATCCCCAAATGGGCCTTTTCAGTACAGGTGATGGTAATAAGGAACCGATCAATGTGCCGATATTATCTGAGATTGATGAGTGGGATAATAAACAGCTTCTGGAATATGAAAAAGAGTCCCTCGGATTTTATATTACAGGTCATCCTCTGGGAAGATTTCAGGAGACAATTGAAAAGTTTGCCAGTGTGAATTCCGTTACCATTATGGATGCACCGGACAAGTCTGCTGTTCGGTTTGGTGGTATGGTCAGCGCCAACAAAACCTTGCGGACAAAGCGGGGGGATCTTATGGCATTTGTTGCGCTCTCAGATCAGCTAGGCACTGTTGAGATTACAATTTTTCCGAAACTGTATACTGAGGTGTATGACCTGCTTGTAAATGATTCACCCATATTTGTTCAGGGCATGCTTGAAAAAGATGAAAGTTCTGCAAAAATTCTGGCTGATATGATTATTCCCATTGAAAGTGCTGAGGATATCTGGACGGCCGGTGTTCATATAACAATCGATTTATCACGAACAGAACAAACAGCACTCAAGGAATTGCGAGAGATACTTGCCGATAATTCAGGACCCTGTCAGACAACACTCCACTTACTGGTTCCCGGAAAATCGGAAACAATTCTGTCTCTTCCGGAAAACATCAGCATAAAGGCAGGGCCTTTGCTTAAAAGAGAAGTAAAAGCGTTGTTAGGTTATGATGCTGTCGAAACGGTATGCAGTATAGCCGTAGCTGCACCTCAGAATACACAAAAAAACGGCTTCAGAAAGAAAGGGCAATAAGAATGGTTGATGTAAAACAACCGGTTTATCCTATCCTGCTCGCCGGTGGTACCGGTTCACGCTTATGGCCTGTTTCCAGAGAGCTTTACCCCAAGCAACTGGTAAATTTTATCGGCAAGGATTCACTTGTCCAAAGTACTATAAAAAGGCTTGCACCTGTCGTTGACCCGAATAATGCCCGTATCGTATGTGGTGTGGATCATATTCATGAAATGGCCAGGCATATGGCGGATATAGGAATTAAACCTGAAGGAAAGATTATCAGTGAACCTTGTGGCCGAAATACTGCACCGGCCATATTGCTTGCTGTTATACATGTACTCAAAGTGGAAAAAGATGCCATTCTGTGTATTTTTCCTGCCGACCATGTTATCCGTGATATAGATATGTTTCATGAAAAAGTAGAGCTGGGCATAGAACTTGCCGAAACCGGTCATGTTGTAACGTTTGGCATCGAACCGCATTATCCTGAGACCGGATATGGTTATATTGAAGGTGGTGATAGAATTACTAAGGGCGCACTGGCTATAAAACGTTTTGTTGAAAAACCTGATCATAAAACAGCTGAAGCATATATTGAAGCCGGTAATTTCTTCTGGAACAGCGGCATGTTTGTCTTTAAAGCCTCTATTATGCTTGAAGAGTTCAGAAAATTGCAGCCGGATCTTCTGGGGTTGATGGAAAATATTCTTTCGGAATCAGATTCACCATCAAAGTCCGATTATGAATTACTACCGGATCTTTCCATTGACTATGCCATTATGGAAAAGACTGACAGGGGTGTGGTGGTGCCCTCCGGGTTTGGGTGGAGTGATATCGGATCCTGGAAATCACTTTATGATTTTCTGCCGAAAAATGGTAACAACAATGTGATCGATGGTGATGTCATTGTTCAGAACGCTCATAACTGCTTTATTCAGGGTTATGAACGGCTAATTGCAGTTAACAACATCAGGGACATCGTTGTCATTGAAACACCTGACTCCATATTTATTTCTGATATGGAGACCAGCCGGGATGTGAAGACTATTGTTTCAACGCTCAAGGAAACAGGACGTGATGAGTATCACCAGCACCGAACCGTTTACCATCCCTGGGGGAAAAAAACATTACTTGAAGCAAAAGAAAAATACAAAGTTACACGTCTTGTGATAAGGCCCGAATGCCTTTATCCTGCAGATGCTGAAGGCTCACCGGCTAAAAACATACTGGTGGTTTCCGGTAGTGCCAGGCTGGTTGCCGACAAGAAAGTTCAAGAACTGGCGGTTGGTCAATCCGCCCTTATCTCTAAAAAGTTTAGTAGCAATATTGAAAACAGCGGTGATGATCAGTTAGTTATTATTCAAACCGAAATATATTAAAAACTGGAAAATTAATGAAAGTACCACTACTGGATATCAGACGCCAGTATCCGACCATAGAAAATGAGGCTCTGGCTGTTACGCAGGAGATATATAAAAACCAGTCATTTGTGCTGGGGTCATATGTAGAAACTCTGGAAAATGAGATTGCGGCTTACTGTAATACACCTTATGCCGTGGGTGTTTCTTCCGGCACGGACGCGCTGCTGATTTCCCTGATGGCTGCTGATATTGGAAAAAATGATTTTGTCATCACATCTCCCTACACTTTTTTTGCTACGGCCGGTGCTATCAAAAGAGTTGGCGCAGATCCCGTTTTTGTTGATATTGATCCTGATTCATACAATATGGATCCATCCTTACTGGATGACTGTCTGCTAAAAATGTCGAAAGGTAAACGTGAAAAGGTCAAAGCCATAGTTCCGGTTCACCTCTATGGTCAGTGTTGTGATATGACCGCCATTTGTGAGATTGCTGAAAAATATGATCTTGTTGTAATTGAAGATGCAGCCCAGGCTATCGGCTCAGAACATGACAGTAAAAGAGCGGGATCCATGGGTGACTATGGATGTTTCTCATTTTATCCGTCCAAAAACCTTGGTGCATTTGGAGATGGCGGTGTTGTAACCACTACATCAGAAGCAAACGCCGTTAAACTGAAAAATCTCCGTGTTCATGGTTCCCACGTAAGATATTATCATAATGCGGTTGGTGGCAACTTCAGACTGGATGCACTTCAGGCGGCTATCGTGAGCATAAAGCTTAAACACCTTGATACTTGGACAGCGGCCCGTCAGGAAAAAGCACAAAAATATAGAACACTTTTTAAAAATACAAGTGCAGTTGACCATATAAAGTTGCCAAAAGAAACCCAGACGCGTCATGTTTATAATCAGTTTGTCGCTTTTGTGAAAGAGGGCAGGGATGAGCTCAGGGCGTTTCTGTCTGAAGCAGGTGTTGGAAATGATGTTTACTATCCTGTCCCTTTGCACCTGCAGGCGTGTTTCAGTTATCTTGGTTATAAAGAGGGCGATTTTCCAATTTCAGAAAAAGCGGCAAAACACACCATTGCGCTTCCTATTTTTCCTGAACTTATCAATGAAGAGCAGGAATATGTAGTTGAAAAAGTTTATGAATTTTTTAATGGCTAAACCAAATTGAATTTACTTTTTTTCTATGAAAAGCTTTAATACCGTATTTTATTTAAAACCGAAAAACAGGTGATCGGTATGGATCGAAGAAAATTTTTACAACAGGTAGCCCTATGGTCGGCAGGCATTATTGTGATGCCTCCGGTTTTTAGAATTACCCCGGATCTGTTTGCCGGAATAATTTCCAGTCCAAAGCTGGTTGTTGCTGAAGGAAAAAACTATACAACTCTTGTTGTAAAAGCGCTTGAACCATTTGGCGGTATCGCTGCTTTTGTAAAACAGGGAGACAAAGTTGTTGTTAAACCCAATATCGGGTGGGACAGAAACCCGGCGCAGGCTGCCAATACACACCCGCTTATTGTCAGTTCATTATGTTCACTGGCACTTGATGCCGGGGCTTCAGAAGTAAAAGTCTTTGATCGTACCTGTAATGAAGAGCGACGTAGTTATAATAATAGTGGTATCCTTTCTGCGCTTGAAAAAATCAAAGACAAGCGTCTGAATTGCACCTATATTGACCGCCGGAAGTTTGTACCCATTCAAATTGATAATGGCAGATCCCTGAAAGAGTGGGAATTCTACAAAGATGCCCTTGAAGCAGATTGTTATATCAATGTGCCTATTGCCAAACACCACAGCCTGGCCGGGTTGACATTGGGACTTAAAAACATCATGGGCGTGATCGGTGGCATGAGGGGTATCATTCATCAGGATATGGGTCAGAACCTGGCGGATTTAAATACGGTTATTACACCGAATTTGACGGTTATTGATGCCACACGAATTCTTTTAAGAAATGGTCCTTCAGGCGGCCGATTAAAAGATGTTAAAGTCATGGATACGGTAATTGTAACCGCCGACCCTGTTGCGGCCGATGCATATGCAACCACCCTGTTTGACATGAAGCCGGATGCTATTGATTCTACAAAGGCAGCTTATAAGATGGGCATGGGAGAAATGGACCCGGCAAAAATGGATATTATCCGTCTTTAATTATGAAACTTAGATTCCCCTGGCGATTAATACGACGTATTTCTCAATTACTTTTTCTGGCGGTATTCCTGTTTCTGTTCCGGAATACGGATTATAGCGGCAGCGACGAAATTCCTTATGCGGTAAATCTCTTTTTCAGGTGGGATCCGCTTGTTGCTGCATCAGTAATGCTGGCCGCCAGACAATTTATTACTATTCTTTTCCCCGCACTGATTATAGTTGTTCTCACGCTGGTGTTCGGCAGGGTCTTTTGCGGCTGGATCTGCCCGTTGGGCACACTTCTTGATATTGCCGGAAAATTTATCAAACGGCATGAGAACGTGAATATAAGGTTGCCGTATATTAAGTATGTACTGCTTGTAATTATTCTGGTCTCATCTTTTTTTCACCTTCAGCTTATCGGCTTTTTCGATCCGTTTTCCTTACTGGTTCGCGGTATGGTGTTTACAATAGATCCGGTATTTAAATTTTTGTCGGATTCAATTTTTAATTTAATTTATCTTCATGCACCGGACTGGATAACTTCTGTAAGCGAGCCCGGTTATGATTTCTTCAAATCATTTATACTACCTTATAAACAATCCTACTTTCGTCTTGCACTGATTTCATTCGTTATTTTACTTATAATATTTCTGCTTGAAAAAATTGACCGGCGATTCTGGTGTAAAAATATCTGTCCATTAGGCGCTTTACTGGCACTTTTTGCCAGGTATTCAACCTTTCGCAGAAAGCCGGTGCGTATCTGCAGTAAGTGCACCGAATGTGAAACGATGTGCCGAATGAATGCCTTTGATGAAAAAGGTTTCATGGTGACAGAGGAATGCAATCTGTGTATGGATTGTTTGAATGACTGCCCGCAGAAAATTGTCAGATTCAGTTTTATCCGCCCGAGAAACAGATCACCCATTAATTTCAGCCGCCGGGCATTTATTCAATCCGGTTTGTTTGGCGCCGCATTTCCCGCATTATCATCCGTAAGTATATTTAATAAAGTTCCCCAACCTAATACCCTCAGACCGCCCGGTGCGCTGCCGGAAAAAGAGTTTCTATCCATGTGTGTGAGATGTGGGGAGTGTATGAAAGTATGTATTCAGAATGCGCTTCAGCCTCAGTTTATGGAAAACGGTTATGAGGGAATGTTCGCTCCTTCTCTTCTGCCACGTGTCGGATATTGTGAGTTTAACTGTACTTTGTGCGGCCAGGTTTGTCCTACAGGCGCCATACGTAAATTAAGCTTAAGGGAGAAGCACCGCTTTGTTATCGGTAAGGCGATTATTGATAAAAACCGCTGTTTGCCTTATGCACAAAATACACCCTGTATCGTCTGTGAAGAACATTGTCCGACATACGATAAAGCAATAAAGATAACGTATACTATAAAAAATAACAGTCAGGGAAAGCCTGTTGAGTTAAGACTACCTTATGTCGTTAATAATCTGTGTATCGGGTGCGGTATTTGTGAGAAGAAATGTCCGGTTCAGGGCCATTCTGCCATTCGGGTGATTTCGGATAGGTATATTCCTGATGAAAATATGACCGGTGCTGGATACGGATAATAAGTTAACGGGCGATTTCCATTTTATATGCGGTCTCAGCCTCTTTTTGTATCATCTCTTCCATCCCGGAATATCTTGGAGAAAAATGAAATGGTATCATTTTTTTTACAGCGGCTTTTCCGGCTATTACTCCTGCCTGACGGGCTGTCAGGTGATATTTTTCGGCAGCAAGATCTTTGTCTGCATCCAGAAATGCGGTTTCGATAAAAAGGTAGTCCGCACCATTTACAAACGCAATAATTTTTTCTGAGTTTTCCTTACTGCAAACAACATCTGCAATATAACTGATTTTCTGGCCCGGCGAGACCATTGCAATTTTTTCTTTTAGCTCACCCAGTTTGAAAGTATTCCGTCCGCCTTTCACCTTATTGTCCGGTACTTCAAACTGTGTATCATGAGAATCATTATTATAAAGGGCTTCTTTAAATTTATGAATCCACGGGCCCGTTTCAAGGCCGAGATGATTCAGACCGTCTTTTTTAATATTGATGTGGAACCGTTCTTCAATGGAATATCCCAGACAGGGGATGCTATGGTCTAAAATAATACCTGATACGGATATTGCCGGTTCACTCAAAAGTTTGCCGGAAAAAGTTTCAGACAATGAAGATGTGGCCTTATTAAATCCCTTCCGGCACCGGTATGTCTGCCGGATAATCTGTTTCCGGGTGACTTCGGCAACATGCAAGGTAAAGGAATGCTCATAATGTTCCACCAGATTCCATGTATACCCGGCCAGTTTTCCCTCAATATTTTTTATAAACCCCTTTGGTCCATATATATAAAGATTTTTTTCTCGTCCGAGAAAAAGCCGCAGCACACGTTCAAACCCCGTAAAGTGGTCCATGTGTGTATGCGTTACAAAAATATGACTGAGCTTAAGAATATCCCTTGATGAAAGGGCATGAATATCACCTAAATCAAAAAGAATAGCCCGATGATTATATGAAAAAGGTATAAACAACAATGGATCATCAAATGGCCCGTTAACAAGCCTGGGATTTAATGATGGCCGCATAGGTCAGGGCAGAAACTTTGTTACCTGCTGGTTAATACAATAATAAATTTCTTCATCTGAGCCAAAGATATCTTCAACATCCTTATGGTTTATAAGGTCTTCAATCACAAATGATGTGAGATAAAGACTGACAACATGCGGCTGTTTTATAAGATTTCTTAAAGGCGCGATTTTGTAATCAATGTCGAAATCTTCACTGTAGCTGAGTTTTTCAAGGCATTTCAGAAACTGATCTTCAAGCGAATTTTTATTATTTGTTTCAATAAGGCTATTTTCAACCATTTTCATAGCCAGGGCATTACTTAAAGGGTCTATACAATCTTTGATGCCCATAATCGCTTTTCTGCGGGCATGCTCCTTGGAAGACTCGATTTTTGACAAAATACTGGATTCACGTGAGCTTGGTCGAAATACTTTTGCCATGAAATGTTTCCTTCCCCCTACCTTGTTGCAATGAAATCTTAAAAATTAACCACATAAAAGGTTAACAATTTTTAGTTAATTTGGCATAATAATGTTACATAAAAAAGAATGCAAGGGAATTATGTTTCCTCTACAATAATTTGTAAACTTTTATTACCATTCCATCTGTTCCATCTCAAATGAAACGCAATTTTTTCATAAAACCGGGCTTCAGCCTTTTCCGGATCTACATTGAAATAGATTGCATTTATACCATGCCCGTCACTTTTTGCGTTATGAGAAAGCTTCATACGCCGATGAGCTTTGCCGACAATATCAGATGAGACAACATGAATGTTCCTGGCCATAAACAACGGTTCACGGTTGCCTTCCCCAAAGGGTTGAAGCATTTCGAGCTGATCCATGAGCAGCGGTGAGATTTCTTTTAGATTCAATTCAAAGTCAATTTCAATTTTTGGAACAAGTGTACATTGGAACAGGCTTTTTTCAGCCGCTTTATCAAAATTGCTGCAAAAACAGTTGATATCTTTTTTGTTGATGGTTAGGCCTGCAGCCATGGCATGGCCGCCAAATGCTTCCAGATCATCTTCACAAGATTTAAACAGGCGATAAAGATCAATGCCGGGTATGGATCTCGCCGAACCCTTTCCTATGCCATTGGCAGTTGATATTAACACAACAGGGCGATAAAAACGTTCGGCAAGCCTTGAGGCGACTATTCCCAGTACACCCTCATGCCAGGCGTCATCAGAAAGGACAAGCGTATGTCCTTTCAAAAATTCAGGGTTTTCATCAAGCCTGACAAAAATGTCCTCAAGCATCTGCTGCTCTATATCCTGCCGGTCAATGTTCATTTTATTAAGGGTTTCTGCAAGACGGGTTGCCTGGTGCTGCTTTCCGGATAAAATCAGCTCAAAAGCAGTGTTAGCATGGCCGATTCGCCCGGCGGCATTAATTCTCGGTGCCAGTCTGAACGCAATATCTTCTGATACGATAGCTGTTCCATTATTTCCAGCGGCTTTGACAAGAGACCGGAGGCCAATCCGGTTTCCGGTGTTGAGGACTTCCAGGCCTGCGTTGGTCAGAATCCGGTTTTCTTTATGAAGCGGAACCACATCAGCAATGGTGCCTAATGCAACCAGATCACAGTATCTCTTAAGGTTAGGCTCCTTTCGCTTTGTCCAGAATCCCTCATCTCGAAGGTGCATTCTCAGGGCGGCAACCAGATAAAATGCTACCCCTACACCGGCCAGCATCTCAAATCCGGCTGAGCAGTCCTCCCGCTTGGGATTGATGATAGCCACGGCATTCGGATAGGGCTTGAAAATATTATGATGGTCGGTGATGATGATATCAATATTTTTGCTGTTAGCCAGTTCAACGGCATCATGGCTGCCTGATCCGCAATCTACTGTGATAATCAGCTCAATTCCATTGGGAACAGCGATATCTGATATATGATTTTTTTTGAGGCCATATCCTTCGGAAATTCGATGGGGAATATGATAGGACACATCCACATCCGTTTGTTTTATAAAATCATACAGCACGGCGGTTGCTGTAATGCCGTCCGCGTCATAATCGCCAAAAATAAGTATCTTTTGAGATTTGTTAATTGCATCATAAATTCGTCTGACCGCTTTGTCCATATCTTTAATTGTATGTGGCAGGCGAATATCTTTCAGGGAATCCGACAGAAATTGTTTCGCTTCTTTTACAGACCTGATGTTTCTATTGGCCAGTATGGCAGCGATAGAAGGTTGACAGTGAAGTGCCGACCGGATTTCATTAACAATACTGATGTCCGGTTCCGATATGTGCCAGCGTTTCTTCATGGGCTGCCATATATAATAATATTGAGACAGGAACAATAGAAAACACCTGTAGAAAGATGTTTTCAGGCAATCCATAAAAATTCGGGATTTTCTATTGAAAACAAACGGATAAAAATGTTACTTTAAAATTTTATAAAAACAGGTGTCTTAAGAGCTTTCTTGATGATACACGCTGAAAGAGATAATGACTTGAGAACAGTTGAACAATACTACCGTGTAGAACGTAGCGGAATAAGTTTTTTAAAATTTATTCTTGAAGCATATGATGGTATAGCTGTGTTGACCACTATTGATCCGGTATCAGGTCAAATTATTCTTAAAATATCTCCTGGCTGTGAACCTGAAGTTGAAATGATTTTGGATGATTTGAAAAAAAAGATGATGATTGAACAGATTAAAAAGGAAGAAGAATGAAAAAGGGAATCGTTTTCAGCATATTGTTTTTTGTATTTATATTATTAACGGGTATGGCCGGATTTGATGAGGGGGGGATCGTTGAAGCCCCCGAACCGGAAATTAATTTTACTGCCAAACTCGTTGACCAGTCAGGTATGTCTGTTGAGCTTAGTGAAATTTCATTTGACGGTAAAACCTGTATAAAAGGAAAATTGGGGTATTCGGAACTTTCTGTCAGTTTTGAAAAAATTAATAATATTTCATATATTCTAAATGATGATCAATTGACAGCTACGTTGAAGCTGCTTGATGGGGAAAAAATTGAAATGACTGTTGATAAAAACATGGCCTTTTACGGGGTCTCTTCGTATGGTGATATCAGAATAGCATCAAAGGACATTAATAAAATTGTGATGCAGGGCAAGGTTGAATAAAAGATTATGAATCAACGGTATCTTTATATACACACCATCGGATGTCAGATGAATGTCTATGACTCCGAAAGGATTATCCGCCTGTTAAAACCGGAAGGGTTTATCCGTACGGATTTTCCGGAAAAGGCTGATCTGATAATCCTGAATACCTGTGCGATAAGGGAAAAGGCTGAGCAGAAGGCTTTTAGCTTTTTGGGCCGTCTATCCAAACTCAAAAAGAAAAACCCGGAACTGCTTGTCGGTGTCGGCGGCTGTGTTGCACAGCAGGAAGCTGAAAAAGCGCTTTCCCGTGTTCCCAGTATTGATTTTGTTTTTGGTACTCATGCCGTTCCACGGATTGCCGAAATTATAAACAGGGTTGAGGTTGAGGGCCGGAGAATCGTTGATGTTAAAATGTCTGACGAAATCAATGAATCCGGAAGAGGGGTTGATGATACGGAAAACAGCACCGTTTCGAGATTTGTAACCATCATGCGCGGGTGCGACAACTTTTGCACATATTGTGTTGTTCCTCATGTCAGAGGAAGTGAAGCCAGCAGAAAACCTGATAGTATCGTAAATGAAGTAAAGGCACTTGTGGATGCCGGGGTCAGGGAAGTGACGCTTCTGGGACAGAATGTAAACAGCTATGGTACAAAGGAAGGGTTATGTTCCTTTCCTGAACTCCTATCCAGAGTTAATGACGTGACGGGAATTGGTCGGGTTCGGTTTACAACGTCGCATCCCAAAGATATGTCGGATGAACTGATTGATTCATTTCAAAACCTTGATAAGTTGTGTAACCATATTCACCTGCCTGTTCAATCCGGCTCAGACAGAGTCCTTAAAAAGATGAATCGGAAATATACTAGGGATCAGTATCTTGATAAAATCATGCGTCTGAAAAAAGTTTGCCCCGACATTGCGATTACATCAGATTTTATTGTCGGTTTTCCGGGAGAGATGGAAGACGATTTCCAGGAGACGATAAAACTGATAGAAACTGTCGGATACGACGGGCTCTTTGCGTTCAAATATTCAGACCGTCCCAGCGCGCCTGCAAGAAGCTTTTCTGGAAAAGTGCCGGAAGATATTAAAAAGAAACGCCTTAAAGTTTTGCTCGAACTGCAGGAATCAATTACAGCCGAGAAAAACAAAATGCTTGTGGGGCAAACTGTGCAGGTTCTTGTAGAAGGTTTCAGCAAAAAACAGGGTAATGAGACATTAACCGATAAGCTCGGCAAAACTCAGTGGTCCGGGCGAACAGTTGCGCATAAAATCGTCAATTTTTATGGTTCCGATGAGAATGAAAACTTACCGGAAATCTCAATAGGGCAATTGGTTGATGTCAGAATTGAAAAGGCTCTCGCACATTCTCTCTGGGGAATATGCACCCATATTGATCACGATACCCGTGATGAAAAAGGAGATAAGCACTATGCTGCATGAAGCAACAATAGACGGTATGATTATGGATCCGGTGTCTAATAGCCCGATTGTCATCCTCAAGTTGCTTGGCAGTGACCAGTCTGTTCCGATATGGATCGGCCTTCTTGAAGCCACATCAATTGCATCGGCCCTTCAGGATACAACTTTTGACAGACCCATGACCCATGATCTTTTTAAGAACTTTATGGAAACGGTTGATGTAAATGTACTTAAAATAGAAGTTTCTGATTTGGTTGATAACACTTATTATGCAAAAATCTATTTTGTTTCAGATGAACAGGATTTTGTGCTTGATTCAAGGCCAAGCGATGCCATTGCCATTGCCGTTCGATTAAAGGCCCCGATATTCATTGATGACCAGGTTCTTGAAAAATCAAAACAGTCGCCGCCGGATGGTGATGCAGAGGTGGCTGATAAAAGTGATGAGGGTAAAAAGTGGGCCGAGTATCTTGAAAATTTGTCTCCGGATGATTTTGGTAAATTCAAAATTTAAAAATTTTACTAAAAATTCTATTGTCGTAATTATTGATGTGTTAATTTTACTAAATTATAACTATTCCTGATATTTGATCAGTACTAAATCGCCATCACGAAAAAAATCGTACGAAATAAACTATCAGTAAAAGCCTTGCCCCGACAGTTTCCCCCGGATATCCGTACTAATTACTTAAGACGCTGAATTGACTTATTCTTTTGGCAATAAACATATTAAGCTACAAAACAATGAGTATGATCAACTTTTTTGGAATAATTATCATTGCCAACGTTAAATCGTTTATTTTGAGAAAACGAAATCCGACAATCGCCATCCGGACAAATACGAATATTATACAAATAAAAAAAAATTATATGAAGGGAATCAAGTGGTAAACATTTACGAGAGTATTACATAACTGATTGAATTTGGACCCTTTTATCCGGTTTGAAAGGGTCTATCAGATGTGAAATCGTTGCAGAAATAGGCTGAGCAATGCTTTGACCTTGATAATTATCCTAATATTTTTTGATAAAGAGCTTGACATTACATCAGTATTTGCATAAAAAAAATTGTTTCCTATTTGGGGTTAGGATTTTTTTCCGTGTGTCGGGTTTTTTGGGTATAAATTATTGATAATTCAACAAATAGGTCTATAGAAATACTGTTTTTTATTTCGATAGACAACCGCAAAAAATGTCGTAGGAGGAGCTGTGGGTTTTAAGGGCTTTATTTTAAAAAAAGCAATTGCAGCGATCATCACAGTTGTTGTAATTGTTTGTGTCAATTTTGTGATATTTCGAATAGCACCTGGTGATCCAATTCGAATGATGTTTCGTGATCCACGAATCAGTGCTGAGCAGCTTGAAGAGATGAGACATAAATATCATCTTGATGGTTCGATGGGCGAGCAGTTTGTTTACTACATGAAAAGTATGGCCCAAGGAGATCTTGGTATTTCATTTGGGAGTAAACGACCTGTCCTTGAGCTTATCATCGAGCGTGTTCCAAATACGTTGATGCTTGTGCTGACGGCGTTAACGTGTGCAATTTTTATAGGGATATCATTGGGGGCCTTCGCGGGATGGCGAAGCGGTACTAAGATCGATACAATGATCCTGTCTACTGCGCTAGCATTTTATTCCATTCCAACATTTGCCTTAGGAATTTTGCTTTTACTACTTTTTGCTTACGTCATACCCATATTTCCACTCGGTGGTATGGTTACCCCGGCAGCCGGTCTTCACGGGTTTGCCTATCTTAGAGATCTTCTCTGGCATATGTGTCTGCCTGCTTTTACCGTTACACTTTGGTATATTGGCGAATATGTTCTCTTTACGAGAAGTTCAATGATGGATGTACTCCATCAGGATTTTATTCTAACTGCCCGTGCCAAGGGTCTCAAGGAATCTGTCGTTTTAAGAACACATGCCCTGAGAAATGCATTATTGCCGGTTGTTACCATTACCGGTGTTAACCTTGGTTTTGCAGTTGCCGGCGTTATCGAGGCTGAAACAGTTTATTCATGGCCGGGTGCAGGTATGCTCGTTTATGATGCGGTAATGAAACGTGACTATCCCTTGTTACAGGGAGTTTTCTTGTTGTTTGCCTGTTCCGTTGTTTTGGCGAATTTTACCATTGACTTGATTTATGGCTACATAGATCCAAGAATTAAAGTGGGAGAAGGTTGATAATATGCGCAGATTCAAAAGATTTTTAAGAACAGCCGGAGAGTTTTTTCATTTGCTTTTCACTCACTATATGGGTCTCTTTGGCACAATAATTCTGGTAATAATGATTTCAGGAGCAGTTTTTGCTCCCTTTCTGGGTACGATAGATCCTCAAATGTCCGGTGACTTTGAGAATGTACTGGTTTCACCCAATGCCAACAACTGGTTCGGTACTGATGATCTGGCACGAGATGTATACAGCCAGTTATTATATGGAACCCGTATATCGTTGATGATTGGTTTGGTTGCAGCCTCCATTGCGGTTAGTATTGGGGCTTTTGTTGGCCTGATTGCAGGCTTTTATGGTGGAAGGATCGATAATGTTCTTATGAAAATCGTCGATTTTGTAATGACATTGCCCCACCTTCCGCTTTTGATTACTTTGGCCGCAATAATCGGACCCAGTGTATGGAATGTCGTGTTCGTAGTTGGGGGGATCTATTGGCCGGGTATTGCCAGGGTTGTTCGTTCCCAGGTATTGTCTATAAAAGAACGTCCTTTTATTGAAGCTTCCCGCTGCATTGGTGGTAGTAATGCCTATCTTATGTTCGGTGAGATCCTGCCTAATGTTGTTCCTATCATGTTTGCAGAAGCTGTTTTAATGATTACCGAAGCCATTTACGCAGAAGCTGTCTTGAGCTTCCTTGGTCTGGGAGATCCGACAACAATCAGCTGGGGCTCAATGCTTCATTTTGCATTTGAATCCGGCGTAATGTCCAGTGCGTTGTGGTGGGTTCTTCCGCCAATTATGGCTATCATTACGCTGATTGTTGCTTTCAGCCTTTTAGGTACGGCTATAACTGATGTTATGAAACCTGGCTATAAAGAGATGAGAGGTTTCTAAACCGGGTTTGGCTACTATTAACCGGACAAAAAATATGAGGTTTATAAATGGCATTGCTTGATGTTCAAAACTTGAAATTGTATTTTTTTACACGCAGGGGTGCTGCCAAGGCTGTTGATGATGTCAGTTTTGGTATTGAAAAAAATGAGACGATGGGTTTGATCGGTGAATCCGGTTGCGGTAAAACAACTGCAGCATTAACGTTCATGCGATTTGTTAAAAAGCCCGGTAAGCTGGTTGGCGGTCATGTATATTTTGAAGGCCGTGATATTGCAACCGCTAGTGAAGAAGAAATGCGAAAATTGAGAGGAAAAGAAATCTCAATTGTTCGCCAGGAAGCTCAGAATGCATTAAACCCTGTTTTAAGAATTGGCAAACAGATTACGGAAATGATTCTTGAACATGAGAATGTTTCAAACTCGGAAGCCATGGATCGGGCCAAAGAACAGCTTAATCTGGTTGGGATCAATGAAAAACGCATCAACTGTTATCCGCATGAGTTTAGTGGTGGTATGAAACAGCGTGCAATGGTTGCCATTGCAACAGCCTGTAACCCCAAGTTCTTAATTCTGGATGAACCGACAACCGGCCTTGATGTTATTGTACAGCGTCAGTTGCTGATGATGATCAATGATCTCAGGGAAAAACTCCACCTTACTGCAATTTTTATTTCACATGACCTTGCTGTAATCGCAGAGACCTGTGACAAGGTAGCCGTTATGTATGCCGGTAAAATTGTTGAAATGTCAGATGTCGTTACCATGTATAAAGATCCGTTGCACCCATACAGTAAGGCTTTGATCGGTGCTTATCCGAGCCTTAAGGGCGCAAAACGTAAACTGTACAGTATTCCCGGTGCTCCTCCCGGTCTGATTAATCCACCGGAAGGTTGTCGTTTTGCGCCACGATGTGAATACGCCATGGATATTTGTACAAAAGAAGAACCTCTAATGGTTGAAAAAGAGGGCCGTAAAGTAGCCTGTCACCTGATTAAGTAGGAAGAGACTATGAAAAAAGATGAAATACTAAAAATAGAGAACCTTAAGAAATATTTTCCGATGAAGAAAGGTTTTGCAGAATTATTCAGTAGAAAAAAATCTGCTGAATTTTTTCGTGCGGTTGATGATGTCTCCTTTACGCTAAATTCAGGAGAGATACTTGGTTTTGTTGGTGAGAGTGGGTGCGGCAAAACAACACTTGGCAGAACCTTGCTCAGACTGGTCGAACCAACCAGCGGTAAAATAACATTTGACGGGGTAGATGTTACTAAGCTGAGCAGAAAAGATATGAAGAAGATGCGGAAGAATATGCAGATGATCTTCCAGGATCCCTTTGGTTCATTGAATCCCAGGCGTACTGTTTCCGAGACAGTAAAGCAGACAATCCGTATTCACAAAATGGCACACACCCGCCAGGAAGAAAATGATTTGATTAAAAGCACCCTTGAAGATGTTGAACTGAAACCGGCAGAAGAGTACTGGGCTAAATACCCCGATCTGCTCAGTGGCGGTCAGCGCCAGAGGGTTTGTTTAGGTCGTGTTATGGCTCTTGAGCCGAAGTTCATTGTTGCAGACGAACCTATATCCATGCTGGATGTTTCTGTTCGTATCGGTATTCTGGACCTGATGAAGAAAATGCAGGAAGAACATGGGACCTCTTTTGTTTATATCACCCATGACCTCATCAGTGCCCGTTATATCTGTGATAGAATTGCAATCATGTATCTGGGCAAAATCGTTGAAATGGGTGAAACCGAAAAGGTCATCCATAATCCGCTTCATCCATATACACGAGCGCTGATAACTGCTGTGCCGCTTCCGGATCCTGAAGAGGAACTGTCAGATGTACCGATTAAGGGTTATGTGCCTATGTCGGCAGATCAGAAAATTGTCGGATGTCGTTTTCATCCGCGTTGTCCTGTTGGACAAGATAAATGCCTCAAGGAAGATAAAAAACTGATTGAGGTTGATGAAGATCATTATGTAGCATGTACAGCTAATTTTAGCTGATTTTATTAACTTTTAAAAATACACTTGGGGAAGAGTGAGGTGATATGCCGGTTCAGGATATTTATAAAGCAGTTATAGACTTTAAAGACAGTGAAATCGCTAATCTGGTTCAGGCTGAAGTTGATGCCGGTACAGATGTTTCTTCAATATTAAATGACGGTCTTATTGGTGCAATGGATGAAGTCGGCAAGCTTTTTGGTGAAGGCCGGCTTTTTGTACCTGAGATGCTGATGGCCGCACAGACCATGAAAGCAGGGCTTGAGATTATTCGCCCCCTTCTGGGCGGTGCAGATGCAAAACCCAGGGGCACTGTTGTAATTGGCACTGTAAAAGGAGATCTTCATGACATTGGAAAAAATCTTGTTGCTATGATGCTTGAAGGTGCCGGCTTTACAATTGTTGATCTCGGTGTTGACGTTGAGCCGCAGGCATTTCTTGATGCAGCCAAAGAAAATGAAGCACAGCTCATTGCTATGTCAGCATTGTTGACCACTACCATGCCTGCCATGGAAGAGTGTGTCAAAATAGTAAAAGAAGCCGGTTTGGATACCAAACTTGTTATTGGTGGCGCGCCGGTTACACAGGCTTATGCAGATAAAATTAATGCAGATGGTTATAGTGCCGATGCACCTGGTGCCGTATCTCTTGCAAGAAAGATTGTGCCTTCCTGATAAGTCAGTAAAAATAAACCAATAAAAAAAGGCCGCCTGGCTACAGGCGGCCTTTAAGTATTTCAGAACTAAAAAATCTTACAGAACATCTTTTTCTGTAAGGTTTCCGAAAAGATCTTCTTCGGTGGGTTTTGTGTCGGCAATTGGTTCTGAAACCCATGTGTAATTCAGCATATGTTTGAAAGTAATATTTTCAGAGGCAGCATTGCCACCCCATGTACCACAACCCAATGTCATTGTCATTGGCATGCCGTTTGTCCATGCGCCTGAGTTGGCAAGGCACTGAGGCTGTCTGACCATAACTCTGGAGGTTTTGATTTTTTCACCAAGTTCTTTAATGCGTTCAACATCGGTTGTGTGGATACCACAGGAATGGCCGGGGCCGCAGTAGGTTGTAATTTCATTTATCTTATCAATTGCATCTGAAAACTCTTTATACTTGTAAACAGTGGTCGTTACAGACAGTTTTTCTCTTGAGAAAATATGTTCTTCACCAACGCCGGTTTCTTCAACGATAAAGAATTTCTTATCAGCAGGTGCATCAATGCTCGCTTCTGCGGCAATTGCTGTAAAAGGTTGTGCAACAATTTTTGCACTTAATACATGGTCATTGGGATAATTCGGCCACATTGCCTTAAGCAGTCTGGCTTTTTCATCTTCATTACAAAGATATCCACCCTCTTTTTTCATTGCTTCAAAAAGCTCATCATAAACAGATTCATGAACAACCAGTGCGTTTTCTGTTGAACAGCTTGTTGCATTGTCAAAGGTTTTAGATCTCATGATCATGTTGGCAACTTCTTTCATATCACAAGTTTCATCAACGATAACAACGGCATTACCGGCACCTACACCCTGAGCCGGTGTTCCGCTAGAGTATGCTGCTTCAACCAGTCCGCCGCCGCCGGTTGCGATTACAAAGTCACACTGCTTCATGAGCTCATTTGTTGCTTCAAGGGAAAGTTTGTCGGGCGCAATGGTGATAATGAGATCTTCAGGATAACCGGCTTTTTTAAGTACGGCTCTCATTCTGTTCGTACATTTTTCATTTGTTACTTTTGTTCTTGGATGCGGTGCCATAATGATGGCATTTCTGGTTTTAATCGCACTGATGGCTTTACAGAAAGGAGTTGCTTCAGGGTTTGTACATGGGATAACGCCGCCGATAACACCCATTGGTTTTGCAAATTTCATAATCCCTTTTTCTTTATCATGCTCGACCAGTCCACATGTTTTGACGCCAATGGTGTCACGAAGGGTACCTTTGATTTTTGTATCCATTTTTAGAACTTTATGCGGTGCATGACCCAGTTTGCCTTCTTCAACACAAAAATTACAAAGCTCAGTTGTCCATTCCTGTCTTGTACCTGAAAAAGCAATCTTTTTACAGAGTTCATCAACTTCTTCCTGTGTAGCGAACTCAATCTCTGCCTGAGCTTTTTTGGCTCTTTCAACTAACCCTGCAATGTAAGCTGCAGCTTCTGATTTGTCTGCCATTTTTTCGGTCCTCCTGAAAAATAAAATGCGTTATTAAAAATTATTGTATTAATCCTGTCATGTAACTTTGTTCTGTTGTAATCGGTTAATATTAATTGTATAAATTTTGGGTTAACTATCGCTTGGTAACTGAATTTCCTGAATTGGGAGTTTCCTGTAGATTCTTGCAGGATGGTTCAATAAAGAAAAATTATCAATTAAATATCAATCCTGATTTCTATCCACCCCCCTATATCCTTAACAATAAGATTATCTGTTTTTTATGGCGATAATTTTTTATCGGATTTTCAGTTTCACCATGAAAAACAAAATTTGATATGTGATATATCTAGCTGCATTATTAGAATAGATATGCCTTGTCAAGCGAAATGTTGATATACTCAAATATTGTAATATTAGAACATTTAAGCCTGTTTCCAATAGAACTGAAAATATTAAATTAATGTAAAAATTATGGATGTTTCTTCTTTGAACGAAACCTGTTTAAAAGGTACCGGTATGGAAAAAGCATGGAGACTTTTTTCCTATATTTTTCATAGGGAATTCCAATTTCCTTAATCAGCTTTTTTTCTTCCAGGTTAGCGCCAACAATAAGATATATTGTTAATACAATGTTTGTTATTAGCGTCGAAAGATAAAGGGTGCCGGCGGCTGACCAGATAATTATAATTGCACCAAGATACCAGGGGTGGCGTGTTATTCCGAGAACGCCTGAAATATTCATATTTCCGGATTCAGACATCATCCTGCCGGATGAATTACCGCTTTGCGCCTGCCTTATACCTGTAAACTGCAATATATCATACTGTCTTGCACCCGCATAAAACAGCAGTGCTGCTAAAGTAATAAATATGAATCTGAGGATATTAAAAAAACCATTCCATGTAAATATGGCAATTTCATGAATTGAATACCCGTAAAATGCTATAGGAATGAATGTTAATAAGGCGATTATATTAAAAATGAGTCGATAAAATCGATAATCATCTCCAAGCTTGATCTTTAGATATCCGGTAACACTTATGGAGATCATTGCACTGTGAAGGGTACACCAGGCAATCCAGAAAATAATAAGATAAAAGTATTTCATAAATATTTTTTTTGAACGATTTTATTTCAGATTTGAAAAAGAATATAAGCAGGCATTATCAAGTGTTGATAACGGATATAATTTTATTTTCCGCAATTGATACATATCTTTGTTAGCTGAAAATGACCGCCGGGACGCCTCTGGTAATTAAAGCGAGATCGTTCAAGCGTAATCCGGACAACTTGATCCCTTACCAGAATGTGCCACTTATCATCACCGAGATTAGACATTACAACCTTGTCGCCTTGTTTAGCGCTTTTAAGTACCTGTGAAAACCTGTCCGCATCACAGACAAAGGCGGCATAGCTGGCATTTTTCGGTACAGCACTAATATTTTCTGAATAAGGACACAGACCAAGATGGTCATTAATTTCATCAAATGAAATATCAGAAGAGAACGCAACTGAGATACAGAAAAAAGTCAGGGCCAATATAATGGATATGGTTCTCATGTTGATCCTTTAGCTTACGATATCAGTAAATCCTGTAGCGGTTTTCTTTTCCGGGGTGCAGGTGTCTCTGCCGGATAACCAACGGGCAGGAGTGCTGTTACATAGATATTATTACCCCACCCAAAGATATCGCTTATCTTTTTTTCATCAAGCAGCCGGACCCAGCATGTTCCAAGATCAAAATCAAGCGCCCGAAGAACCATATGTTCGATAGCAATAGCAACATTAAAGGAAATTTTGGGCGCCATCTGCTCAACATTAATGGTTTTGATGTCATTTGTTCTTTTCTGGAGGATCTTAACGATCCTATCTTCAAGAGCACCGATTTTACCAAGGTCCTGGGTGCCGGAAACAGTGCCATCCAGATAACCCTGTATATCAGCACAGCAGACAATTACAACAGGTGCTGATTCAATAAATTTCTGTTGATATGCCGCATCAGCAAGCTGTTGTTTTGTTTCAGGATCTCTTACAACTTTAAAACGCCATGGTTGTGCATTGCAGCCAGATGGTGCCAGCCGTGCAGCTTCAAGTAGCGCTTCTATATGTTTTTCCGGAATGACATCCGGTTTGAATTTTCTGATACTTCGTCTTTTTTCAATCGCCTCTTTGGTTGTAAGCATTATGAATCCTCTGTGTTATTTAAACTCGAATAAAGCTGTCAGAAAAAATATTATACATGCCGGATTGAAGTATGTGTAGAAATTTCAGAATTAGTTGTACAAAGATCTGATATGGAAAAATTATGCATGTTATTATTGCCGGTAAGCCTTGCAAATTCTTTTAGTTCTTCAGTGGAAACGCTGAGGAAATTTGCTAAACGCGTTGCAGCCTTTTCAATATCAAGACGCTTTCTGAGAGATGGATTCTGGGTTGTAATACCCATAGGGCATTGACCGGTATGGCAGATGCGATATTGTTTACAGCCAATCGCAATTAATGCAGTGGTGCCGATTGCAACAGCGTCTGCACCCATAGCGAGAGCCTTGACAAAATCAGATGAAATTCGAAGCCCGCCGGTGATGATCAGCGAAATATGTTTTATTCCTTTATCATCTAAAAACTTTCGTGCCCGGTAAAGTGCAAAAATTGAAGGAACAGAGGTGGCTGACTTTATAAATTTTGGAGATGCGCCTGTTGATCCGGCTCGGCCATCCAGTGTAATAAAGTCCGGATTAGCTGATACGGCAAATTCCATATCGGCTTCTATATGTCCGGCTGCCAATTTGATGCCGATCGGCTTTCCACCGGATGTATTTCTCAACCATTCTACTTTTTCAGCGAGATCTTTTTTATTTTGGATATCTTCAAAGTGAGACGGGCTGACAATATCAACGCCTTCAGTCAGTCCTCTTATTGATGCGATGTCGGCAGTTACCTTGTCACCCGGCAAATGCCCACCCATGCCCGGTTTGCTTGATTGTCCGAATTTTATCTCAATTGCATCCGATTTTTTCAGATTTTCTTCACTTACACTGTAGTGATTTGGCACATATTCAAAAATGTATCTGTATGCATGTTCAAATTCATCGGGCAGTATACCGCCTTCGCCCGATCCAATTGCAGTTTTAACCGATGCGCTGCCTTTGGCCAGTGCAATTTTTGCCTCTTTTGAAAGGGCACCAAAAGACATATGTGTAACAAAAATCGGGGTTTCTAATATTAGCGGGTGTGCCGCTTTGGGTCCGATTATGGTTTGTGAAAAAACAGCCTCGTCTTTGTTTAAAGGAAGTTTCGACAGTTGAGCCCCTTTAATGAGAATATCATCCCATGAGATTACCGGTTTTATGGTTCGCATCGGTTCAATAATTGATTTTCCGGTTTCAGCAATCATGTTGATATCGTCAAAATATGATTCGACCCGGTTAACACCCGGTAGCGTATCCGGAGATATATCCGAAGTAATCTCTGAATCAGCGGCAGGCATATCAATACCTGCAGCATCATACGCCTCATCAACAAGAATGTAATATGTTTTGGGCGATTCACAAACAGGGCATACCCAGTCATCAGGGAGTGAATTCCAGTTTATAGCATCTTTTTCTTCATCTATTATATAATCACAAACTGAGCACTTATAATGAGCCATGTGTAAATCCTTCAACTAAAAATAAAAATCCTGTTATATAAAACAATCAGGTTAAAGAAGATATGGAATATAATCCTTAAAACTCCATATCTTCCGGCTCATAAAACTCTTTGGGATGCTTACAGCACGGGCATTTTGGCGGTGGCTCAGTGCCATCATATTTATAACCGCAGACACTGCATTTCCATGTCACGGATGTTTCTCTTTTATAGACTGTTCCGGCTTCCACCATTGCCAGCAGTTTTTTATAACGATTACGATGTTTTGCTTCAATTTTTCCAATCTGGGTAAAAAGAATGGCAGCCTCTTTATTGCCTTCTTCTTCAGCCTCTTTGGCAAACTGTGGATACATGCTGGTTGTTTCATGATCTTCTCCGCTAATGGCTTCTTTCAGATTGGCAATTGTGTCACCAATGCCATTGAGTAGCATAAATTCTTCCTTTGCATGCTGGCATTCATTATCTGCAGTTTCTTCAAAAAGTTTAGCAATATAGCGATACCCCTCTTTTCTGGCAACGGCTGCAAAATAGGTATACATGTTTCTCGCTTGAGACTCACCGGCAAATGCGGCTTTTAAATTTTCTTCTGTTTTACTCATGGTGCTTTCTCCTTTCATAGTTTAAGAAATGTTAAAAAAAATGTTAAAAAATATAACTATAAAATAGTTTGAAAATATCAGGAAAACTTATGTTTGACTATGCCGAGAAAAACCCGGTAAGGACCCGGCATTCCTGGTGGTATCAATCCAATACGGTCTTTATGGTTTAAAGAAGTTGTGGCTGCTGATACCTTTCCGTTTATCATAACTGCTTCCACGTCTTCAGGTTCAAGGCCAAGCACGTCTGTGATGAGTTGACGTGCTGTAATATCATCAGGGATTTCAATTGATGCATCCGCATATTCAATATTCCGGGCCTTTAGTTTGGGTTGCAAAAATGAAAAGGCATTAAGAAAAATTGTAGTCATAATTTAAAACTTGTCGTAAGCAATCATTTCCGGTTCAACGCCCAGATTGTCAAGCATATCTTCTATAGCGTCAATCATAGGTGGCGGCCCGCAGAGATAATATTCGATCTCCGTGGGGTCATCATGGGATTCAAGATAGTCTTTTCTGAGGCAGTCATGGATATATCCGGTAAGGCCTGTCCAGTTATCTTCCGGCTGAGGGTCGGAAAGTGCGATATGAAAAGAAAAATTACGGTGCTTTTCTTCAAGTGCTCTGAACTCATCATCAAAAAAAATTTCCTGTTTTGACCTGGCACCATACCAGAATGATACTTTACGGTCTGTGTTTAAAGTTTCAAGGGCATGAAAAATATGGCTTTTAAGAGGCGCCATACCGGCGCCACCTCCAACATAGCACATCTCCTTTTCAGTCTCTTTTATAT
Organism: Desulfobacterales bacterium; assembly: GCA_021737275.1. Classification (GTDB taxonomy): domain Bacteria; phylum Desulfobacterota; class Desulfobacteria; order Desulfobacterales; family JAIPEE01; genus JAIPEE01. The sequence goes on from JAIPEE010000008.1 coordinate 80,860, forward strand.
GGAACTCACCATAGGGACCGCTTAGCAAGACACGGTCACCAGGCTTCAGGTTGAAGATAAAGGACGAGCCGACACCCGGTGGAGCCTGATCTTTTCCTGGTGGTGGTGTGGCAATTCTGACGGTAAATTTTAACAGATCTTTTTCTGCCGGCGGGTTTGCCAGGGAATAGGCTCTATACACATATTCCTTTGACTTTGATCGAAGCCCCCAGAGGTTAAAGCGGTCCCATGAGGGTTTATAGGATGCGGCAACAATGAAATTACTAAAAGCGGCTTCATATTCCGGTATATCGATCTGGACAAATGAGCCGGCCTCAAATTCAAGCTGTTCATCATTATCAAGTTTGATGACAAGTTCTTTGATAAATGTGGCCACATTTTCATTTGATACAACGGTTGCACCATGTTTTTTTATGCCGAAAATACTTTCAGGAATACGGATGGACATGTCTTCCTTAACTTTGACCTGACAGGCCAGGCGGACATTGTTCTGTTTTTCCTGCCTGCTCAAATGGGTTAACTCCGTGGGTAGAACATCGCGACCGCCGGCGTCTACCCGGCATTTACATGTTCCGCAGGAGCCCTTGCCGCCACACGCCGATGGTATCAGAATACCGTTGTTGATGAGTGCGGAAAGCAGTGTCACGCCGCCGGAAATATTTAAAGACTTATCATCACTGTCGTTGATGATAATTTTACACTCTCCTTTTTTGACAAGACGAGACTCAACCAGTAGCAGCATGCTGACAAGAATAAAGATTACAGATAGAAAAACAGTTGTGCTGATTAGATAAATCAAAGTAAAACCTCTTGAAACAGGTTTTTAATTAAAGTGTAATGCCTGAAAATAGCATAAAAGCCATTGCCATAAGCCCCGTTACAATCATACTTATGCCGAAACCTTCGAGGCCCCTGGGCACATCAGCATATTTCAGTTTTTTCTTGATCGCTGCCATCGAAACAATTGCAAGCAGCCAGCCGATACCTGAACCAAATCCGAAAAATATAGTTTCAATAAACGTATAGCTTCTTTCAACCATGAAAAGAGATGTGCCCAGAACCGCACAATTTACTGCAATAAGCGGCAAAAAAACGCCCAGAGCGGCGTACAGTGCAGGAGAGTATCGATCAATGGCCATTTCAACAATCTGGACAATGGCGGCAATAACGGCGATAAAGATGATGAACTTCAGGTAACTCAGATCAGCTTCCGGAAAACCTGCCCATGAAAGAGCGCCCGGTGCCAACAGGAAATTATATATCAACCAGTTGGCCGGTGTGGTGATAGTAAGTACAAAAACGACAGCCATACCAAGGCCGGTTGCCGTATCAATATTTTTTGAGATAGCCAGAAATGAACACATCCCCAAAAAGTAGGCCAGGAGAATGTTACTTATGAATATAGAATTCAGTGTTATGCTTATCAGATTTTCCATAATAGATATCAATCACTTGTTCATAATGGTTTGCTGCATCCATGAAAAAAGGCCGATGATTATAAACGCTCCGGGTGCCAGAAGCATAAGGCCCATATTCTCATAACCGGCATCATAAAAAGATGACGGGATAACATTATATCCCATAATCGAACCGGACCCGAAAAGTTCTCTTAAAAATGCTGCAGAGGTGAGTACAAGTCCGTATCCCATTCCACTACCGATACCGTCAGCAAAGGATTGAATCGGCGGATTGTTAAGGGCATAGGTTTCTGCCCGGCCCATGACAATGCAGTTAGTAATAATCAGGCCGACAAAAATAGAAAGCTGTTTGCTGATGTCATATAAAAATGCTCTTAAGACCTGATCTGCAAGAATAACAAGGGTAGAGATGATAACAAGCTCAACGAGTATCCGAATATTTCTGGGGATAATACTTCTCAACAGGGAGACGGTCAGGTTTGAAAATGCAACGACAAACATCAGGGAGAGGCTCATAATAATAGCCGTTTTCATTTGAACGGTTACAGCCAGGGCCGAACAGATTCCCAGATATTGAATTGAAATGGGGTTATTTTTCCAAACCGGTTCCGAAGCTGTGGTTATCAGTTTGTCAGTTGATTCACTCATGATATATTTCCGTATTATGACGTAACCATACTCTTACTCATAATCATAATCCCGGAAGTTAAAACCCGATTAATATTACGGCTATGATTAAGAGTAAGAAGTTGACTGTTTATTTTATTTCACTGTAACGAATAATATTTTCACCTCTGAACCGGATTGAAACGGGTTCATAATCAGTCAGGACCTCTCTCAGCCCTTCTGTCAGGTATTTACCGGTTAACGAGGCACCGCTGATGCCATCTACGTAATTTGCCTGCTGAACTTCAGGTATCCGTTTTGAAACTTCTCCTTTAGCGATAGAAATTGATTCAAAGCTGCCGTCTTTACCGATAATTTTTTTGCCTACAAAATTTTTCTGGAACCAGGCTTTTTCTATTTCGCCGCCAAGTCCGGGTGTTTCAGCATGCTGATATACGGCAAAACCGGCAATGGTGGCGCCATCATTTTGAAGTGCGAGATAGCCCCGGATTTTGCCCCACAATCCACGAGAGTCAATGGGCAGTATATATGAAATGATTTTATCATTTTCTACACAAAGATATATGGGAATCAATTTGCCTTCTCCTCCGGCATCTTCAACAATGTTTCCATCTTCATCCGTCCAGAGGCTGACTATTCTTTCTTCAAAGATTTGTTGAACTTCATCCGACTGATATTTTTTTTCACGATCCAGCATACCGGCTGCCATTAAAATATTTTTCTGCTTATCCAGAAAAACGTTTTTTTGCTGGAAAGGTTTTAAACCGGTGTATGCCGCTGTCAGGAGAAGACTTGAGACCAGACAGAGGATAATAGCAAACAGCAGTGATTTAATCGAATCAGACATTGGGAATCCTTTTTCCGAGCCTTATCTTTACTTCAATATGATCCAGCAGCGGTGCAAAAAGATTCATAAACAAGACCGCCAGCATGGCACCTTCCGGAAATGCCGGGTTAAATACACGGATAAGCACCGTTAGTGCGCCAATGGCGAACCCATAAAACCATTTGGATTTGTTCATGTCCGGCGCAGAGACCGGTTCGGTTGCCATGAATGCCAGTGCAAAGGCAATACCGCCCATCACCAGATGGTAAGAGGGGTTCAGCGAAAACCAGGGTGTTGATGCTTCTGTTGCGACGATGTTCAACAAGATGCCGGTTGCAAGCACACCGATAATACCGCCAATTAAAATCCGGTAGCTGATGATGCCAAGAATCAAAAGGAATACCGCACCGATAAGGCTGAACAGGGCAGATGTGCCGCCAATACTGCCGGGATAATTCCCCACGAACAGTTTCATAAAAGAATAACCGGAACCGGAAAGTGTATCCTGAATTGAGCTGAACCGTTCCGTTGCGCTTGCAAGCGAAAGGGGTGTTGCCGCTGTTATCGCATCAACAGCAGTTTCTTTTGAAGACGCAACAGCGGTCCAGACGGCATCTCCGGTCATCTTTACCGGATATGCAAAAAAGAGAAATGCGCGGCCGGTCAGTGCGGGATTAAGAAAATTTCTTCCTGTGCCGCCGAAAACCTCTTTACCGAAGATTACGCCAAAGGAGATACCAATGGCTGCCTGCCATAATGGAATGGTTGGCGGCAGAGTCATTGGGAAAAGCAGGGCCGTAACAAAAAAACCTTCACTTATATTATGTCTTCTGATGGCTGCAAAAAGAAGCTCCCAGAAAAAACCGACGGTGTAAGAGACAATAACCAGCGGCATAACTATCCGCAATCCTCTTGTCATCGCAGACATAAAATCAGGAGAAAGGCCGGACACAATATTTGACTGATAACCGGTATTATAAAGCCCGAAAAAGAATGCCGGCATAAGAGAAACAATGACTAAAACCATAAATCGTTTTACATCCAGACTGTCCCGAACATGCGGCCCGGATGATGTTGTCTCGCCTGTTGCAAGAAATACCGTCTCAAAAGCTTCAAACAAAGCATTTAGACGTTCAAGCTTTGCGCCCGGTTCGAAGTATTTTCTCTGGCTGTCAAAAAACCTGTTAAGAAGGTTGGTCATCCGCTCATTTCCTTATAATATGATCGCTTCGCATTCTGAAGTATGGTGCATATCTCAATTTTTGAAGGACAGACATAAGTACATAATCCACACTCAACACAATCCAGCAGTCCATGGGAGAGACTCTCTTCAATTTCGTCCGCCAGCGTACATTTAAATGTCAGGCTGGGAATAATATCAACAGGACAAACTTCCGCACAGGAACCACAGGCAACACAGGCGCGTTCTTCACCGTTCATATTACAGTTCATATTGAGGTGGGATCTGTTGATGCTTGATAGAAATGTCCTGGAGTAGCTCTGTTTATTGAAACCCGGTTGTATAAAACCAAAAAGCTCTCTTTTTCCGCCTTCGGGCAGTATTAAAACGGATGTTTCATAAAAACCAAGAAATGATTTTTTATCAATACTGTATCCGGTCATGATACCGCCGGCAACACAGCGTGATTTGATTTTATTATTCTCATTTTGGGTAATATGTGAAACAGGGGCACCAATTCTTGTTTTAACATAACCGGGGTGAGGCGCCAGTTCTCCACCAACAGCAACAATGCGGCCGGTCGGGTATGCGCCTTCTTTCAGTAATCCGGCAATGAGAAGTACATCCTGAGTATTGATAAACCATGAGTTATTTTGTGCAGCAGATGTTTTGGTTTTATAAAGAATAACGCCCGGGTTATCAGCAGGGTAATCTCCTTTTATAATATGAGTTATCCGTCCACTCTGATCCGGAAGCCGGCTCTTATCTTCAGCATTAGCAGCAATAATAACGTTGTTGTTTGAAAGCTTTTCAAGAACACTAATGCCAAAGGCAAACAGGTCCGTATTCCCGTCAAGATAGATTTCCGGTGATACCTGGAAAGGCTCACTTGAACCCAGAGAGACGATAATCTGAGGCGGTACCTTGTCCGTCGGTGCAATATCCTGATAGGGGAGGGCACGCAAAAGCGGCCATAAACCGCCCTTTGAAAGCATTTTTACAAGGTCATTACGATCAATATTCTGTAAACCATCTTTATTGATATGCTCAAATGGTACATAACTTTCTTTATTATCCAGTTTAATGACAACTTCCTTGATAACACGTCTGGGGCCAAAGTTAATTTCTGTAATCTGTCCACTACCGGGAGATAAAAATTTTAAACGGGTATTTCGTTTGTCTTCAAAAATTTCCGAACCTGTCTCAACATGATCTCCAACCCTGACTTTTAGACGTGGCTTGATAAAGGGAATCTTTTCGGGGAGGAGAGCGACATGTGATGGTTTGGGTAATTCCACCAGCTCCTTAGGCGGTTCACCGGTAATTTTAAGCCTGTAACCTTTTTTTACATTAAGAGAAATCATTTAATCACAACAGTAATATCGGTTCAAGGTTTCAACTATATGAAATTAAAGAATAAAAAAACGAATTTGTGGGTTTAAATGAAAAAAACAACTTTTTTTGTTTTTAACATTTTTATTTGCTTTAATCAATCTCTATTAAGAAAAATAAGTATAGTTGTCTTTTCAGTTAAAAAAAAAGATGTCTTTGTGTATCAACCTAAAGAGACGCCACCATATCTTTAAGGAGGGTATGGTTGATTTCAGGAAGCGCATTCAGATTATTTTTTAATGTTTTGACTGCAGCTGGAATATATTTTTCAAACCATACCTTTTTCTTTATTTTGTTTAAAAATCCAAAAGCGCCTAATATTTGCATGTTCCTTGTAATGCAGCAGTATTGAAAGCCTTTTCTGAATTTATCTTTATCAAAATCAATTTTTTTAGAAAGTGAAGCTATATAACACTCAAGCAGGTCCTGCTGGATATCGATAGATAATTCAACATACGGGTCAATCAGAAGCGATGCAAGGTCATATTGGACAGGTCCTTTTCTGCCGCCCTGAAAATCAATGAAATAGGGTTTGCCATCAGATATCATTATATTTCCGGATTGCATATCCCTGTGCAGAAAACCGGGAATCGCGTATGAAACAGTCTTTTCAGCAATAAGTTTGAAATCGTTTTCAAAATCTTTATAGTTCACCTTTTGTCCAAGGAAGGTTTTCAAAAAAGAGTCTACAAAGTACCGGCACTCCTTTTCCAGAATGAGTGAGCGATCATATTCAGCAGTCTGATATGTCCATTCGGGATTAAAATTTTGGTATCCCATGACAGCAAGATTTGAAAGATTATTAATTACAGGTTCATAAAATGAAACAATCTTTTCACTGCTCTTTAAATTACTGATAACATTCTGCAGCTTGATGTTGCCAAGGTCTTCCAGAAAAACAATTCCGGAAAATGGCTCCGACAGTACTATTTCAGGTACGGCAACGCCCTGATCGTGCAGATGCCGTCCTATTAAAATAAAGGAATCTGCTTCAGTCATACAATCTTGAGATCGGATGCCGTGATCTACCATAATTAATGTGTGACAGTTTACTTCAATACGATACCATTTCCGGTCTGAACCATCATCTGAAAGGGGTTTAATATCTATTCCGGTTTTTATTTTTTCGCCAAAAGAGCTGTCGACGGCTTTTGGAATCATTGAATCCAGTACAGCTGAGCGATAACGCTCAGGGGTTCCGATATCACGCCAATAAAGATTTTCAGGAAGAAAAGATTTTATCCTGTATCCGTTATCGGCCATTTTAATATAGGCGTCGATACTGCTGAAGAAACCTTTTTCAGGAATGAATTGCAGCAGGAAAGGATCCACAACCTGAATGCCGGTAAAGGTTAGCAGGGAACCATTATGCCCCATGGCTTTTTCAAGGCTGAGAAAGCCTTCAATAATACCATTTTTATTTACCTTTACATTATTAAACTGTTCATAATCATGCAGAACAAGCGTTGCCGGGTGATCATGCGATAGATGAAAATTATAAACTTCCTTTAAATCAATATCTGTTGCTATGTCACTGTTGATAATAAAAAAGGGTTGATCATCCCAGAAGTCAGATAGATTTTTTATCGCTCCGCCTGTTCCGAGTATTTCCGGTTCATACCGGGATATAACCGGGATCGGGTAATTTTGTCCGGAAATAAACCGGTCGATTTTATTGTGGAGATGGTGGGTGTTGACAAAAATTTCACTGCACCCTGCCGCAATCAGTTTTTCAATCATTATATCCAGCAGCGGTCTGCCGTTGATGGGGAACAACGGTTTAGGAGTATGATTTGTATGGGGCTTTAGGCGTTCTCCGTAACCGGCTGCAAGTATCAATGCTTTCATATCAGGAAAAGATTATCTTTGTTATCATGAAGGAAGATTTTTCATATATGTCTTGATCAGATTTGAAAAATGTTCAATCTGCTCTATGTTTTCAGAGCCCTTTATACGATTGGCGCTAAAGTAATCTAAGGCATTTTGGTAATTGATTCGTGATAATGCTTCAATCCGGTCTATCTCGTTTTTCTTGTACATACGGTTGCCGCGGGATTGGATTTTTTTAAGGTTGTCTTTAGTTTTTATCGTTTTTTGAGGGTACCGCATGAGGTAGCTTAATACTATCCATGAAGATTCAAAATATGGTTTTAAAAAACTGCCAAAAAGTTTCATCTTTTTAAAACCATCGGCGGTGATGTTATATGTACCCGGTGCTGTCCGGTCCGGTACGATCATGTTGTTATCTAAAAAAGACTGAATGTTTTCATCAACATATTGTTCTACCGGTTTTTCCATATCAAACGGAAATTCATTTTTAAAGAAATCCTGCAGGGTTTTATACCGATTATACAGCCGGATAGAGGTAAATTGAAATGACTCTTCCTTCAGTATTGCAAGCGCCGTATATGCGGCCGGAATAAAAAAAGAGATGGAATTGTTCTTGTAGTATTCAAGTATGGTGCGTTTGTTTTCAACAACATGATAGGTTAAATCTGCTGTTTCATCATGTGTACCTTCAGAAACATGGTCAATAAGTTTACGCTGGATATAAGAACCCAGCACTGAAAGAACGGTTTTGACCTTGTCTGCCCGCAGTGTTTCTGCAAGTGTTGCGTCCCGGCTTTTAAGATATGAAAGGTAAGTATCTATTTGAAACAGAAAATAGTTGTAGGAGAACTTTTTCTTAGAACTATTGAGAATTGCGCTTGCAACAAGTGCATGCGGTGTAACAACTGACAGGCGGTTTATTGAATTGATCATTCTGTTGCCGATGCTGCGTGTCAGCATATTTTGTTCTTTTGACGTCAAATCGTGAATTGTTTTGCCTTCTCCGGCAAGCGTTTCATTGATAGAAACAGGTTCGCCAAACTTGAGATATATTCGGCCGTATCTTTTTTTCAGCAGCTTTCTTGCTTCTAAAACCTGTGAGATGCTTTCAGGTTTTTTGTCACCGCCACCAATTTCATGAAGATATGACTGCTCTTCCATAACCCTGTCATAGCCAATATAAACCGGGGCAAAAATCAGATCATCACATGCGCCGCTTTTGTATGCATTCATCAGAATAGTCAGCAGGCCCAGCTTTGGCGTAAGCAGTTTTCCCGTTCGGCTTCGTCCGCCTTCAATAAAAAATTCAATATTAAAGCCTTCCTGAAGAATCTTGTAAATATATTCTGAAAATACCTTTGAATAAAGCATGGCACCACTGAATGTACGCCGAATAAAAAATGCACCGCTGTTTCTGAATATGGAACCCATCGGCCAAAAGGCAAGGTTTTTGCCGGCAGCAATCAGCGGCAGTGCCATAAGGTTATTATAAAGGGTATAGGCCAGGATGATATAATCCATATGGCTTTTGTGACAGGGAATGAAAACTATAGGTCCTTTATGCGCTTTACTTTTAACTTTATTCAGCATTTCGGTATCAACGGTAACACCGTCATAAAGGTGTTTCAGGGTCCATCGAACAGCAGCTTCACAGATCCGGATCAATCTCATATTATATTTTGCTGCAATTTCATCAAGATACCCGGCTGCCTCTTCATGAACCTTGTAAATAGGTATTTTCCGTTTTTTAGCGTACTGGTTCATAAATGTATCAAGGCGGTCATTGGTAAGGATGCTCTCCTTGATTTCATCACGAGACTTGAGTACAGGTCCGGTAATGCTCTGGCGATGTCGATTAAGCTGGGTTAAAAGCTGCCGTCTTAAAATAATGGAAAGCTCCGATGTGTATTTTTCACGGTTATTTTCACTCTCTACAAACGCTTTCAGGTTAACAGGCTCCGAAATTTCTGCAAAAACTTCTCCCGGATTTTTAAAAAGTGTAAAAAATCGCCTGATTCGGCCCGGTTTCTGTTCCGTACCAAAGAGAATATCCATAATGGGTCGTCTGGATGAACGCATGGGCTTGCGGCCGAAAAAGAGCAATTGTGGAATAATATATATGGGCCTTTCCGTTGTTCTTTGAAGTTCAACCAGATATTGAATAGGCCCTGTTTTGGCTTTAATAAAACGATTCTGGAAGGCCTTTGGTTCAACAAGGGGAACAAATGCCGATTTTCCGTTTAATAACGCGTCTCTGATATAACCGTTTTCATAAGGATTAAGCAGCTTCCGGTTTTTAATCAGGTAATCAATATGGGCAAGAATAATTTTAAAAACACGCTTATAGGGTTGCCAGAGATGAATTTTATAACCAAGACTGATTTCAGGTATCGGAAGGTTTTCCTCCTGGTAGCGTGTATGGAAAAACAAATATTCAAAGTTACTTTGAAATTTAGAAACATATATATAAATGGCATCATCCTGCAGGTTCTTTATCTTTTCAAGCTGTTTCCCGTCAATAGTGATGCCTGAATAAAAACTTGTCAGTATTTTTGACGCCAAATGGCCTGTCTGGGGGGGGAGGAGGCAAAAAAAATGGTTATGGGTGTGGTCCAGAATGTCATCCATCCTGTTTCTGAACCGCCGCCAGAGTGAATTTGTTTGCTGAGTCATATCCGGTCCGTATTATAAAATACCGCTATTTTATACAGTTATATTTTAAAAGTGTTATTTTGTTGTCAGATAATTAAAATAAATAAAATATCAAGCATGTTCATCGAATGCAATCTTTTTGATGATGTACAGTTTATTGAGGCAAGATTAATGGCCAAAGAAAATTTTATAAATTCAGTGCTTTAAAAAAAACTTGCGCAATAAAATTCAGTATGATAATTTTTTTGAATCTTTACCTGAAACGGGTTGTCAGTTTTTCTTGCTATTACAATAAAGAGTTTGATAATAATCCGTTTAAATATTCATCATCATATTAAATTTTATTAAAATAATACATATAATGGAACACTAAAAAGGAGGCTATTAAATGAAAACTTTAATCGGTGGGGCAATTGCGACCGCACTCGGTCTTATAGGAATTGTGGTTTGGTGGATTCCTTTTCTGCAACTTCTGGCGGGTGCAATACCGGCCATGCTTCTTCTGGGTGGAGGACTGGCGCTTTACCTTGGGTTTGATGAGATGAAGGATTCAATGAAGGGTGATAGCGGAGAGGTTGTTGGAGAAGATCTGGAACAGGCTAAACAGGAAATCGATGATCTTAAAAAGGAACTTGAAACACTGAAAACAGATAAGCCTGCTGGAGAATAAAGTACCAAATAATCAATCGTTTTTATCTGTATGTTTTACCCTGCCTGTTATTCAGGCAGGGTTTGTCTTTTCAGGAGCCGGTGCACAAGAAGATTAAAAAACCCGGTACTTTGGGCACTTTACACTTTCGATGTGTCAAAAGCACCGGGAACATTATATCTAAAATATTGATTACCAGTAACTGCCTCGTTTTAACTTGTTGTAGAAACAGTCACGGTCACTCTTACATTCTTCAACGATTGTTTTTAGATATGTAATGTTTTTTTCTACAGATTCGGCATACAAGTCTTTATCTATATTCCATCGTTTTTTAAAATGAGGCCGCATATAGCGGGCAACATTACCGAAATCCTGCTTCATTTTTTTATTGGCGATGTTTTTGTTGAAATTCTCTGTTTGATGGAGGAGTTCAATTTCCGATTCAAAGTTGTCTATGCCGGCTTCCTCAAATTCATCAAACAGCAGAATCAGTTTTTCAAGATATTTTCTGTCAGCTATCTGCCCGAGAAGATCTGCAGTGCCAAGGAACTGACCCATTCTGGCAATTTCTTTATTCCTGAAGTTTATTTTTTCAAATGGCATCTGGAGTATGGTACTTTTGATCAGAGGGCCGCAGTCTTTGAGTTGCTGTTTAGAAAAATTATGGCGGTCCAGAACTTCATTAACAACATCGATACTTCTCATTTCATGACCAACTGTATATTTAGCACCTGAGCCCTCTTTGTCATCAGTTGTCTGAATCAGACCGGTATCATGAAAAAAAGCAGAGATCAGGCCTGAGATTATATTTTCAGGTTTGAACGTAATGTCTTTGAGAACGGCACCATGAATAAGTCTTGCCATCGCAAGGGCAACGGTTCCTGTATGCTCAAGGTCGTGATAACGGGTGTTGCTGGCCCGGTATCCCGGATAGTTTCCGGTAAACAGATCAACAATATCTTTATGAACCGTATTTAAAAATGAAAAATCAGGATCGCCGGGAAAAAGAGAAAGGATATGTTTTATTTCACCAAAAACGGCGTCCGGATCTGCATCATTTATCAGATCTCCAAGGTGAGGTTCCGCCTGTTTAGTGTTGTGTGTGTTCAGGTTGGTTGGCTCCTAAATGATTTATTTCATTTTATTATCTGAAAAAAAAAGATAAGTCAATTTTCCGCTATTCCGCTTTTGGCAGAAAAGGCGGTAACGGAATGTCCAGTGAATAGGCCAGCGCACGCAGCAGTTCAGCTTCTTCGATCGTAACGGTCTTATCCGCAAGGGCACATGCCGTACATGCTGAAAAAACCACTCTTTTAACATTGGGTGCTGATGCACTTAAGCGGTTGATGGCTGACGCTACTGCCGGAAAAGAGATCTTGTTATCGGGTAAAAACTGTAATCTCTGTTTGTTGACCGGCAGTTCTCCTATGGCAAGATTAAAAGCCTTCTCAGCTTCGGCTTCGTTATTATGGCCGGCATGTGCTTGTTTTGAGAGTAAATTTGAAAGGTCCGGCAGAAGCGGCTCAATATTTTTATAGACGGTCTTTCGTTGAGCATGGTTGAATGTGGCACCCAGGCGTCCGGCAACAACCTGCTGCAGAGCAAATTCATTAAGCGAGAGCTTTCCATCTGATTCGACAAGGATCTGAATATAGTTCCGGAGTTGGGCATACTGTCCCGGTGCCATCATTCGAAGAATCGGGATGGCCAGATCAAGAAGCGGAAGTTTTAAGCGCAGATCTATTTCTAAGATTTTATCTTCAAGCTTATGCATAGTAGAAATGATCTCTTTGTCGGCCGATTTTTCAAGAGTGGCAAACTGGATTTTTCTTTCATTTTCATCTTTATCAAGCAAAAGTGCGCATACCACAGACATGGAACCCATTATGTCTGACAGTTCGTTTTTGATAACCGGTGGAATAGCGGACAGCATTGTGATACTCAGATTGACATGTTCCGGTGTAACGGTTCCTGCCTGTTCATTAACCTCTTTTGAAGAGAGGGATAAATCCCCGGCAGATTGTCCGGTCATTCCGGCCATGCCTCCAGCAGGCGGAGACAATGCAGCACCGGCAGAGGTTTCACCAATTTTTATCTTTGGATACTCTCCATCAAAGGATGGCTCTATACGTCTGATTCGCTCGTCAAGGGGAGGATGGGTTGCAAAAATAGAATCCAGCGCATTACCGAAAAACATGTGGCTGGCCTCTTTTGCATGGGGAGATCGGACCCTGGAGCCTGCGGAAAAGCCCCCGATTTTTTTCAGGGCACCGGCTATACCGGATGGATTTCTGGTAAACTGAATAGAGGATGCATCTGCAAGATACTCTCGCTGGCGGGAAACTGCCCGCTGAATCAGTTTGCCGAAAAGCTCACCAATATATCCGATAATACAAAGCGCAATGCCAAGGATAACAATCTGGCCGCCTGATTTTTGGCTGCTGCTACTGCTGCGATAATGACGACCGCCCATATTGCTCCTGATCATGCCGGAACCGATAATAGCCAGAATCAGAATACCGTAAAGGAATCCGATCAGCCTGATGTTAAGCCGCATATCACCGTTTAGAATATGGCTGAACTCATGGGCAATAACACCCTGAAGCTCATCCCGGTTCAGAATCCGAATGCAGCCTTTTGTAACACCAACCACCGCATCATTTGGTGTATAACCGGCGGCAAATGCATTAATAGCACTTTCATTTTCCAGAATATAGACCTGGGGTACAGGCACACCTGAGGCGATCGACATCTCTTCAATAATATTCATGAGCTTTCGTTCGTCAGGATCCGTTGTGGAAGGATTGACAAGTCTGCCGCCCATTTCATCCGCGAGATAAGATCCGCCGCCACGTGCCAGCATCGTTATCTTATATATACTGCTCAGAGCAATTACCGCTATGGTAATGCCTGCCGTTATAAGAAATAACTGCAGATCAAAAAAATGATATTCGCCCGAACCCGATTCCATATAATCTGTAAATGAGAAGATTTTGATTATGGAAATTACAAAATATATTGCAAAAACAACCACAACAACAGTAAGGAAGAAAAGGCATATCAATTTAGTTGTAGCGCTTTTTGATCGGTCCTGTGCCTCAAAAAAATTCATGACCATGCTCCCTGATCTTTATTACGTAAATGATACACTTGGTACTTTTCTTTCTTCATCGGATTCGGTTGATTCAAGCAGATCTGCCTGTTTGAAATTGAACATCCCTGCAATCAGGTTGGTCGGAAAAGTTTCTCTTCCGGTATTATAAGTGGTAACGGCATCATTAAAAGCCTGGCGTGCAAAAGAGATTCTGTTTTCAGTGGAAGTCAGCTCTTCTGTAAGCTGAGCCATATTTTCATTGGCTTTCAGGTCAGGATAAGCTTCGGAGAGAGCAAACAGTTTTCCAAGAGAACCGGTAAGTATGCTTTCTGCTCCTACAAGTCCGGCCATGGCGGACGGGTCGCCGGGATTTCCTGCTGCTACCTTACTAGCGGCAAGGGCAGTGTTTCTGGCCTGAATAACAGCTTCAAGAGTTTCTCTTTCATGTTTTATGTAACCCTTGACCGTCTCAACAAGGTTGGGAATCAAATCGTATCGCCGTTTTAGTTGTACATCGATTTGAGAAAAAGCATTTTTAAAGCGGTTTCTTAGTGTAACCAGTTTGTTGTACATGCCTGCGACAATAATGATGAAAAAAATGATGACACCTAATAATACGAGAAAGGGAATCATAACGTCCTCCTTGGGGCAATACTTAAAAAAACGGAAAGTTGGTTAATAAGTTGCTGAAACAAAATGAAATAATTACATTCACTACAATAAAATAGCTCCTGTTACAATGACAAATTACAATTTTTAAAGAAAAAAGTTTTTTAAGCTTGACAGAAATAACAGCTCTTTATATATATTGATTGAACGATCGATCAAAAAAATAATGAAAATTAATTAGAAGGGAAATTAAATGGGACGGAAAAGCAAGACTATAGAACGTCAGGCTGAGATACTGGAACATTTGATTCATATGCTCAATAAAGAGGGACTTGAAGGTACTTCGCTGTCAAAGATCAGCAGCCATATGGGCGTTAACAAAAGCCTGCTTGCGCACTACTTCAAGTCTAAAGATGAGATGATGGTTGCTCTGGTTGATAATATTATTGATCGTTACAAACAGACGTATAAAAAAATGTTTGAAGGTGTTGAAGAGCCAAAGGAGAGGCTGGAGATTTTTTTAAATACCCTTATCAGCCTTGACTGGGAAATTGGCGATGAGATTAGTGATATTGTCTTCTACTCCTGTTTTTATCTCAGGTTTCGTAATGATCGTATTAGTAGTCGCTTAAAGAAGCTCTATGAATATATAAACAAGGTCTTCCTGGAAGAGATTATGCTTTATAAGGAGAACGGTATTATAAACGTTGAAGATCCTGAAGAAGCAGCAACCTTTATCCTTACATTAGGTGAAGGATGTTATTACTATTCAACGGTTATGGGGGATAAGGTCAGGGATAAAAAAATGATCAGTAATATGAAAAAACTGGCAAGAAAGGTTCTTATCAGTGAACAACCTTTAATATAAAGTTTATTAATGAAATCCTTGAGGGGAAGAAGGAGGACAGTATGAGAACAACACCGGCAGCAGGAATAAATGTCGTAAAGGGTTGGGGGTTAAAGTCCTTTTCGGAAGATGAGCTGCAGCAGATTCATGCTGCAACACTCGATGTAATGCAGACCACCGGACTTCTTGTGGCCAATGATGAAGCCCTTGATATTCTGGACAAGGGTGGATGCTGGGTAAACAAGAAGACCCAGGTTGTACGTTTCCCGAACCATATTGTGGAAGAGGCCATCAGGCTTTGCCCTGGAAATGTGCTTCTGGCGGGACGTAATCCGGAGCAGGATTTTTTGGCCGGCGGTAAAAACATTGGTTTTACGACATTTGGAACGGCGGTTTTGACACAGGATCTTGATACGGGAGAAATCAAGGATTCGACTTTAGACGATCTGGGGAAAATGGCTCTGATGTGTGATGCGCTTGAACATGTCGATATCCTGACACCACCGGTTTCAGCAACGGATATGCCGTTGACCTCTTATGAACTTCATGGCTGTGTTTCCTGTTTTGCCAATACAACAAAACATATTTGTACAGATGCTGAAAGCGGGCCCCGTGTCGGAAAAATTATTGATATGGCAGCGTTGATTGTCGGCGGTAGTGAAAATCTTAAACACAGACCGATTGTCTCTTTTGGCGGATGCCCGACCAGCCCGTTGCAGCTTGTTGGTGAGCTTTGTGAACTTACCATAGCGTCTGCAAAGGCATGGCTGCCGAATGTTATCCTAAGTATGGCCATGTCTGGCGCTTCATCACCTATGCCGCTCGCAGGCACGATGGTTATACATAATGCGGAAGTCCTCGGGTGTACTGTTCTCGCACAATGCACCAACCCGGGAACGCCAATTATTTACGGAAGCTCAACGACTACATTTTATATGAAACATGGTACTGCAACAGTTGGCGCGCCGGAAATGGCCATGATCAGTGCAGCCGCTGCCGAGATGTCAAATTTTTACGGCATACCCAGTTATGTTGGCGGTACATAGTCAGATGCAAAACTAAGCGATGCCCAGGCCGGTCATGAAAAGACTCTTTCCGCCTTACTACCCGCATTGGCAGGTGCCAATATGATGTATGGAATGGGAATGCTTGAAATGGGACAAATCTTCAGTTTCAGCCAGATGGTGATGGATGATGAAATTGCCGCTATGGTTAAACGTATTGTTCAGGGTGTTGATGTGAACGAGGAACTGCTGGCTGTGGATCTGATCAAAAAGGTCGGTATTGCCGGTAATTTTCTGGGCCAGAAACATACGATGGACCATTTAAGAAGCGAACAGGTTCAGGCCACTCTCCTTGATCGTCGAATGAGAGGCGGATGGGAGAAAAAGGGCGCAAAGGATCTTCACCAGGCATCCGTAGAAAAGGCTAAAAATATTCTGACAACACATAAACCGGAACCGCTTGAAGACGGTTTGGAAGCGGAATTGAAAAAAATTGCACAAAGCGGAGATTGATTTCAGGTACTGACAAATTTTTCCCATGTCTGATCAGCCGTTTAATCCGTCAGGGACGGAATAAAGGAATAACAGGCAGGTAAGAGGGGTATTGAACCTGTATCAGGGCGCAGATTTAAAATATTAAAGGAGAGATAAGTAATGCAAAACCGAATTATGACTCATATGGGTGATGGTGAACGCATTTATATGTCGAGAGAAGAGATTGCCGAAGAGATTGCGAGGGGTACGAATGATGCCGCTGAAAGAGCGGAGATCCCGGCACTTACACAGAAAGAGCAGGATAAACTTCTTGAAATATTCTGTGAACCCGGCCGTATCGTCAGTGTTTCACCGGGGGAAGAAGTTGTTGTTTCTGATGATGCCTGCTCCATGTCTTATTATGCAGACCAGGAAAATAGCGGTATGGGCCTGCCCATGTGCCGTCCGGTTTCCATACTGAACTGGGAACGGGTGGCCTGCGGCGATACCTGTTGTATGGGACACACCGATTTTAGTTATAAGCCTGCTAAAAGTATTATCAATTATGAGACAAACGAATATTATACGAATTCCCAGTCTACAACCATTCCGATGTTTTATGGGTCACAGCCGAATATGGGGCTTTACTACAGGCCGGACGGACCGTTTGATAATCCTTCAGAGTTATTGCCGCTGGGCAAAATTGAAGAGGCGAAGCAGGCTCAACTTGATGCAGCCGGGCAGTTACAGGATGACCTGATGTTTGTTGCCGGAGAGTTGAACAAGGTCGGATGTGAAGGTATGAACTTTGATACCTCGGGTTCTGCCGGTGATGCAGATATGATGGCATCCCTTAAAGCAGTAAAAGAGATTAAAAAAGTTGCACCGAATATGTATATCGAACTGGGTATGGCTTCAGAGTTTGTCCTGGGTATGCACGGGAGTGTAGAGTTTGAAGGCACAAGACTGGCCGGACTCTATCCTCATCAACTGGTTAAGCTGGCAGAAGCGGCCGGTGTCGACATCTTCGGTCCGACGGTAAATGTAAATACGTCCGAGTCAACGCCGTGGAATCTTTCGCGTTCTGTTACCATGGTTAAAGCTACCGCAGAAGTTGCAAATATTCCGATTCATCCCAATGTCGGTATGGGTGTTTGCGGTGTGCCCATGTATGAAGTTCCACCCATCGGAGCAGTGACAAGATGCTCCAAGGCACTGGTCCAGATCGGTAAGGCGGATGGATTGTAGATAGGCACAGGCGATATCCACGGGCTAATGATTGGACATATTATGGGATCAGCAATGGGTGGTATTCGGACGGCCGGAGATCTGGTTGCCTGGATGCAATTATCCAAAAAGATGAAAATCAATGATGCCAAAAAACATGTTGCAGAAAAATTGGGAGTTGATGTTATTGATCTGACAGATGAAGAGAAGATGCGGGAACTTCGTGAAGAAAAAAATATTGGAACCATTATTTCGCTGATCGGTGCGGCAAAGGGTATTCAGGCAAAATGCAGAATTGCAGAGTTGCTTGATATTGAAATAAATTCGGTAAATCTTTTTAAGTCCAATATGAAGGGCCTGATTTAACACCGGGCCGCAATAAGAAAGATAAAGTTAAAAGTACTTAACTTGAGCAAAAATAGATGAGCCGCTTTGCTCCGGTGTTTATAAATTATTTTATTGGAGGAGATAATATCATGCAGGAATTAATACTGGGTCAGGCCAAAGAAGCGATCAGAAATGCAGATCAGGATAAGGTAAAGGAAATTGCCGAGATGGCCATAGCCGGTGGTATAGATCCGGCTGTTTTGCTGGAAGAGGGATTTGTCGCCGGCATTACTGAAGTTGGTAATCTTTTTGAAAGAGAAGAGATCTTCCTTCCGGAACTGGTTATGGCCGCCGATGCCATGAAGCTCGCCGCCGAGATTTGTAACAAGTCTGTTGCATCTGATCAGCAGACCAGCAAGGGCATTGTTGTACTTGGAACTGTAAAAGGCGATATCCATGATATCGGCAAAAGCATTGTCGAGTCCTTTTTGTCCGCTAACGGGTTTACTGTTCATGACATGGGACGTGATGTGGCTTCACAGGCATTTATTGATAAGGCTGTTGAGCTTAATGCGGACGTTATTGCGACAAGCGCATTATTGACAACAACAATGGGTTATCAGCAGGAACTGGAAGATTTACTGAAAGAGCAGGGCCTGAAAGATAAAATCAAGACTATTATTGGCGGTGCACCTGTTAACCAGAATTGGGCCGATAAAATAGGTGCCGATGGCTATGCTGAAGATGCTGCAAGCGCTGCCCAGAAAATTAAGGAGCTGGTAGCGTAAATATATTACCGGAGTTATAAATACATAAAGAGGCGAAAAACATGAATTCATCAAACCAGGCAGAGAAAGCAAGCATATCTCCAATCAGAGTAAAACCTGATATGAGAATCAAGTTTTTATCTGATCAGGATGTAGAAAAAATCCATCAGGCAACAATGGATGTGCTGGAAAAGACAGGTGTTCGGTTCCCTTCGGAAAAAGCACTGAAAACATTTGCCGATGCCGGTGCCGATGTTGATTTTGAAAAACAGATTGTAAAAATTCCGCCTGATTTACTGATGAAGACAATCGCCAGGGCTCCTAGATCTTATACGATGGGATCGACAAGGGGCCGCACTGAGATGGATGTCCTGCTCAATGGAAATCAGACTTATCTGGCCAATGCCGGTACCGGTATGGCAACGATTGATATTGATACCCGTCTGCGCCGTGAATCAGTCAAACAGGATGTTGCTGATATGGCAAAAATTGCAGATTATCTGCCATTTTGCAGTTTTTACTGGCCAATGGTCAGTGCTCATGATGTGCCGACGCCCATGATGCCAATTCATGAGGTTGATGCCGGATTTTCCAATACTGAAAAGCATGTACATATCATCAGTAGTGTCAAGGAAGGACCTTCACGTTATATTGCAGAGATGGCAAAAGTAATTGCCGGAAGTGATGAAATCAGAAAAGAACGTCCGCCTGTATCGGTTTTAATCTGCCCGGTTTCACCATTGAATCAAGATAGTGACTCTCTTGAGGCGGGCTTGGTATATGCCAAGGCAGGGTTGCCGGTAGGCGTAGCCACCATGCCGACACTTGGTGCAACATCACCGGCTTCCGTGCCTGGCACATTTGTACAGGGTAATGCCGAAATATTAAGTACAATCAGTTATATCCAGCTTGTTTACCCGGGTGCACCCTGCTATTACTCATTTTTTAGTGTAACCATGAATCCGATAACAGGCGGCAGCATGTCTTCGTCTCGGATGCAGCACCAGCTTCATGCCGGAATTTCACAAATCGGACATTTTTATAATCTTCCGGTTATGTGCGGATTCGGTTCCGGTGATTCACGTGAACCGGGGACATGGCGGCATGGCAAGGAGTCTTCAGTTGATGCGCTGTTTGTACTTCAAACCTGTCCGGATATGATCCCTAACATGGGTTTGAACGAACTGTATACGCTTTTATATCACGAGTCAATTATACTTGAAAATGAAGTGATTAACTCAGTCAAGGCGATGGCCGAAGGTGTGATCGTCGATGATTACTCCCTGGCTGTTGATGAAATTAATTCTGTAGGTCCGGGCGGCCACTATCTGAGCTCCAGATATACCATGGAGAATATGAGAAAACTTTGGAAGCCGGATATCGCTCATCAGTGGGCTGCTGATTTAAATGATTTTAAAGACCCTCGTGAGATGGCGTTAGAAAAGGCGAGATGGATACTGAAAAATCATAAACCGATCCCGCTTGAAGATAGAAAGCGAGCAGAGATTGATAAAATTATCAAGGCTGCAGAAAAGGAATTAATTTAAGAGGTGATCCTAAATTAAGCAGCTGATTACGAAAAATTTTAATAATCCAAATACTTTCTGTCTTTTAGGTCTGAGATTTCCCAGTGGATAGAAAGCTTTCCCAGATATTTCGATCCCTTTTCCTTCAAAAAAAGAGCAGATTTTCTGCTCTTTTTTTGTGCGAAAGGCATTAAGGCTAGTGAATGGTATTAGCGACAGGAACCGACATTTACGAAAGAAGCAGGCACACGCCTGAATAAAAGATAATCGTTATCACAAATATTAAATTTAACGAAATATATAAGTTTTTTGTATTATGTAATGAAACAGAAAATATTAAATGAAAAAGTAATAGTAATTACTTGACACATGTAACAGTCTAAGATATTTTTTAAATAAATTGTCCGATCGTTCAATCTATGTGGGTTCAAGAAAGCAGATCAAGTAAAGGAGTTCACTTAATATATCAGTATTTGTTCCGGCACTTTAACAGGCCTATATTTAATGTATATTATTGGGCAACCGGAATTACGTGTGACTAATCTAAAATGTTTTTTTTGTTAAAAGGAGGCTTTGAAAGTGAAGGGGTGTAACGAAAAAAAGAAATTCACAGGAGTCAAATTTTTATTTACGTTTTTTTTGATAACAATTTTGTGCCCAGGAAGTACGTTTGCCGCCGGCGAGTTGAGGGTAGGGTGGATTAACGATCAGATGCTTAAGTCATTGTCATGTGATGATTCATGGCAGTATGAAGATATGGGGTGCATGTGGTGGCAGCTTGTTTATGATCAGTCATGGCATTTTGATAATCCGCCTGCCTATAAACACTCCCCGCGTGCAAGTAACGGTTTTGAAACAACAGATAATAAGACATGGCGAGTTTTTGTCCGAGAAGGAATGGTATTTCATGACGGCAAACCTGTAACAGCAAAAGACTTTGCTTTTTCCTATGAGTATCTTCCAAAATCCAATCCGATCTGGGATTATTTTGATGCAAAGACAGTAAAAGATTCAGTAACAGTGATAGATGATTATACGGTTGAGTTTGAGCTAGTCACACCGCTTAATTCCGGATATCCGCCATTTAACTGGTTCCCTATTTTACCGGAACATCAATGGCGTCGTAATAAATATGATATTGAAAAATTCAGCAATAAAAAGGCAATCGGATCAGGTCCATTTAAGCTTTCGGAATTTAAAGCCGGTGAATTTATTGTATTCGAGAAATTTGATAGCTACTGGGAAGACAGGCCACGTGTTGACCGGATTGTTTTCAAGGCATATGGTAGCGGTGATGCAAGGAATATGGCACTCAAAAAGAACGAAATTGATATGGTCGGATATGGCGGCGTTTCACCATTGGCCAAGAAAATTTTGGAAAAAAATCAGAATATTGACGTCATGGTTAATCCGGGAATCGCTCTTATATGGTTGACATTTAATCACTATATG
The DNA here is from genome assembly GCA_021737275.1 of Desulfobacterales bacterium. Classification (GTDB taxonomy): domain Bacteria; phylum Desulfobacterota; class Desulfobacteria; order Desulfobacterales; family JAIPEE01; genus JAIPEE01. The sequence continues at coordinate 102,761 of JAIPEE010000008.1, forward strand.
GATGGACCACTTCGCGATATTAATGTTAAGAGAGCTTTGGTTCACGGTATTGACAAGGATCGAATCATCAAAATGGTCTATCATGGATTTGCAAAATCTCAGGATAGTTTTATTTATCCGGAACTTTCAGAGTATAATCCTAATTTGCCGCAATATGAGTTTGATATCGTAAAATCAAATAAAATTCTTGATGATAATGGATATCTTGATACTGATGAGAATGGCGTTCGAAATGATCCTAAAACAGGAAAAGACCTGTCTTTTAAATTTATGGTTCCTTCAGATACAGCCGAACATGTTAAGATGGTTTCACTGATCAGGGAACAGATGAAGGGTATCGGTATTGAAATAAGAATCCTGGCTCTTGATCTGGATACTTATCTTGATACCTATTACTATCCGCAGGGCATGGGGTTTGATCTTGCACTTGGAACTGAGGAACCGGGAAATTATGCAAGTTGGGTTTGGGAATTTATGAGAAGCTGGGATGATGAGAATAGTTCCGGATGGAATACGGCTTATTATAATAATCCTGAGTTTGATAAAACGCTTAATGCTTATCATGGTGAACCTGATACGGAAAAACGTAAAGCACTTTGTTGGAAAATGCAGGAGATGATGGCTACTGATTTACCGCATTATATGATTTGTCGGCCCGATGCAATCGAACCGGTACGAAATGACCGTTTGACGGGTTTTATTGCTTATATGGGTGGATTGACGACCTGGATCAACCCTTATACATACTGGAACGTTCATCCCAAATAATACGCCTCGTTTTGTTATTGGGTTTTGTTTGATCGCCTCTCTGCTTTTGTGGAGAGGCGATTTTTTCATAACCTGATCTTTTTCCACCGTTCATAAACCCCGGCGATTATTTTGTATTGGTTTTTTATCCAAGTAATTTTCCTGCAACACCTTCCTCAAAACACAAAAATGAACAACCCCACTGCAAACGGTAAGGGGTATCAATATAACTATATGGGGGTGCCGGTTTTGGCAGTTTCTTTATGGCCATAACCGGGTGATAGCGTCTCCGCCTGCTTATAATCAACTGATAAATTTTGTTGACTTTAAAAATTAAGGATTGTATAAAAAAATAAATTGATTGAGCGCACATTTAATAAAAAATTTAAGGGAATATAGATGAGTGTGTCGTCTTTATTCAAAAAGTTTACTGATCAGTTAAAAAAATGCAATCAGATTTTTTAAAAGGGCCACAAAATATGTTTAGCGGTTTCCAGCAATTGTTTTAACAAGAACGACGGAAATTAAATTATTGCTGAGCGGCACGAAAATTCGGCTATAATTGTTAACGCCATTCAGACAACACGGTTTCTATCGTACAAAAAATTACAGTTATTCTGAGATATGTAGAGACTGGGAATAAATTAAAAAAAGGAATTTAGTGATGTTTATTGATTCTCCATTTTAACGGTTCACTGGATAACCGGGGTTAACCCTTTCCGTGTTAAATAAATATTATTTTACCCTGAATAATACGCATCAACTTTAATACCGGTTATTAAACCCAGTAGGGATTTAAAACATTGAACCGTTAAAACGGCGAATCAGTAGAGGCATTTGATAACGACAAATTTGTTGCTAAATGGCAAAGGAGTTTTTTATTAACGGATTAAACTTTAACTCCTTTTTAAAAGTAGCGCCTACATCTAAATACCTTTCGGAGAAAAAAGTGTTAAAATATTTATAGTAAATTAAGAAAAAGGGGGAAGTATGAGAAAAAATATTACCTGCGGCTTATTATTAATCATTTTTATTTTACAGTCATTCCTGGTTACTCATCAGGCAAGTGCTGAAAGTGAACTCCGGGTCGGATGGCTCCAAACGGAAGTTTTACAATCCATGTCGTGTAATGATGCATGGCAGTATGAAACAATGGGCTGTATACTTTGGCAACTGCTCTATGACCAGCCATGGGTGATGGATTCACCACCGGATTATAAATTCAAACCGATGGCGATCACCGGTTATGAAACCACCGACCATAAAAATTTTGTTTTTCATGTACGGAAAGGTATGACTTTTCATGACGGTAAACCGGTCACTGCGAATGATGTGGCTTTTACCATGGAATATCTTCCTATTTCCAACCCCGTATGGGCATATTATGATTCGAAAACGGTCAAAGACTCCATTGTCATCGTAGATGATTATACCATTAAATTTGAAATGAAAAATACTATTAGCCCGCAGTATGCACCTTTCAACTGGTTTCCTGTTTTTCCCATGCATATCTGGAAACGTCATAAGTTTGATATGGAAAAATTTGAAAACAAAAAAGCGATTGGTTCCGGCCCTTTTACACTGGAAGATTTTAAAGCAGGACAATACGCAACTTTTAGGAAATTTGATGACTATTGGGAGAATAAACCAAGGGTTGATAAAATTACTTTTAAATCTTATGGCACGAACGATTCCAGGGTTATGGCGCTCAAAAAGGGTGAAATCGACATGATGGGTTATGGCGGGGTTGGTCCCCTTTCTGCAAAAATATTGAGAAAGGCTGAGGACATTGAAGTTATCGAAACACCTGGTATTAGCATAAACTACATTACCTTTAATCTCCACCCGCAGGGACTTTTGCAGGATGTGGAGGCTAGAAAGGCGATTGCACACGGTTTGGATAAGGCTCATATGCTTAAAATGATTTATCATGGTTATGCTACTGAGCATGACAGCTTTATTTATCCGGAAAATAATGAGTATAATCCCAAATTACCAAAATTTGAATATAATCCTGAGTTGGCGAATAAGCTTCTGGACAAGACCGGATATATAGATACGGATGGAGACGGCATTAGGAATAAACCTGATAAAGGTGATAATCTTGTTTTGAAATTCATAGTGTCGACAGACACGGCAGAAGCCGTAAAATTTGCATCTCTTTTCAGGGAGCAGATGAAAAAATTGGGTTTGCAAATCAAAATTATAGCAATGGATCTGGATACATTCTATGATATTCTTTACTACCCACAGGGAAATGCTTTTGATATTGCATATGCCGACGATGAGCCGGGCCCCATTGCCAACTGGATCTGGGAATACCTGAGAAGCTGGGATGATGAACAGAGCTCGGGATGGAACACATCATTCTATAACAACCCCGACTTTGACCGTTTGTTAGATGCATATAACTCTGAAGTGAATATAGAAAAAAAGAAGATGTTTTGTTTTGAAATGCAGGAAATAATGGCAAGGGATATACCCTATTATATTTTAAGCCGAGAGACAACACTGTCACCTGTAAGAGTGGACAAGCTTGAAGGGTATGTCGGAAATTATATGGGTGGTACATCGTGTTGGATGAACCCTTTCTCCTTTTTCTATGTCCATCCTAAGGAAAAATAAATATCCTTTTTATGAAATGCCCCTCTGACAGTATGGAGGGGCATTTTTGTCATTTTTTTAAAAAATATTTTACATATACTGCTGATAAAAATAGATCGATTGCAGAAGCTGTAGCAATAAAAAAGAAGAAGATTATTTTTGTTGGCAGCGGTGCAGACGGTGATAGCTTGATTGATGATAAAACAGAAGTTATCAATCCGGAAGGAAAACTCCTGTTGCCGGTATTTATAGATAGTCATATGCATCCGGCCATGTCTGCCATCCTTCTTTTCGATGATGTGGATTTGACAAATGTCGCCACACATAAAGATTATTTGACCAAGATCAGATATTAATGGCGCATATGCCAATTTCCTTTAAAACGAACAGTGTTCAATTGGGGAATGAAAAATGGCAGGCCTTGTTTTTCCTGACCGGGATCTGTTTAAAATAGATGAAAAGAAGACGCCTGAAACCAAAGTGGTAATGGCTTTTTTTGAAGGCAGAAAGGTTTTTCCTAAAGAATAAATTATTATTCTGAAAACGGTAATCCTCAATTTTACAATTACGCTGTTATCTTTACCCTGTAGTTGCATAAAAAAGTAGTAAAACAAGTAGTAAAAAGCTTGCGGAAGCCCATGAATAGTGGTTATATAGTGTTTACTACAACAAAAATAACATTATCCAGGAGGCCACCGCAAGTGAAGTCCAGTAAA
>JAIPEE010000045.1 GCA_021737275.1 Desulfobacterales bacterium
AGCACCAAACATCTTTCACGTTATTTAAATGAAATCGGTTTTCGTTGGGATCACCGAATCCTTGAAGAAAAAGTTACAAAAAATGGAAACAAGAAAAAGTACATGAAACCAATGCCATTTATGGTTAGGCTGCGATCCAGACTGTCTCAAAGTATTGGCCGACAAGTTCGAAGAACGAAAAACTTCGGCATAATTTCATCAGATAATCTGAACTTTGATGCTATGCAGCCTTGTTATTGTTTATAGGTCCGAAAATTAAAGTATTATTAAGATTTGTATGATACCTAGTCAATAAAAGATTGTGTAATGTTAGTGTTAAAAAAAACGCGGCCGCCATGTTCAGATCGGTCAGTTAATGGGTGATGATGAAAATCCGGTCATATCAATGGAACATGTACTTTATAAAGAACTGGAAATCATCGGAAGTTACGGAATGCAGGCACACCGATACCCGCCATTGTTTCGCCAGATCCTTTCCGGGAAACCGGATCCCCAAAAACTGGTAACCGGTACCGTCAATCTACGTGGGGTTTCCGATGTATTATCCGATATGAGCCAAAATAAAAATCTGGAAATCTCTGTATGGAATGGTGAGATATGATTTTTTTTAATTTACCTGATTCATTTTCTTTAAGTAAAAAATATTGTATCGCCGAAAGCAAATAAAAATTGCTCTCGGCGATACTGTAAAATCTAAGTTTAAATAAAAACTGATCAAGCAGCATTTACACGCTGCAGTTGCTGCCACCCTTCAAATCCGGCAAGCTTTATGACGGCAAAGGTTCCGCCTGCAAGTTCAGCTTCAGATTCTGTCCGGGTTATTTTAGTTTCATCCTCACTGATTTTAAAATTTACATCAGTTCCCACAGAATATTCCCTGTTCCATTTATCTACGGTTTTCTTGAGTTCAACATTCATACACATAGTGGTTTTCCTTGTTGTTTTTTTATATATACAAAAATATTATGCGGTCATATATACTTTTTTAACCTTCTCTATTACCTTGCTGTCGCCCTTAAAATCAGCAGGGAGAAAAACGACATCACCGGCTTTAAGCTCAACACTTTCACCATCGTCGCCGGTAATAATCCAGTGACCTTCAAGCAAATAGCACATTTCGTCACAGGTGCGTTCCATGCGGTAAGTACCCTCTGAGCACTCCCAGATACCGGCTTCGACTTTGCCGTTTTGGGTTGTTACCAGCTCATGAAGACGCATCTTCGGCTCTGAATCTATTGCGGCAGGATGAACACCCAGGTCTTTTAAATCGGTCATCCCGGCCGGGTTTTTAAGTACGGATAGCTTTGACATAATATTCCTCCTTTTATTTATTAATATAATCAAGAAATCTGAAGTAAGTATGAGCAACCGGCAGAAACCACGGTTTGCCGTTATAAAACGGTATCGGCAAAGGCTTTCTTTCTGCAAATGCGGTATCAAGGCCTTTGCCCAGGATCATATCCGCCAGTTTAAAACCAAAATATGTTGCCATGGCAACACCATGACCGCAATAGCCCATCGCATAATTAATACCGCCGCGCTCACCAATTATCGGAAAACGGTCAGGTGTAAAACAAACTTTACCATACCAGCAGTAATCTATGGAATATTTGGCCAGTTGAGGATATACGCTCAACATGTCTTTCCGCATCTCTTTTGCTTTATCCAGCGTCGGTTTCCAGAACTGTTTCGGTCTTCCGCCAAACAGCAGTCTTTTACCATCAGGTGAGAGACGGAAATAAAAGAGAAATCTTTTGCTGTCTGAAATCATACGATTATTGGGAATAAGCGGTATGGCCACTTCAGGCGGCAGCTCTTCGGTTGCAATCATGAAACTTTCAACCGGCACTACCCGACGCATCTGCCAGGGTGAAACGTTTGTGGTATAGCCGTTTGTACCGAGAACAATGCGATCAGCAATAATAACGCCACGGCTCGTTGTAACCCTTAACTTACCATGAAGTTTTTCTATTTTAACAGCATCTACATATTCATGAATATCAACTCCGGCTTCATCAGCCATGCGAATCAGTCCTGCTATATATTTAGCCGGATGCAAACCCGCACTTTTAGGTTCAATAATGGCACCATGATAAAAGTCAGATCCGATTTCATCATGAATTTTTTCAGGCGTAACAATGTGAATGGTATGGTTAAGTTCCTTTGCAAAAAGCGCCTGTTCTTCCTTCATACCATCAAGGTGATCCAGCCTGAATGCCGCTTCCATGAAGCCGGTACGTCCAAAATGACAGTCAATATTTCCCTCTTCCACAAGGCGCTCAACACAATCAACGGAATCCAGTGATTCGTTGAAAAACCGGACCATTTTATCTTTGCCGAATTTTTTCATACCCTTGTGAAGACTCACACCCAAACCGGCCAATGCCATACCGCCGTTTTTACCACTGGCTTCAGATCCGATTCTTGCTTTATCAATTATTGTTACATCAACGCCGGCTTTTTTAAGCTGAAGTGCTGAAACGGTGCCGGTGTATCCACTACCGATAACCAGTACGTCGGTTTTTTCAGGCAGGGCTTTGTTTGCATAGTTTTTTGGTGTAGGATGAGGATCCATCCAGTAAGCGGTTTCTTTAATATTTGCAAGTTGGGACATTACCGTTTCCTCCATTAAAGAAATGTTGGATAAAATTCCATTACCATCTGCAGGTACAATTATATCTTCTTTTGCAAAATATAATTTCAAACAAATTGGTAACAAATAAATGTTAAAATAAAATTTTTGTGAGATGTTAATGCGGGTACTACCAGAACGCAATAAACCTGCCATTTAGTGTCCGCGAAAAATTTCCGGTCTGGAATAGTTCATCAATATATAATCCGAGTTGATTTCCGGGAACTGTCTGAAAATGTTTTAATCTAAAACAAGGCATATTCATAACCTGCTCACCATAATTGAAATAAACTCAGATTAATATGAATCTTTATTCATACCTATTATATCTTGGTAAAACAAGGCCGTATATTTTGTCAAGAACGGTTTTGGCCCTGTTTAAATCGACGAAACATAGTTCTCAATGTTTCCTGACTTGAATTCTCTTTTCAGGAGATTAATCTGGGATTAATCTGATTGACAACAAGAAATAGTTGTCGAATAATATATTCATTTTAAATCATTGGCCCTATATCGTTGCCGGTCATTTTATATCCGGGATTATTATCAGTGGGGGGAAACTCGATGAAACCAACAATAAAAACCGCTCTCATCTTGCTGACGCTTTCGTTCTTCCTTTCAGCCTGTGTTTCAAAAGGTAAATACGAAAATATCGAGACACGGCTTGCTGACGCTGAAAAAGAGAACTCAACAGCAAGTAGCGCTTTACAGGCGCTTGAGAAAGAAAAAGAGGATTGTCTCAAACTTAAGGCAATGCTTCTTGGCGCAAACAAAACATTTGAAAAAGAAAATGAGCAGCTTGAAGAGACGATACAAAATCAGCAGTATGAGCTGGATAAACGCGATTCAATTATAAAGATTCAGGAAAATGTCATTGATGAGATCGAAAAGACACGAAAAGACATTGAAGCACGACTTAAGGATCAGATTGCATCCATGGATGTTAAAATTGAAACACTGGAAGGAAAACTGAAAGTAACGTTTGTAGACAAGCTTCTTTTTAACTCAGGCAGTGCTGATATCAAACAAAAAGGGCGAGCCGTACTAAAAGAAATTGGAATTTCACTGTTGGCAAATGATTCCCACAACATCAACGTGGAAGGCCATACGGACAATGTCGCAATTGGTGCAAGCCTGCAAAAGCGGTTTCCCACCAATTGGGAGCTTTCCACTGCACGAGCTACGGCCGTTGTCAGATATCTGATTGAAGATGCCGGATTGACACCGGAAAGACTGTCCGCCTCCGGATACAGTTACTTTCATCCGGTTGCTCCAAATGATACTGCTGAAGGGAAAATGCAGAATCGGCGAATTGAAATTATTCTGGAACCCAAATAGCCGAAGAATTATTTTGTGACACTTTTTCCATAAAAAAATTAAAAAAAACTTGACACCTATTCTTTTGTTTGTTTAATGTACAAACAAAACAACGATCAAAATGCCTCTATTCGCATCATCTGTAAAAGATTTCTTCAATGTTGTTTTTATCCTTGAGTTTTAATTTTAAAAAAAATTAATTTACAGTTTTACATTAAATTTTACCTGATCCACTTTGTATGTTTATTGAACTTACTTATATATTTTGGCAAAAAGGAAAACCTAAAAAAATTGATAACAATAACGGATTAAAACATTTAAGATATATATTTTAATTCAATCAAGATAGAAAGTTGAAAAATGATGAATATGGATAATGACTCATGTGTTCGGGGTAATAGCGTTTCATTGGTATATAACGTTGATAAAATCAAGTCGGAGCAATTAAAAGACTGGGGGGAACAGCCGGAATGTGATGACGTCATCTCTCATTCCCGGGGCCTATTACTATGGAAAGGGTCAAATGGCAGACCCGAAGCAGGACTTTGGGAATGTACGCCCGGCCGTTGGCGTTTATCAATTCCTGCAGATGAATTTTGTCATTTTATTTCCGGTGACGCCCTGTATGAATCTGTAACAGGTGATAAAATTAATGTCAGCGCAGGAACTTGTGTTCTTTTTCCCGCCGGTTGGGAAGGCACTTGCACTGTCAAAAAAACAATTCGTAATGTCTATATGCTTACTATTTAATGGAGTTGATTATGACCGTTTCAGCAAAAATCCTTAATAATCCGGAAAGTATAACGGATACTGTAGATTGGGGTGTAATTCCGACAATGATCGAAGGCGAATCCCGCACATCAGGGGTTCTTCTTCACAAAGGTAAAAATGGAGAATCAGAAACCGGTATCTGGATTTGTACGGAAGGGTATTGGCAATGCAATGTTACAAGTGACGAATTTTGCTATTTTCTCAGTGGAAAAGCGACCTACACTCATGAATCAGGAGAGGTAATAGAAATACTTCCTAACACTATCGCTTTTTTCCCAAAAGGCTGGAAAGGAACCTGCAAGGTTCATGAAACAGTGAGAAAAACATACATGATAAGATAATTTATATATTTTATTTTCACATTCATACTGAGCTGATTTTATAATGAAAAAAGCTACTCGCGAACAAACAAAAGAACACAACAAAAAGTTAATCCTTAATACGGTCTATGTTCAGGGTGAAATGAGCCGGGCAGATATTGCCAGATTGACAAAGTTGACCAGGGCGACAGTTTCCAGCATCGTCAGTGAATTGATTGACGACGGCTTAATTGATGAAATCGGCCAGGGAAAATCTTTGGGTGGAAAACGACCTATTATTTTGAAGGTTCTGGGTAACTCCCGTCAATTAATTGGAATTGATTTAGCCGACAACGAATTTCGGGGAGGAATAGTTGATTTAAACGGTGTAATTGTAAATAGAGTTAAAATTCCGGTGAATGATAAATCAGGTAAGGCTGCGTTAAATTTGGTGTATAACCTGATTGATTCATTGGTAGCAACATCTACCAGCCCGTTGTTAGGCATCGGTATTGGAACGCCAGGATTAATTGATGCACATGAAGGTAAAGTTCGTTCCGCCATTAACCTTGACTGGCAAGACCTTCCATTACGTAAAATACTTAAGGACAGATATAATCTTAATGTATATATGGCAAATGATTGTCAGGTTGCCGCATTAGGAGAGTATACGTTCAACTATAGAGGGACAATTCCCAATTTGATTGTAGTTAAGGTTGGAAGAGGGATTGGTGCCGGTATTGTTATTAATGGCAAATTATATCAAGGCGATGATTTTGGTGCAGGGGAAATTGGCCATATTGGCATAAAAGAAAATGGCTTACAGTGTGTTTGTGGAAATAGGGGTTGCCTTGAAACCATTGTCAGCAACAAGGCTGTTCTGAATTATGCTGTAGAACTTGCACAAAACAACCCTGAATCCAGTCTGCATCAATTCTCAAATTCTAAAAATCGCATAGATTACAATTCAGTCGTAAAATCATTTAACGCCGGCGATGATGAAATTCAAGCCTTTATTCACGATATCGGCCGCTGCATTGGGATAACATTAGCAAATATGGTGGGGATATTGAACATACACAATATATCAATTGCCGGGATGATATGTAACTTTGGAAATGACTTGCTGACATCAATCCAGCAGGAGATAAACAAGCGGTCTATGCCCATATTAAACAGAAACACCAGAGTAGTTTTCAGCAATATGGGAGAAGATATTATTATACGGGGGGCGGCCGCATTATTAATGATTAATGAATTATAATTCATAGACAGACTAATTTGATTTTGAAACAGGCATGGCGCGCTTCTATTTAAATTTCACTGCTACCGCCTTGAATATATATAGAACAAGTTAGCATAACACATCACGAAAGGAGAAAAAAATGATTAGAAATTCCAAATTAATTTTTTTAACAGTAGCGTTACTCTTATTTAGCGGTGTATTTGCCTCCCCTTCATTTTCTTCGGAACCAATTAAAATTGGTGCACCTCTGCCTTTGACGGGAGACTATGCAGCAGATGGCGAGCATATGTTAATGGGGTTTCAAATGGCAGTTGATGACCTCAACGCATCCGGTGGCCTTCTTGGACAAAAAGTAGAACTGGTAACTTTTGATATCAAGAACCTCGCTGCAGAGGACGTCAGTTCAGCATCAAAATATCTGATCAAAAAAGAAAAGGTGGATGCCGTCATCGAAGGTTATGGCGGATGGGGCCCTGACTGGCTCGCTTTTGGCGCAAACAGCAATATACCTTTTTTTCATGGAAGCGGATCCAGCACAGCAAATGAGTTAACAATGAAAGATCCAAAATCTTATTCCAACATGTTTCAGTACTTTTCCCCTGAGACCGACTACGGGGTCCGTGCCTACCAGGGATTAGTTTCTTTTGATAAAAAATATCAATACCCGAATAAAAAAATTGCCATCATTTATGGCGATCTCGACTGGGATATTACTTATACAAGGGCAGTAAAAGATCTTGCTGAAAAAGATGGATGGGAAGTTGTTCTTGATGAAAAAGTCCCCTATGGCACAACAGACTGGGGTCCGATTTTAACTAAAATCCGAAAAGAAAAACCGGCTGCCATATGTATCTCAATTCTCTCTGTTCCGGACATATCTTCTTTTGTAAAACAGTTCGTTGAAAACCCGACATCTTCACTTCTTGATATTTCATACATGGTCGTCTTTAAAGAAGTACAAGATGCTGTGGGCGAAGGTCTTCAGGGAGTAATGGGCTATGTAACCAGTTACGTTATACCGACGCCTGAAGGCAAAAAGTGGAAAATACGTTTTAAGGAAAAATTTGGCTTTGAAGTTCCATTGACAACGCCACCCTCAACATACGACGCAACCATGCTGTGGGCAAAAGCAGTTCGCGAGATTGGTGATGTAAAGAAATATGACGAAATCAATGCTTACATTAAAGCCAACCCGTACAAAGGTCTTTTAGGTACATATGATTTTAATAACCCCGGCCAGGGTGTCAGTCCCAGTGATACATTTCCGATTGCTTACGGCCAGTATAATTCCAAAGGAGCCTTGTCTTTCTTTGGCGTAGATGAGTTTGAGCTTCCGAATTACATGAATCCTGCATGGCCAAAAAAATAACCTTGAGGGTGAGCGTAATGATACACAGCATTGCGCTCACCCCTTAAACAAACAGATTCCGATATGATACTTGAATTAAAAAATGTAACTAAAACCTTTGGAAAATTTGCAGCCGTCTCTGATCTGAATTTTTCCGTCAATGAGGGTGAAATATTTGGAATTGCAGGGCCAAATGGAGCCGGCAAAACGACGCTGTTTAATATCATCAGCGGATTTTACCGGGCAACCGGAAATATTGTTTTTGACAACCGTAAGATCAGCCATCTCGGCCCCGACAAGATCAATATTCTGGGCATCGCCAGAACTTTCCAGATACCCCTGTTGTTCGACTCAATGACAATTTATCAGAATATTCTGGTGGGTTCACATTTTGGCGGTCAGGGAAAGAGTGAGGTTGAAAATCGAATTAACGAGGCGCTTTCATTCTTTGGTCTTCAGGAATTACGGGCTGCAGCCGTTGCAAATCTCAAGCTGCTTGATAAAAAGCTGACCATGGCAGCAGCAGCATTTGCCACCAGGCCCAAACTGCTCCTGCTGGATGAGCCTGTAGCCGGTCTGAACCCTGTTGAGGCTGAACTTTTTGTCGGTCTTGTCAAAAAATTAAACAGAGAGCATGGTGTAACCATTATTATGATAGAACATCTGATGAATATCCTCACGGAAATGTCTGACCGGATGATGATTCTGAATAATGGACAAAAACTTATTGTCGGATCACCTGAAACCGTTATCAATGATCCTGAAACCATTGAATGTTACCTGGGAAATTCTCATGCTTGACGTCAGTAATCTCAATACTTTTTATGGGCAGTTCCAGGCCCTGCACGATTTATCATTAACCGTCGAGGACGGCCAGATGGTAGCCCTGTTCGGCCCCAATGGGCATGGCAAGAGCACTTTGTTAAAAACAATTTGCGGTCTGATTGAAGCATCTTCAGGAAGCATCAAATGGAATAACACTGAGCTGGCAGGTCTTTCTTCTGAAAAAATCGTTCAAATGGGTGTTATCTATATCGCCGAAGATCGCCACCTCTTTCCTGAAATGACCGTGATGCAAAATCTTAAAATGGGCGCATTTAATCTCAGTGCCAGATCCAGCGAAGCGGAAACATTAGCTTATGTTCTGGATATTTTTCCGAAACTGAAAATACTGCGGAATAAACCGGCATCAACCCTGAGCGGTGGTGAAGCACGAATGCTGGCAATCGGACGGGGAATAATGTCCAAGCCCAAATTTCTGGCTATTGATGAGCCATCCATCGGGCTTTCGCCTAAACTCAGAGAAGAAGTTTTTCTTAAAATAAATGAAATCCGGCAATCCGGTGTTTCAATTTTACTGGTAGAGCAATCTTCAGAGGAAGTGGCCGAAATGGCTGATTACCTTTATCTCATGGAAGACGGCCATATCGTTTTTAAAGGCCATACGAATGACGCTTTAAAAGATGAAAACATCAAAAAGATTTTTCTCGGTACCGGTTAAAAGCAGATCTGTTTCTTTTCAGGAAAAATTTTACTCAAATTGTAAAGGTTTCAAATATGTCCTTAAATGACTTAATCGAAATCCTGATCAGCGGTATAACAATCGGACTGGTATATTTTCTGATTGCCGTCGGTTTTTCCCTTATATACGGTGTATCCAGAGTGCTACACCTTTCTTACGGGTCTTTTTTTACATGGGGTGCTTACCTGGCGTGGATATTTGCCGTAAAGCTTAATTTTAATTATTTCTGGGTCTTTGTTCTGGTCTGTCCGATTCTTTATATAATGGGGATGGCCCTGGAACGGTTCGTTGTCAGGCCTCTCCGAAAACGTGATAATTTTGATTTTAATGTCCTTCTTGCCGGCCTGGGCGTCGCTCTGTTTCTGGATTATGCCGCTCAGGCCTTTTTCGGTGCCAGAACCAAGTCATTACCGTCATTGCTGGATGGCACTATTCAGATCCATGATTTTGTTTTCAGCTATCAACAGCTTACCATGTTAGCTGCTGCTGTCGTCATTGCATTTGCACTCTGGTTTTTTCTGGAAAAAACCAGGCAGGGATTGGCACTCGGCGCTGTTGCACAAGATCCTGTCGGTGCAAGGATTGTCGGTGTTTCGCTCAACAAGGTCTATCTTCTGACCTTCGGCATATCCACCATACTTGCAGGTTCCGCAGGAATTCTTCTGGCTCCCCGTTTTTTCATCTCTCCGCTGGGCGGCTGGAAATTTCTCATCAAGGCACTTATCATTGTTGTGGCCGGAGGGCTGGGTAGCATTAGAGGCACTTTATACAGCGCATTTCTTCTCGGCATTCTGGAAGCCCTGGTTGGATGGCTTTTCGGATTATTATGGGTCATGCCGTTCTGGTTTCTGGCGTTACTGCTCATACTCCTGATAAAACCGCACGGATTACTGGGATCAACTGCAGATCATTGATTTGATAACAATTATAAAGGCTTTTAAAGGCGTTCCAAATGAAAATTAACCGTGAAATATTAACAACTGCCGGGATTTTAATTATTATAGCGGTAACACCGCTAATTTTCCATGAGAACAGCTACACCATGCACCTTCTGATCATGAGCATGATCTGGGCAGTAGCTGCAACCGCATGGGATCTTCTTCTCGGATATGGCGGAATATTCAATCTTGCCCAGGTGGGTTTTTTCGCCATAGGTGCCTATGCCACAGGAATGGCAAGCATTCATCTGGGAATCTCACCCTGGATGGGGTTATTGCTTGGTGCCGTTGCCAGCGGACTGGCCGGTGTTCTGATCGGCCTGCCATGTCTACGTCTTAAGGGTATTTATGTTGCCCTGATGACACTTGCTTTTTTTGAGGTAATCGGCCCTTTAATTGTCGTTGGAATTAATTTAGGAACCGGAGGGAAAGCCGGTCTTTTCCCAATCCCGCCCTTCAGGCTGGGCAGTTACGTTTTTAATACAGATGAATTGCTGCCCTGGTATTACCTTTGCCTGATTCTCCTGGCAATCTGTCTTTTCATCACCTATAAATTAATCCATTCCATGCTGGGACTTTCCTTCACAGCACTTCGGGATTCAGAACCTTTTGCCCAGAGCCTTGGTATCAACCGCTTTAAGTCCGCCCTGGTCGTTACAGCGATTGCGGCTGCGATGACAGGGCTTATCGGTGCATTTTATGCTCACTATGTTGTCGTCATTTCTCCCAGAATGCTTGGCCTTGACATGTTTCTTTTTCTACTGATTATGATTATTTTCGGGGGAGCAGCCAGGTTCCCCGGACCTGTTATCGGTGCTTTTGTAATCACATTTCTGGATGACATGCTTCGTCCCCTCGATTCCTATCGTCTCCTGGCCTTCGGCGCTTTAATGGTTATCATGATAATGCTTTTACCAAACGGCCTTATGGGACTGGTTGCAAAAATTAATATACCGTTATTTGGAAAAAGAGATACTGAAGCAGAAATGTTAAACCCTGATATACCAAAAACATATTAAAACCATTGACCCGAAATTGTTTTTCAGAACTGGCAAAATGTGAAATGGAGGTAGATATGAGTAAACAAAAAATTATCGCATTATTTCCGGAAGCGGCATATGGACCGGCACTTAATTCTGTCGGCATTGCACAGGCCTGTGAAAAAATGGGCCACAAAGTTGTTTTTCTAACCGATCCCGGAATGAGCGGCCTTTACAAGGGGTATGGATTTGATGAATATCCGGTAAATATGTCTGAACCGATGGAGCCTGAGGAGATGGCCAGATACTGGCAGGATTTTATCAATGGTCATATACCGAATTTTAACCTGACACCCTACGAACAAATTGATAATTATGTTAAGGAGTGCTGGGAAGCAATTGTCGAAACGTCGATCTGGGCCGAAAAAGACCTTCCCGGTGTTCTGGATAAAGTCAAACCTGATCTGGTATGCATTGACAATGTAATCCTCTTCCCCGCCATTAAACGGTATTGTAATGAAAACAATAAAGCATGGGTAAGGATCATCTCATGTTCTGAAAATGAAATACCGGATCCGGATATTCCGCCACATCTTTCCGGTTGTGGAGAAAATGACAAGGAGTGCTTTGAAAAATTTGACAACCGTTTTTTAAAAGCCGTCGGACCATGCCATGAAAAGTTTAACAACTTTCTAAAGGGTTGCGATGAAGAACCATATCCACTCGGTCAGTTTTTTGAGGCGTCTCCCCATCTCAACCTGCTATTATATCCTGAACCGGTAAAATTCAAACGGCGAAATCCGCTTGACCCTGTCCGGTTCCAGTACCTGGAAGGATGTGTACGTCAGGATGAAATTTATGAGATACCCCGGTTTAAAATAAACAATGATAAACCTGTTCTTTATGTCAGCTTCGGGAGCCTTGGATCAGGTGACACGGATCTTTTGAAACGGATCATGAATACGGTATCACAAATGCCCGTAAGGGCGCTGTTCAATGTTGGAGACTATCAGGACGCATATGAATCAGTTCCGGATAATGTTTTGATCTCAAGCTGGTATCCGCAGCCCTCCGTCATTCAGCAGGTAGATGCGGTTATCCATCACGGCGGAAACAACAGTTTTACGGAATGCCTCTATTTCGGCAAACCGGCCATTATCATGCCTTATGTCTGGGACGGTCACGATAATGCGACACGTGTGGATGAGACGGGCCACGGGTTTCATATGCATCGCTCTAACTGGAAAGATGAAGAGCTCAAAAATAAAATCGACCGGATGCTAAACAATGAGGCTATGAAAAAAAAGCTTTCTGCAACTTCCGCACACATGCAGAAACAGGATGGAACTGTAAAGGCAGCAAAACTGCTGAATGAATTTATTTTCTGATTTACAGAAATATCCGGAGAAGCGGCATTGACAAAAAAACGATCACAAAAGCGACAGCAATTTATTGAAAATTCAGGAATTGCTGCTCAATCAATTATTACACAGTTACCCTGTGATGCGTCTTTCAGACACTATTACAGGATTATGAAACCGGATGGACAAAGCATAATGCTGATGGATGCACCGCCGGAAAAGGAAGATATCCGGCCTTTTATTTGTGTAGCAAAACATCTTGTTTCAATGGAACTGAGCGCACCGTTAATTTTAGCAAGTGATGAGGAAAACGGTTTTCTGCTTATTGAAGATTTTGGAAATGATACATATACGCAATTGCTCAACCGCGGGGTATCTGAAAAGCAGTTGTATGAAACAGCTATTGATGTTCTGATTAAATTGCACAACCATCCCAAAGCGACCGATATTAAGCTACCGTCTTATGATACAAACGCCCTGCTTGAAGAAGCTGTAATTCTGCCTGATTGGTACTGGCCGGAGATAAAACAAACATCATGTCCGCATGAAATTCGGAATGACTATCTGGTTGCATGGGAAACTGTTTTTAATGAACTTGGTGAACCAAAACAGAGCCTTGTCCTCAGGGATTACCATGTTGACAACCTGATGCTTCTTCAGAATCGGAAAGGGGTTCGTGCCTGCGGTCTCCTTGATTTTCAGGATGCCTTAATCGGACCCTGTGCATATGATCTGGCATCACTTCTTGAAGATGCCCGGCGGGATATTTCTTCCGAACTCTCTCAAAACATGCTTGAAAGATACTTCGAGGGAACGGACGGACTTGAGCGTGACACATTTTATGAATGGTACAGGGTGCTTGGCGCACAGCGCCATGCCAAAGTTGTCGGTATTTTTACAAGGCTTTTTCGACGTGATGATAAGCCATTGTATCTGAAACACATACCACGGGTTTTGAAATTGTTAAAAAACCATATGCGTGCGCCCGGACTGACACCTGTCAGGGAATGGTTTGAGAAATATCTGCCTGACTATACGCAACCCATTATCGCTGTACCCGAAGATAAATAGTATCTGAAGGAGCATCCAGATGGAGCATACAAAATTTTATCACCTGGAGAGTGCTTCCACCTCCTGGACATATGACTCAGCCCGGGAAAAGATTCATAATTTCAAATGTTTTTCCCTATCTCAAAAAAACGCTCTAATTCAGTACCTTAACCGTCACTTCCCCCCGGAAGTATATGAAAAGCATCGCAGATGTAAAGCCAGCGCACTAGAAAATCAAAACTCAATCCGCAATCGGCTTCTCAAGGCGACCCAGCATTTTCCCCGATGTATCAGCAGTAGTGATATCAAGCCCGAAAAAAACTGCCTGACCGGTTTCGGCATTATCCTCACAGCAGGCGGTGAAGGAGAAAGACTCCGGCTAAGCTTACGAAAACAGGGCATAAGCAGTGATAGGTTAAAAGGCTTTACAAAAGCAACCTTTCCGCTACCCGATTTTTATAATGAATTTGGCGCACTTCATATTAATCTGTCACTGATCTCATCATTGTCGGAACAATATAAATGCCACATTCCGGTTATTGTTACAACCGGCCCCGAATCTTCAATTTCGGCAAGCGTTGTGGTAAAATTGATTGACCGTTATTCTGCGTTCGGTATTAAACATCTTAAAATACTTTTCCAGTCTGAACGCCTGCACCTTACTTCCGATGATCGGTTTGCCTGTAAAATAGATAACGGGACACCTTTTCCTGTAACCCATCCTGATGAAACCGGCGGACCAATCATGAAATTAAAGAAAATCGAGCCCGACACAGGAAAATCCATGCTCGACTGGCTCTCAGATCATGATTGCCATAAGGTTATCGTTCTCCAGGGCACAGCTGTATACCACCAGGATCTGATACCGGTAATGGCTGAGGCTGCAAAAAATCATGACGGACTCGGTGTTGGAATTTTTCGAAAAAAATTCCCGGCAGACGATCCTTTTGGCTCATTTGTAAAACTGAAAGACCCCGACAGGGAACACCTTTTTATCATTGAAAAAGATGTTCACACAAAGAGCTCATATCAATTGAAAGATATCTCCGGAAAATACTTTCTGCCGTTCAATACAGGGTTCTATGCTCTGGACTGCGATTTATTGCAGCAGTCGGATCTTCCGGATTACGCTACACCGCCAAAAGAAGTTCTTCCTGATTTACCCCGCTCTCCAAAGATAGGATATGCGGCAACGGACCTTCTGCCGCTTGCTCAAAACCCTGCTGTATTAGCCATCAGTGAAAATCATTATGGTGTCATAAAAGAATCAGGAGATCTGGCTAAACTGACAAAAAAGGCTTTAGGTTTTGGCCTGAAGGAGCTTTGTAAAAAAATTGTTTCAAAACAAAGTGCTGACGCCTCATCTGCCGGGGACCCATCACTTCAATTTTCAAGGAGTATCGGATATGAGTAACCAGGTTGGCGGGTTTACCGGTAAAATTTTAAGAGTAAATCTTTCAGATAAAAAAATTGGTGTGGAAAAACTTGATTATGATATGGCACGAAAATTTTCAGGCGGTACCGGATATGGTACAAAAATATTGTGGGATGAATTAACGGCAGGCGTCGACCCCCTGAGTCCTCAAAACAAGCTGATTCTGACTGCCGGTCTTTTTACAGGTACAGGTTGTCCGGGGTCGGATAGTCTGTTTACATGTTTCAAATCACCCCTGACCAACTGTTGGGGAGAAGCCCGGTGCGGCGGTGGCATGGGTGTTGAACTTAAAAAAGCCGGTTTTGACACCGTAATTATTGAAGGTGCCTCAGAATCCCCTGTTTATCTATGGATTCACGATGGAATTGCCGATATATGCCCGGCAGATCATTTGTGGGGAAAACTTGTGCCGGAAACACAGGATTTGTTAAAGTCCGAAGTCGACAGCACAGGATCACGGGTTTTATGCATCGGCCCTGCAGGTGAAAAACTTGTAAAGTATTCCAATATGATGGTAGAAAATCTGAGAACCCTTGGCCGATGCGGCGGCGGTGCGGTAATGGGCTCAAAAAAACTGAAAGGTGTGGTTTTTCGGGGCACTCAAAAGGTAAAGGTGACCGATCCCGATGCGTTAAATGCGCTGGTCAGAGAGATGACGCAACTTGAAAGCCGGCATCCTGTTACCGGCCTGTCCGTTTCTGAAAAGGATTCACAAAAACCCAGCTTCCGAAACGGCACTGCATCCTTTTTACCAATTTATGATGAATTGGGCGAAACACCGACTAAAAATGCACTCTCAAACTCATGGGGTAAAGGTGCCGAAATGTACGACACGCTTAAAAAGCATATTACAGGCAATGAAGGCTGCCTTGACTGTATATTAAGATGTGGTAAAAAAGCCGGTGTTAAAGAGGGAAAGTGGCAAACCCCTGTCGGACATTATCCGGAATACGAAACCATGGTTGGCTTTGGACACTATTTGCTGAATGATAATGTTGAAGCCATTATCCATATGAATCATCTCTGTAACTGTTATGGTGTTGATACAATATCTTGCGCCAATGCCCTTGCTTTTACCATGGAAGGTTATGAAAAAGGCTGGGTTTCAAAAGAAGATCTCGATGGTATTGAGCTACAATGGGGTGATATGGATGCGGCTAAAACTTTACTTGAAAAAATTTTCAACCGCGAAGGATTTGGTGATATTCTGGCTGAAGGGGTCCGCATTGCTTCAGCCGGAATCGGAGGAACCTCGAAAGAAGCGGCCATGCATGTCAAGGGCCTGGAACTGCCGGCCCATGATAACCGCTCCGAAGATGGTGGTAAGGTTTGGGTAATTCAGTATGGAACCGGAAGCAGAGGTATGTGCCACGTCCATCCACATGAGCCGGTTATTTATCATGCCTGCTATGAAGAGATGCCGGAAGCGTTTAAAGATATTGAAGATCGTGAAAAGCCATACAGCGAAAAAGACAAGGGTAAAATCGTTAAATGGTCACAGGACTATGGCAATGCAATCAACTCACTGGGGCTTTGTAATTTTCACTCATACCTTATTCCGGGCGCTGACCCTGTCCGCTATACAAAAGTAATCAAGGCTGTGAGTGGATGGGAAATCGGTTTTGATGAACTTATCGAAATCGGTGAGCGAATTTCAAATCTACAACGTTGTTTCAATGTCCGTGAAGGAATCAGGAGAAAAGATGATATCATCCCCAAAAGGCTGATGCAGAAACCGGCTTTCGGTCCTTTCAGTACACGTGAAGAAACAGAGGTAAAAGATTATGATGCCATGCTGGATGATTACTATACTGAACGCGGATGGGATCTTGCAACCGGCATCCCCTCTGCTGAAAAACTTAAGGAGTTGGACATTGAAGTAATACTTAATCATTAATAATTAAATTTAATTCTTTCAAAGAAAGGAGATTGTATGAAAATTGTTGTCCTTGGTGCTGCCGGCCTTATGGGAAGCGGTACTGTAAAAGATTTGTTGTCCCCGCAGTCAGAAGGAATAGACCGGGTTATCGCTGCTGATATTGAACAAAAGCAGTTAGACCGGCTCTCACAGGAGAATCCTGATAAACGTTTGGAGACGCTGCGTTTATCTGTGACTGATAAAGAACAGGTAATCGGTCTGCTGAAAGACGCCGATATTTGCATTAATGCAGTCCCGACACTGGTCGGACTCCAGATGGATATCTTTAACTGCTGTTTTGATGCCGGGTGTGATTATGTGGACTATGGCGGCCTGGGGAAATATACCGTACTGCAGAAAGCAGAACATGAAAAATGGGAAAAGGCCGGCCTGACGGCCGTGATAAGTCTGGGCGCTGACCCCGGCATGTCAAATGTTACATGCAAAGCCGTTGCAGAAGAACTGGATACCATTGATAAAATAAACCTTTACTGGGCAGGCACGTTAATCGGCCCGGAAAGTCCCGTTCTTGTACCACCGTATAGTATGTTAACCATACTCGCTGAATACGGCTACAACAGTAAGCAGTTTTATAATGGTGAACTGATTGATATGCCGCCTTTAAGCGGTAAGGAAGTATTGGATTTACCCGAGCCTTTTGGAAAACTTGAATTTATGCACACCATCCATTCGGAACAGCTGACCGTTCCATTTGCAAAGGGCATAAAAGATAAGGGCATTAAGGAGTTCACCTGGCGGTTGAGTTTACCGGAAAGAGAACACGAAACATACCTGGGATTAATGAAGTGTGGTTTCGATGACTTTGAAACACCATTGGAATATAAAGGTGTTGAGATTAAACCGGGCGATTTTTTGGAAAAACTTATAAAACGAAACATTGAAAAAAACGCGCATAAAATACCTGAACAGGACGGCCATGAAATCCACTTTGCAACTGCTTCCGGAACCAAGGGAGGCGAAAAGACAAAAGCCACCTGTACGGTCATCTCATCACCAAACTCTTTTTATGATGGCTACCACGATCCGGCGACGTCTATGAATGCATCTATTGGCGCCCAGCTGATTAAACGATCTAAACAGATACCCGGTGTATGGGCACCTGAGGAATATTTTAATATATCTGAATATTTTGCTGAATTAAGAAAAAGATATTTTAAAATATCAATGGAAATTAAACGCGAAAAAAAGGTATGATGGTGCTTTACTTCCCCTGGTATAATACACCGGGGGAAGTTATCCTCACTTCAATACAAAGAAGGTTTTACAAAATAGTTATTGCGGCTCAATAACCTTTCTGGACATCCAGTAGTGATTCTTCCAGTATGAGACAGACATATCGGACATCATTACTCCTTTGGAAAATGATGCATGAATAAATTTGTTATTTCCAATATATATACCCACATGGCGCGGATAGCTCGGTGGTTTAAAAAAAACAAGATCGCCATAAGTTAAAAATTGTCTGTCAATCTTTATGCCGACGCTTGCCAGCGTGGCCGTTGTTCTTGGAAGATTTATCCTGAATAGTTCTTTATAGGTCAAATTGGTAAAACCGGAGCAATCGATACCGGATTTGCTGTAGCCTCCCATTTTGTGGGGGACACCTTTCCATTCAGCATACTGATTGTCAAGCAGTTTCCTGATCTCATTTTTGGAAAATTTTACCTGAACCGGATATTTCCCAGATGAATAGCCATAATCTTGTGACGGATCATAAACCTGTTTTTTCGCACAGGCACTAAACAAAAGCAGGCATACCAACAGAAAAATTAAATATGTTTTTTTCACGACTCTATTTTCTCATTTAATTTTATCAGGGATAACCTTTCTTCAGTCTTTATTTTTTAACATATCCAGAACAATTTTAGAAGTTGTTCGGAAATCAACCTTGCCACTGCCCATTTTAGGCATTTCATCAATAACCTTAAACTTTTTGGGCAAATAAATATTAGGAAGTTCCGCTCCCATCTTCTGTAAAATATCTTTTTCATCAATTGGAACCGTTACAGCCACAACAATTTTTGCGCCTTTAGCCTCATCAGGAACCTCAACGGCACAACAATCGGCATCGTCAGGTAACAGTTTATCCAGAACCTGTTCCACCCTTACCAGAGAAACCATTTCACCCGCTACCTTAAGAAATCGCTTTAGACGACCCGAAAGCCATAAATAACCATCTTCATCCAGATAACCGATATCACCTGTATCATACCAACCGTTAATAAAGCTTTTTTCCGTCTCTTCCGGATCCTCATAGTACCCTTTCATTACAAGGCCACCTCGAACCGTTACTCTTCCTTCTTCTCCGGGTTTACACGGCTCATTTGTATCAATATTTAATATCCGGACCTCAACATTGGGTAGCGGGTGGCCGACACTGCCTGGTCGGTTATGAACATGAGAATTTACCGCAATTACCGGTGATGTCTCCGTAACCCCATATCCCTCAAGCAGTGTAACGTTATGTTTTTCAAGAAATCCTTTTCTTAATGAGTCAGGACACTTATCTGCACCACAAACAACGATACGGGCACTATCATAATCACCCTGTTCAGACTTGGCCAGATAACCTCTGAAAAAAACAGGTGTACCAAAAACGATGCTTGGTTTTTCTTCCCTTATCACTCTGCAGACATTTTTAAACTCAATGGGGTTGGCGTAAGAAACGAGTGTCATTCCATGGAATAACGGGGTCCACATATTGGTTGTCAGGCCAAAAACATGAAAATATGGAAGCGTTGCAAGAATACAATCTTGATCATTAATATTAAACCTGCTGGAAAAGCCTTCAATGTTTGAAAGAATATTCCGGTGGGTCAACGGAACTGCTTTGGGTGCTTTTTCACTGCCGCTTGTAAATAACATAACGGCCTGATCATCATCATCTCCGCCATGAACCCTTTTAAGGATAGTGCCAACCGGTAGTTTCGATTTCAGTGCTGCCTTGATTTTGTCAAAAAGCGTAATTTCCTGGAGTAAATCTTCAATAAAAACCATCCCGTCAACAAATTCACAATTTATCTTTTCAAGGAGTACTTTTGAGGTAATTACTGTTCTAAAATCACATTTTTGCTGAGCATATCTTACATTATCTGCAGCACCGGTTGAATAATTTATCATAACCGGAACACGTCGGCTCATAAGTAATCCTAAGTTGGAAAGTGCGGCTCCACCGGAAGTGGGTAACAAAATGCCGATAAATCCCTGTTCAAAATGGTCAAACTTTTTTGATAGAATTAAAGAAGCAATAAGTGCCTGGGAATAAGTGAATGTCTTATTTGTGGATCTGTCGATTATGGCCGGTTTTTTTCCATATTTTTTTGCAATATTTATAAAGTGCTGGTGTAAAGGCATCAACTCCCTTTCATAAGAAATGTTTTAGATTTATATATATGCCAAAAAATTATTAAAAATGTCAAGAGTGATGACAACCCGGATCGTTGTTTTTGCCGTTATTCTTACTTTTGGACCCTGTATGTCAGACAGACAAGGCTATTCTCAAGTGTTTTTGCTTCCTTTAATTCTAAATCTATGGCGATATGGTCTTCAAAAAGAGCAAGCCCTTCCCCAAAGACAAGAGGGGACACGGTTACAATAATCTCATCAATAAGATTTTCCTTTGCAAACAGGGAATTAACGAGTGCACCACCCGCCAGAATAACTTCAGAATAGCCATCTTCTTCCAGGTTTTTTAATATTTCCGTCGGTTTTTCATCGGTATAAATCAGATTATCCCATTCAGATACCCGGCTTTTGTTTCTGGATAGAATAATATTTTTCCTTCCTGGAAGGGGCCTTCCGATGGTATCAAATGTTCTTGATCCCATCATAACGGCTCCGGCTTTTTTACTTTTCTCTACAAAAAGTTTTTTATCTTCCGCACCGGTCCAGTCCGGGAAATGGTCTGCGTGCTTTGCAATTTTACCATCCAGTGTCTGTGCCATTAACATGGTTACCTTAACCATAAAATCACCATTAGTCCGTTAAATGATTAATGTCTTTTAACACAATCTCTACCACTATTTTTGGATTCAAATAATGCCTTATCTGCAAAGGAAATTAAATCAGCAGCATTTTCAGGCCGGTGTTCACGAACTGATGCAACACCGATACTTACAGTTAAGCCTATATGATTCTGTTCAAAACAGTATGTATGGTTACAGCATTCTTTACGAATCATTTCAGCCCGCTTTAAAGCGCCGGCTATAGCAGTTTGAGGAAGAAGCACCAGAAACTCCTCTCCACCATACCGGAATAAAAGATCTGATTTTCTTGTGGTTTTTTTAAGTTGATTTGCAAACTCCTGCAATACAAAATCCCCGCAAAGATGGCCGTATGTATCGTTAATTTTTTTAAAAAAATCAAGATCGAGAATAAGACAGGACAGATCTAACTTATATCTTTGAGAATGCTCAAATTCCCTTTCGATCACTTCCTGCATATATCGCCGGTTGTAGAGCCCGGTCAGCTTATCACGGATAGACATTTCCGCCATTCTGCTCATGGCTATGGCCACTTCTTTTTTTAAACGTGATTTTTCAAGTGTGCTGGTTATAACGCGGGAAATACTCTCCTTGCTGAGAACCGTTTTCGTTAAATAATCTGATGCACCTTCCCTGATTACATTTGATGCAATAATTTCGTCACCATGGCCGGTTATAACTACAACCGGCGTTGAATGACCCCTGGATGCCATCTTTCTCAAAAAGTCAATACCGTTGCCATCAGAAAGTTTATAATCAAGGAAAATTATATCGTAATGCTCTTCACTCAGCATTCTAAATGCCTCACTTATTGTCTTTGCCTGAAACAGATCGATATCATCTCTTGATTTAAATAATAAGACATATGAGTCGAAATCTTTGGCTGAATCCTCAACAGACAGGATTCTTATCTTTTGATTAAGGTTCACTATAGTCGTTTGATTACTATATACAGAAGTCTCGTCATGCTGAAACGTTCGTATTTTTCGAACGATATCGGATATGCGCTGTCCCGCTTCATTTATTTTAGATATGTACGCCAATGACTTCTCGGGATTTTCTCCTTCCATTTTCAGCAGTTCAATATAACCTAACAGAGCCATTAGCGGTTGGTTCAGCTCATGGGCTGTTGCACCTGCCATTTGAAATAATACCTTAATGCGCTCTTCTTCGATAAGCGCCTTTTGCTGTTCAAGTATTTTTCTGTTTGATATTTCCAGGGCAAGATTATTATCTTCAATTTTTTTCTTCTGTCTGAATAATTCGATAAATATTTTAACTTTATTTATCAGGATATCAGGATCAAGTGGTTTAAAAATATAATCAACAGCGCCCGCTTCATATCCTTTAAAGATATGTTGCTGCTCCTTGCTGATGGCCGTTACAAAAATGATGGGGATATGGCGGGTTTTGGCATTGCTTCTCATTAGTTCTGCTGTTTCAAAACCGTCCATATCAGGCATATGAACATCAAGTAAAACAAGTGCAAAATCATGACGAAGTACAACACCAAGCGCCTCATTTCCCGAACTTGCCTTGACAATATTCACTTCATCATTTTCGAGAATTGCTTCAAGAGAAAGAAGGTTTTGCGGTGTATCATCCACAATCAAAATATTTATTTTATCTGAATCTCCCATGCTCCATCCTTATTTTTTTTCGACTTTATGACTTTAGGCCACCTGTATGTTTAAAAACGGTGCAATCGTCCTTAAGCTCAGAATATGATCTACATCCAGTGTTTTAATTGCCCCCTGCGGCATAATAGGAACTTCAGCCGTTTTCGGATCCTCAACAATAGTAAGGCCACCTGCTTCCTTTATTTTTTTTAATCCCTGGCTGCCGTCTCTGTTTGCACCCGTAAGAAGTAATCCAACCAGGGCTGCTCCATAGGCATATGCGGCTGTCTCAAATAACACGTCAATACAGGGACGTGCATAATTAATTTTACCATCCACACTCAATGAGAAAGTTTTATCTTCTTCTACTAAAAGATGATAATCAGGCGGCGCGATATATACATAACCGGATTTAATAACTTCCTTTTCGTCCGCCTGTTTTACCGGTAAGGCGGATTTTTTATTTAAAAAACGAGGAAGAAAATTATCTGCCGCCGGTGAGATATGCTGAACAATAATAACAGACGGATGAAATTTTTTATCCAGCTCACTTAAAATTACCTGGAGGGCCTTCAAGCCCCCGGCAGATACGCCCACAACAACAGCTTCAAAGCGATTTTCTCTCCCTGCATCTTTATCCGGAAACATTATTTAGTCAACCTGTATATTTTCTGAGGTGCAACAATATCCTCAAAAGCATCCGAGTACTCAGATATACGAATTGTCTCTTTAGACCCCAGACACAAAATACCCCTTGCACATAAACTATCTTTAAAAAGCTTAAAGGCTCTCTCCTGGAGCTCTCTGTCAAAATATATCATAACGTTTCTGCAAATAATAATATCCATCTCTCCAAAAACGCTGTCACTGGCCAGGTTATGATTTGAAAAAAGAATGTTTTCTTTCAATCCCGAATCCAGCATGGCAAAATCATATTTTGCCGTATAATAATCATTGAACGATTTTTGCCCGCCGGCCTTGTTATAATTTAAAGTATATTCCTGAATATACTTGATCGGGTATATTGCTTTTTTTGCTTTCTGAAGAACTATTTCGTCCATATCCGTGGCATAAATACGGCATTTATTATACAAGCCCTCTTCTTTTAATATAATGGCAAGGGAATAAACCTCTTCGCCGGTAGAACAACCCGCATGCCATATTTTGATAATCTTTTTTTTCTTTAGTTCAGGGATAACATGTTTTATAAGAGCACTATAGAAATCCGGATCACGAAACATCTGGGTCACATTAACAGAAAGTTGGCTCAGCAGTTTTCCAAATAACACCTGATTATAAAGGATTTCATGTTGGAGGAAAGAGATACTCCCTATTCCGGATTGCGATAAAAACCCCTCAATTCTCCTTTTGATGGAAGCCTTTGAATAGTTTCTGAAATCATATCCATACTTCATATAAATGGCATCAAGCAACAGCTTGACTTCAATACTTTCATTTTTAAGATTTTCCATTTCAGT
This sequence comes from Desulfobacterales bacterium, assembly GCA_021737275.1. Taxonomy (GTDB): domain Bacteria; phylum Desulfobacterota; class Desulfobacteria; order Desulfobacterales; family JAIPEE01; genus JAIPEE01. The sequence continues at coordinate 23,919 of JAIPEE010000045.1, forward strand.
ATAACCACACCCTCATCATCGAAAGAAGCTTATCTATGTTTACAGGTTTTGACAGATAATCACTGGCCCCGGCCTCTATGCATTTATCACGATCACCCTTCATGGCTTTGGCGGTAAGCGCTATAATCGGCAATGCCTTAAATCGATTGTCTTTTCGGATAGTCTGCATAGCCTCATATCCGTCCATTACAGGCATCATGATATCCATGAGTACAAGGTCGGTATCCGGATTTTCATCCAACTTTTCAATGCCATTACGGCCGTCCGTGGCTATCAGAACCTCAAGCCCCTTTTCTTCAAGCATATTACTGGTTGCATAAACATTGCGCATATCATCATCCACAACCAGAATCTTTTTTTTATCAAATACTGATTCACGGTCATGAAGCATGCGGATCATTTTACGTTTTTCTTCAGGCAGGTTCTCTTCAATACGGTGTAAAAAGAGAGAGGTTTCATCCAGAAGTTTTTCAGGTGACCGGACGCCCTTGATAATTGTTTTTTCCGCATATTCATTAATGATTGCCTCTTCTTCCGCTGTAAGCTCCTTGCCGGTATAGACAATGATCGGTATTTCGGTAATGAAAGCATCATCTTTCATTTTTGTTAAAAATTCGATACCCGATATATCGGGAAGGCCAAGATCAAGAATTATACAGTCAAATATCCGACTCCGGATCAATTTGAATGCCTCTTCACCATTTGCAGCCTGGATTATATCAACATCACTGTTACCGATCAACTCAACAATAGCATTTCTCTGAACATCATCATCTTCCACCACAAGCAGCGTTCGTATGTCTCCCGAAATAAGGTGTTCGATTTTTTCGAATGCATTATCGAGCATGGAAAGGTTGACCGGTTTGGTTATATAACCGATGGCACCCATCTTACGGGCCTCAACGGTTTCATCATGAGCGGACATGAAATGAACAGGAATGTGCCGTGTACCGGGTTGATCCTTGAGTCTGGAAATAACTGACCAGCCGTCCATACCGGGAAGACCGATGTCCAGAATAATGGCATCCGGTTTGAAGTAGTCTGCAAAGTGGAGGCCGGTTTCACCATCATTTGCAATCAGAACTTTGTATTCGCGTTCCCGGGATAAATCAGCGAGAGTCTTTGCAAACTTGGAATCATCTTCAATGATTAATATCGATTTGTCTTCCGGCTTAACAATATCACGATCATCAGGTACAAATTCTGCATCCTGTATTGTCAATTCCGATTTTACCGGGAGAGCGGCATCAATTTGTTGCTTGGGAGCGTTTTTTCCCCCGGGTTTTTTCGGATTCTGCGGTGATGGTTTGTCAAACGTTTCAGGAAGAAATACGGTGAACGCACAACCCTTACCCGGTTCACTTTCAAGATGAACAGAGCCGCCCAGCAATTTGGATAGTTCACGAACAATAGAAAGGCCTAACCCTGTTCCGCCAAATTTTCTACTGGTGGTGCCGTCAGCCTGCTGAAAGGCTTCAAACACAAGCTTTTGTTTTGCCGTTGGAATACCTTCACCGGTATCAATGACGGAAAGTGCAATGGCCGTCTGAGGCGAAAGTCCCATTGCGGATAAATCGAGAGTGTCTGCCGGCCGTCGAATATCAAGCGTTATACTGCCTGCCTGTGTAAATTTTAATGCATTGGAAAAAAGATTTTTTATAATCTGATCCAGACGCTGCCGATCGGTTTTAATCCGGGCGGGAATATCACTTGAAAGATTGATATTGAGATCAAGATTTTTATTCTGGGCCTGAGGTTTGAATGTTTGTTCCACCCGCTGGGTAAGCTCACGCAAGTCAACACTTTCCAAATGAACATCCATCTTACCGGACTCAACCTTGGAAAGATCAAGAATTTCATTTATCAACTCAAGCAGCTCTGTTCCCGACAAATAGATCGTCTGCAAATACTCCTGCTGTTTGGGTGTAAGGTTTGCATCTTTATTGTCGGACAGAAGTCTGGAGAGCAGCAGAATACTATTGAGCGGCGTGCGAAGCTCATGAGACATGTTAGCTAAAAACTCTGACTTGTATTTACCGGTCAGTTCGAGATGATGTGCCTTTTCTTCTATGATCTTTCGGGTTTTTTCCAGTTCGATATTCTTTTTCCGGGTGGCTGTTTTCTGCTCTTCAAGCAACTGGGCTTGCTCTTCAAGCTCTTCATTTATCTGGCGGAGTTCTTCCTGCTGGCTCTGAAGCTCTGTTTCTGATTCAACAAGAGACTTCTTCTGCTCTTCAAGCAATTCGTTGGACTCTCTTAGTTCTTCCTGTTGGCTTTGTAAACTCTCGGCCTGTTTCTGGGTCTGAAGCAGCAGTTTTTGGGTTTTCTGCCTTGACTCAGCTGAGTTGAGGGCAATGGCAACACTCTCCGCAATTTGATTCAGGAACGCCATATCCTGTTCCGAAAAAGATTGAAGTGATCCCAGCTCTATAACACCCTTAAGTTTCCCCATAAGCTGAATGGGAAATATCATTATGTTAAGGGGCGTTGTTTTACCTGTACCGGAAGTAACCTCGATGTAGTCATCCGGTACTTCGGAGATAATAATAGGCTTTTGTTCCCGGGCAACCTGCCCCACAAGGCCTTCACCAACAGCAAACCGGCTGGAAAAATTTTTTCGTTTCCGATAAGCATAGCTTGCAACAAGTCCCAGCATACCATCCGGTGAAACAAGATAGAATGCCCCAACCTGGGCACTGAAAAATTCTGCCAGAAATGTTATAACATCTTCAGCTAAGCTCTTTTCCTCTTTTTCTCCCCTCAGTTTTTCATTCAACCGGGTCTGACCGGTTTTTTGCAGTCGATCCAGCTCGTTTTGAGCTGATACGGTCTGAAGCGTATTTGTCATTCGTGCAAGTGCATGTCCAAGTTTGTCTTTATCCGATTGAGGCTCAATCTGTTGTGAATAATCGCCCCTGGAAATTGCATCAACCTGATCAACTACGGCATTAAGATTTTTTACCATGCTTATGGCTGAGGCGTATACACCGGTTGGATGGTCTGCTTCCGTCACAAGATCTATGGAAATATTTCCCTGGGCCACCTGTTTTGTAAGGGATTCAATTTCAGCCGGTTCACCACCCAATTGTCGGGAAATATCTGAAACAATTATAAAGCTTAAAATACTACCAATGATAAGCGCCATTAATGTACCGATTATTGTAATTAAAATCGTTGTATTTGAAGTAATTTCAGCATTTTTTGAATGAACAACAAGCAACGCCTCTTCTTCCCGAACCATCTCTGCTATCAACCGCCTCATTTCATCCATGATTTTTTTACCGGCACCGGTCTCCAGCATAGCGACAACATCTTCAATTTTTCCGGGGTACTTATTAACTTCCTGGCGGGCACCAATTCCCGGAATGGCGACTTTTTCATGCCACCTTTCAGCAAGGGTTTTGATTCGTTGAATTTCTTCATACTTTATACCGGAAGACTTGAAATCTATTCGACCCAGAGCAAGATAGTGTTCTGCAAAAGATAACTGACCATCGTTATAATGGTCCAGAGATGCTTCAACGCCGGTTAAAAGAAAGCCCTGCTGTCCCGTTTCCTGGTTAAGCATATCTATTGATAGTTGCGCAACCAGGTCTGCTCCTTCATAATTTTCTGCAATAAGAAACTTATCTTGAACAGCATCTAATGCATTACGAAGTTCATCAAAAATTTCTTTACCCAAAGGCTCTGCTGATAATTCTTGAAATAACTGCAATGCAGCATATCCTTCACTCACTTCACGTCTCAATTTTATTTCAGGATGAGCAATTTCGGTTAGCCAACGGTTTTTTAACTTTTTCAGTTCTTCCCATCTGATTATCTGGGAAGGGCTATCACTTATGAGATTTTTCCCACGTTTATATACAATATCAAAATTATCAATTCCTGCCTGATACGGTTCAAGAAAATGATCCTTTCCTGCAATCAGAAACCCTCTGACACCCGTCTCCATATCCACCAGCAGTGCCGCAATTTTTTCAGCACTGCGTATTACCTCATGTATATGATCAACCTGTTTTGTATTTTTTTCAAGAATGGATATATTTATATACACAACTGTTGAAACGATGATCATAAGTGTAAATACGATTGCATAACCAAGATACAACTTTGTGCGGAATTTCATACCTTGTCGTTGAACCATGATGAATACCTTTCAGGAAAACATTACGCAATTAATCATTCCAGAGGGGTGATGGTGAAAACAGTTTTTAAAGTTACTGAAAACCCGGCAGGATGTAAGACGCAGCATTTCAGATTTTCCCTTGAAAGACTTGAATGGTCATGCAGTTTTTATAAAACCAATGTTAAATCAATGATATTATTGGTGGAGATGAGGGGGGTCTGAAAATCTCCCTGCCATAGTCCTAACCTCCTGATTTTATTATAACCACCAACCGACATGAACAACAAACTTGGATAACATTATCCTAATAAATAAATAAAATTTATAGTACATTTTGAATTATATGTCAATCACACAGGGCCTCACACCAAGGGACAACGCATGTAAAATATCTGGAGCCCCTATCATGTTTGCGTTATGTTTTTGATCAGGTGAACATAATTTCCTCCAGATAATCAACATCAAGCGCCGCACTAAACCGTTTGGTCTTAATGCTCCCTTTAAATG
>JAIPEE010000046.1 GCA_021737275.1 Desulfobacterales bacterium
AAAATTCGAGCCTCCTGATCAGCCATTTTGCACCTGATTGCACCAAAAGGCGCATCGTTAATTGTAAAAGAGCAAATGTTTTAAACCATCCACCTTAAAAAATGCGATGGATGGTTGAGCTGTAACTCTAAACTTTAGTCTGTTTAATATAAACCCGAAATATTTAAGAATTATTATTGTTGTCATGTGTTTGGGCATGCTTTTAAAATATACATATTCTATGGGATGGTTTGCACGGTAATATTTAAAACTTTTCTTTTTTGAGCCTCAATATCAGCATTTTAATATTTCAATTTCGCATTTTTAATTCTTGTCATCAAAGAGTTACTCGATGAAGGTAAATCGTATTAAATTTAATTTGTATATTTATATAAAAAGCCACTACCGCCCAAATATAAAAAGGCGACAGTGGCTTAAAATTTTTTCGACATACTTAATCCAAAATCATGACGTCCGTATTAGTTATCCTTTATCAAATTGTTACCGGTAAAATCAACTCTCTTTTAAGAAAGCGGATCTCATGGTATGCCGAGTTTGTGCAGAGAGAATTGTTTTTCTGAGGCGAATTGATTTCGGTGTCACTTCCACCATCTCATCTTCCCTTAAAAAGTGAATGGCCCGTTCAAGGGTCATCGGCTTAACCGGTGAAAGAATAACACTCTCGTCTTTACCGGAAGCCCGCATATTGGTGAGCTTCTTTTCCTTCGTTGGGTTGGCGTTGATATCATTATCACGGTTATGCTCTCCGATTATCATACCTTCATAGACCGGATCTCCAGGTTCAATAAAAAGATTACCGCGCGGTTCAAGATTAAAAATGGCATAGGCCACCGCCTTACCACCTCTGTCAGAAACAATGGAACCGGTGAAACGGCTCGGAAATGCACCCCGGTACTCCCCATAGCCTTCCAGGTAGGAGTTCAGGATGCCGGTACCCTTTGTATCGGTCAGAAACTCATCACGATAACCGATAAGGGAGCGTGATGGGATGCTGAATTCGATCCGGACACGTCCTTTACCATTATTAACCAGATTGGTCATCTTTCCTTTTCTGGCAGAAAGCTTCTCCGTTACGATCCCCATGAAGTTTTCATCACAATCGACAAAAATATGCTCCATCGGTTCCAGTTTTTTTCCGTTTTTATGTTTTAAAATAACCTCGGGGCGGCCTACACAAAGTTCAAAACCCTCACGGCGCATGGTTTCAATAATGATGGCAAGCTGAAACTCTCCCCTGCCCTTTACAATAAACGTATCACGCTCTTCGGTGTATTCAACCTTAATGGCAACATTCCGCAACGTCTCCTTCTGCAAACGTTCACGAATTTTACTGGACTGAACAATCTTTCCTTCAAGTCCGGCCAGCGGCGATGTGTTGATGGTAAACCGCATTGATACCGTGGGCTCATCCACCACAATACGTTTCAGTGATCGGGGATTTTCTTTGGTACAAATCGTATCACCGATCTTGACATCCTCTATACCTGAAAGAACGATAATATCGCCCGGCTGAGCAACATCTACAGCCCTTACATTAAGACCGTCATAAACCTGAAGTTTGGAAACCTTTAAAGGATTGTGATCTCCATTTTCATCAATACAGGCAAGTGTCTCTTTCTGATGAGCCTCACCATGGAATATTTTTCCAATGGCAAGCCTGCCAAGATAATCCGAATAATCCAGGTCGGCAACCAGCATCTGAAAAGGTTCATCCGGATCATATTTTGGTGCCGGCATTTCATCTATAATCATATCAAAAAGCACATGAAGGTTTTCACCCTTCTCTTCAAGGGTTTTCTGGGCAACACCATCCCTGCCGATGGCATATAAATATGTAAAGTCAAGCTGCTCTTCTGTCGCGTCAAGATCGATGAAAAGATCATAAATTTCATCAAGGACTTCATCTGTCCGGGCATCTTTTCTGTCTATTTTATTGATAACAACGATCACCTTAAGGCCTGCTTCGAATGTCTTTTTCAAAACAAACCGTGTTTGCGGCAAAGGGCCCTCTGATGCATCCACCAGTAAAAGTGCACCGTCCGCCATGGAAAGGGACCGTTCCACTTCACCGCCAAAGTCGGCATGGCCGGGTGTATCAATAATATTGATTTTTACATCTTTCCACGTAACCGCACAGTTCTTGGCTGAAATGGTAATGCCCCGCTCACGTTCAAGATCCATGCTGTCCATGATACGATCATCCACTTCCTGACCTTCGCGGAAAAGTCCACTTTGTCTGAACATGGCATCAACCAGCGTTGTCTTTCCATGATCAACATGTGCAATTATAGCAATATTTCTGAGTTTTTCGTTTCTTACATAATTTTTCATTAATGATTTTTCTCCAAACAAGTATATGTGCTGAGACCTCAATTTATTGAAGCATAGCGGAGATATAGGATAATTACGTGAAATGCAAACCCTTTCTTTATTTCGTGTATATATCAATGTGTTTATTCATCAATACAAAAAGAATACAGCAAAAAATAATAGAATATTCTATTGAATTAACTTAGCCATTCTTTACATTTCAGCGTATTATTGATAAGAAACAATAATTGCTATCCAATATACGATTTTATCAATATAATTAGCTCTTTAAAGGAGTGCACCATGACAACAGATGAAGAAAAACAGGCCTGTACTTTTGCAATGTTATGCCATCTGTTAGCACTTACGACCTTTATCGGAATTCCTTTTGGAAATATTATCGGACCATTAATAATGTGGCTTGTTAAAAAAAATGATTTCCCATTTGTTGATGAACAGGGAAAAGAGTCTCTGAACTTTCAAATTTCAATGACAATTTATGGTATTCTTTCCGGCATCCTCTGTCTTCTTCTTATCGGATTTGTTCTACTGGGTATTCTTGTTATACTCGATATTATTTTTATTATTATTGCTTCAGTAAAAGTGAGTAATGGGGAGTCTTATCGATATCCCATGACATTACGCCTTATCAAGTAACTTTATGTCATGTTACGTTCTTCAGACTCATTACACTTCATCTTATCAAGATTTTTCATTGTTCCTTGCCTTAAATAATCAAGTCAGCTATATTAGTTTGTTTATTAATTAAAAAGTTTTTATTTTGCAATAATTTCAGGCAATTATATGATAAACAAAACACCAGTTGCAATTGTTGGAATATCCGGTATTTTCCCAGGCGCATCCGACCTTGAGACATTCTGGAAAAACATCACCGACAAGGTAAATACGGCCGCTGAAATTCCTGCTGAAAGATGGGTTGGCGATGCTGATTCCATCTATAGCAAAATGCTCTGTCCGGATAAGACAGTTTCAAAACGGGCCTGCCTCATCAAAGATACAAAATTTGATCTTGATGGATTAAACATTGACGCATCCCTCTTAAAACAGCTTGACCCCTTATATCATATGGTGCTTGATGCGGGCCGCAAAGCTTTTGCAAGCTGTAATTCAGATTCTATAGACAAAGATCGTATCGGAACAATCCTGGCCGCAATTGCCCTGCCGACGGATTCTTCATCAAAAATCACACGAAAGATCCTTGGCGCTTCGTTTGAAGAAAAGCTCTTTCCTGATAAATTTAATAAAGAGATCTCGATTTCAAAATCTGAAAGCCTGGCCGCAAGAGTAACCGGTTTCCCGGCAGCCATTCTCGCTGAAGCCCTCGGATTGGGCGGCGGCAGCTATACCCTTGATGCAGCCTGTGCATCATCGCTTTATGCCATTAAACTAGCCTGTGATGAACTTCAATATAATCGCGCAGATACCATGCTGGCAGGCGGTATATCCCGACCGGATTGTATCTATACACAGGTTGGTTTCAGCCAGTTAACGGCCATTTCACCATCAGGAAGATGTGCACCTTTTGATAAAAAAGCAGATGGCCTTGTTGTTGGTGAAGGCACGGGTATTCTGGTGTTAAAACGCCTTGATGATGCCATCCGTGACAACGATGAGATTCATGCAGTTATCCGTGGCATAGGGCTTTCCAACGATATGCGTGGCAACCTTCTGGCGCCGGACAGTGAAGGACAGCTTCGCGCAATGAATCAGGCATATGAGCAGGCGGGCTGGTCACCGTTTGATGTTGACCTGATTGAATGTCATGGCACCGGTACACCCGCCGGAGATAAGGCGGAACTTAACAGCCTCAAAACGCTCTGGGGAGAATCAGGCTGGGAAAAAGGACAGTGTGCCATCGGATCTATAAAATCCATGACCGGCCATCTTCTGACGGCAGCAGGCGCAGCAGGGTTGATCAAAATACTGCTCGCCATAAAAAACAAAACACTGCCGCCCTCGTTAAACGTCAATAAATCATCTGCGTCAACACTATTGAATGATAGCCCGTTCAGGGTTCAAACTGACGCTGAATCATGGGAAACAAAAAACAATAAGCCAAGAAGAGCGGCTGTAAGTGCCTTTGGTTTTGGTGGTATCAACGCTCATCTTTTAATTGAAGAGTGGATTCCTAACAATACAGAATCATTAAATATTAAATTTATTAAAAATAAAGATCTTCAAGATATTGCCATTGTCGGCATGGATACATCATTTGGCACAATCAACTCCTTACGTAATTTTCAGGAACTGGTGTTTAACGGCCATACAATTATTGGTAAATGCCCTCACGGACGATGGAAGGGATGTGACAGCATCATTGAAGAAATAACCGGCAACCGTTCTATCTCAGGTGGATATTTAAAGGATATTCCAATCCTTTTAAATGAATTTCATATTCCGCCGAATGAAATTCCGGACATTCTTATTCAGCAAATGTTGATGCTCAAGGTCGCAGGCGGCGCCATGAAAGATGCCGGCCTTCCGTTGAGGGAATTACGCCCCCGAATGGGCACCATTATCGGTATAGAGTTTGACTTTGATGCCACCAACTTTCATATGAGGTGGCATGCGGGTACGGATATACAAAAATGGCAAAATAATTATGCCGTAAGATTCACTGCAGATTCATCTGATCATTGGATTGATTCCGTTAAAAATGCCTATGAAAACCCATTAACGCCGGCACGGACGGTAGGTGCCCTTGGCGGTATTGTTGCCAGCAGGGTTGCCCGTGAATTCAGGTTTGGCGGCCCCGGTTTTATTGTTTCCGGTGCTGAAACATCCGGCCTTAAAGCAGTTGAAATCGGCGTTCGCTCTTTGCAGTTGATGGAAACCGATGCCATGCTGATCGGTGCGGTTGATCTGGCTGGAGATCCGAGAAATATCGTTACGGCAAATACGATAAAACCATTTTCTAAAAATAATACGGTCAGACCCTTTGACAAATCGGCTGACGGTTCTCTGCCCGGTGAAGGCGCTGCCGCCATTGTATTAAAAAGAGTGGATGACGCCATTAAAGATGGCGACCGGATCTATGCCATTATAAAAGGCACCGGTTCAGCTTCGGGCGGCAACATAACGGTAATGGAACCATCGGAAAAAACCTACGGCCGGTCTCTTGAGATGGCATGTGAAAATGCCGGTATCTCAGGTAAAGCCATCTCCTATTTTGAAACCCACGGCAGCGGTAATGCATCTGAAGACAGGGTTGAGGCAAACGCTTTAAACCGCAGCATCACTGAATCTGTTGAGCGTTGTGCCATTGGCTCCCTGAAACCCAATATCGGCCATACCGGTGCCGCATCCGGCCTGGCATCTCTTGTCAAAACCGGTTTGTCTCTCTTTCATGAAATTATCCCGCCGCTTTCAGGATATACGGAAGCGCCGGATAATATCTGGAATGAGAGTGTTTTCCATATGCCGGCATTTCCCCAATACTGGTTAAGGGATCGTGCCAATGGCCCGAGAACAGCCTGCACCGCAGCAATGACAACGGATGGCAATTGTATGCATGTCATCCTTGAAGGGTTTGATTATAACTCAGTAAAATCAACTCCGGCAAAGGTTGAAGAAGAGAGACGTCAGCCCCTGGGCATTCCGCCATACGGCCTTTTTATCGTATATGGTGATAATCGTGATGAACTTTTATCTGATCTGAATGATCTTGAAACTTTTATTTCACAAGCGCCCGATAAAAGTGCTCATCCGGGAATTCTCGCCGGTAAATGGTATTGTAAAGGCAAGCATGACGCAGATCGAAAATATGCGGTTAGCATTGCAGCCAAAGATCTTTCTCAACTTCAAAAGTTCATCGCTTCGGCCAAGCTGCATGTGTCAGCCGGCACGCCTTCAAAAATGAACGGTTTTGGCGGTGTTTACTACAAACCGGAGCCGCTCGGGCAAAAAACTAAAATTGCGTTTGTCTTTCCCGGGTCCGGCAATCACTATATCGGCATGGGTCGAAATACCGGCACCAGATGGCCTGAAATTTTGCGAGCCATGGATGTTAAAACACCAAGGCTCAAAACACAGCTTATCCCTGAATGCTATGTACCGCATCGAATATCATGGCCTGCAAACTGGGAGCAAAGTGCGCTTCAGCAAATCAAAAGTGACACCCTGAACATGATTTTCGGACAGGTTGTTCATGGCGGCGTTATTTCAAATCTTGTAAAATCTTTCGGCGTTTCTCCATCCGGCATTATCGGATACAGCCTTGGAGAATCGGCCGGGCACTTTGCTTCAGGAGCATGGCCAAACCGTCATGAAATGTTGAAACGGATGCAGGATATCGACCTTTTTACAACACAGCTTGCCGGCCCATGTAAAGCTGCTCGCCAGGTATGGAACATTCCTGAAGATGAAGAGGTTAACTGGCGCGTTGCCGTTGTGAACAGACCTGAGGATGCTGTTAAAAGAGCTATCGACAATAAAACAACATCCCGCCTGCTCATTGTAAACACACCAAATGAATGTGTGATCGGCGGCAGAAAAAATGATGTTGAATCTGTGATCTACACTCTTGGATGTGAAGCTGTCTTTCTTGATGGTGTGGTTACGGTACATTGTGATGCAGCCCAACCGGCAGCAGATGCGTACCGGAATCTCCATCTGTTTCCCACGACACCGCCCGAAGGTATTACCTATTATAGCTGTGCCAACGGCAAAGCTCACAAACAGTTAACATCTGAAAGTGCCGCAGACTCAATTTTAAAACAGGCACTCCACGGGTTTAATTTTCCGGATACCATTCATCAGGCATATGAAGACGGTTTCAGAATTTTCCTTGAAATGGGCCCCCACGCATCATGCACCAGAATGATCAACACAATTTTGGGCGACAAACCACATCTGGCCGTATCGGCCTGTATGCGGGGTGAAGATGACTACCTGACCATACTCAAATTTCTGGGAACCTTAACAGCTGAACGTATTCCGGTAGATCTTGATGCACTTTATAAGGGTAAAGCTTACGATCGGCTCTTGAGATCTGAAAAGATTTCCGAAACCCATGTCATTAAACTGATACCGGGCGGAATATTAACACCGCCTCCCCTGCCGGAAATTGAGCAACAACCGATTAAAAATGATGCCGTTCCTGAAGCAAGTATTAATAAACCCGAAAATTCTGAATCAGGCCATATCTTTGCGCCCATTATTCAAACCATGCAGGACAATATCTCAGCAACGGCTGAGCTTCATGAGGCTTTTTTAAAGTTTTCCGAGGATCTGACACAAACCTATGCTGACACTTTTGAGTTCCGGAATAAACTGCTTGAACAGGCTATAAGTGACGGCAACACGGCAGCGCTTGCCGATTTTGCAGAATCATCCGCAAACATTGATCAAACACCGGTGCCAATAACCCCTGACAACTCACCAATGCCTGAACCGGTAAAAGACGTTGTTCAGAAACCGGAACCCGCATTTTCACGTGAACTCTGCATGGAATTTGCCATCGGTTCCATTGAAAAGGTGTTGGGTCCTGAATTTGCTGAAATTGATAAACATAATGTTCGCGTAAGATTACCGGATGAACCGTTGATGCTGGTTGACAGGATTGTTTCGATCGAAGGTGAAAAGCGATCTCTCGGCACCGGTCGCATTGTAACCGAACATGATGTGCTGCCCGGTGCATGGTATCTTGACGGCGGAAAAGCGCCCGTATGTATTTCTGTTGAATCCGGCCAGGCGGATCTTTTTCTATCTTCATATCTGGGCATCGACCATGAAGTAAAAGGTGAACGTTCTTACAGACTGCTGGATGCAGTTGTTGAATTTTACCGCGGTCTGCCGGAGGTTGAAGATACGATTCAGTATGATATCAGGATTGACCGTTTTATCTGCCAGGGTGATACATGGCTTTTCTTTTTTAATTTTGACGGCTTTATTGGAGAGGAACTTCTCATTTCCATGACCAACGGATGTGCGGGTTTCTTTACCGCTGAAGAGGTAAAAAACTCCGGCGGTATTATCTTTACCGAAAATGAACGGAAACCGGCTCCCGGCAATAATAATGGATTTACCGAGCTGGCTTTAATGGAAAAAGAATCCTTTTCGGACAACGCCCTCAATGCTCTCAGGTCAGGTGATCTCTCCGGCTGTTTTGGTACTCAATTTGAAGGAAAACGATTATCAAAATCCCTGTACCTGCCTGATGGGAAGATGCATCTCATTGACCGGGTAAAAGAGATTGATCCCAATGGCGGCCGTTTTGGGCTGGGCGTTATTAAGGCCGAAGCGGATATTCACCCGGATGACTGGTTTCTCACCTGCCATTTTATGGATGATATGGTAATGCCCGGCACGCTTATGTATGAGTGTTGTGCCCATACCCTGCGTGTGTTTATGCAGCGCACCGGTTGGATAACCGATAAACCGGGTGTCTGTTATGAACCGGTAATCGGTGTAAAAAGTAAACTCAAATGCCGCGGCCCGGTCACGCCTGAAACAAAACACGTCATTTATGAAGTGGAAGTTCGGGAGATCGGATACAGTCCTGAACCTTACATTATTGCAAATGCGCATATGTATGCGGATGGAAACGAAATCGTTTTTTTTGAAAATATGGCCCTGCGGATGAGCGGTATTACCGGTGATGAAATAAAAGCCATATGGAATGTTGAAACAAATCAAAATATCACGGGTCCATTACCTTCAAAAACCATACTTTTTGACAAAGAAAAAATTTTTGCCTTTACCGATGGCAGAGCCGCTGTCGCATTTGGAGATCGTTATAGTATTTTTAACGGCAAACGATTTATTGCGGGTCTGCCAGGACCACCTTATTCTTTCATAGACAGGATTGTCAGGGTTGATCCTGAGCCCTGGGTCCTAAAAGCCGGCGGCATTGTAGATTCCGAATTTGATATAGATCCGGATGGGTGGTTTTTTAAGGCTGACAGATCCGGCATGCTGCCCTATTGTGTCATTCTGGAATCCGTTCTCCAGACCTGCGGTTGGCTCTCTGCATATATGGGCTCGGCACTGAACAGTGAACAGGATCTTAAATACAGAAACCTTGGCGGCTCCGCCGTATTTCATAAAACGGTTCTTCCTGAACCCGGTACCATCATCAATCGGATATCCTGCACAAAAGTAAGCATGGCAGGAGATATGATCATTGAAGATTTCGAAATGGCCATTTACCAGGATGGAGAGAAAGTTTTTTCCGGAACAACCAATTTCGGCTTCTTTACAAAACAGGCGCTTTCCAGTCAGGTCGGCCTCCGCAATTATAAAGATCGCATTTACACACCCGAACCTGAAGAACTTGAAAATAACGAGATAATTACACTGCCGGACGAAAGACCCTTTACACCGGATGATACGGATGGTAATGCATCGTCGGTGCTTAAAATGCCCGCTCAGGCTCTGAAAATGGTTCACACGATTGATCTGTATCTGCCTGAAGGCGGCCATTCGGGTCTTGGCTATATACGCGGCAGCAAAGATGTAAATCCGGATGAATGGTTTTTTAAGGCGCACTTTTACCAGGATCCGGTTTGCCCCGGCTCACTGGGCGTTGAATCTTTTTTGCAGCTCCTGCGATATATTGCACTGGACAGATGGCCGCATCTTGCAGAAACGCACCGCCTTGGAATGATGGATGATCAACCGCATCACTGGGCGTATCGGGGCCAGATTCCACCAAGTTGTAAAAAGATGGCCGTAGAGGCATCCGTAACCAAAATTCAGGATGTCCCCCACCCCATCATTATAGCTGACGGGTTTGTAAAAGTGGATGGCCTTTATATTTATGAATTAAACAATTTTGGAATTAAATTAGTACCCGTAGAATAGTTATTGAGAATTAATATGCGTTACTCAAAAGTTTATCTAAGTTCATTTGGATATGAATTACCACCGAATGTCATCACATCGGATGATCTTGAAAGCCGGCTGACACCGCTTTATGAAGCCCTGCACTTTCAAAAAGGGCAGCTTGAGGCACTGACCGGCATTCGTGAACGCCGGTATTGGGATGCAGGTTTCAGGTTGAGCGACGGTGCGACAAAAGCTGCTGAAAAAGCGCTTGAGACATCTGATATTTCCCGTAAAGATATTGGTATGCTGATATATGGCGGTGTCTGCAGGGAAAATCTTGAACCGGCCACTGCATGTGCGGTAGCAAATAATATTGGCCTGGGTGCTGACACGCAAATCTATGATATTTCCAATGCCTGTCTTGGCGTAGTCAACGGTATGGTCCAGGTGGCCAATGCCATTGAACTGGGCCAGATCAAAGCCGGTATGATCGTATCCTGTGAATCATCCCGACAGATTGTTGAGATGACCATAGACCGTCTGCTGACCCATATGAACATGGATGTTTTCAAGAAAACAATAGCCACACTCACCGGCGGCTCCGGTGCGATTGCCGTTATCCTGACAGATGACTCTTTTGCCGGTTCAGGTCATAAACTTGAAGGCGGCATCATTAAAAATGCTACGGAACATCATGAATTGTGCCGATGGGGGCCGGATTCAGGCGTACCCGCAAGCGCCCCCATGTGCATGGAAACAGATTCTGTGGGTGTCCTTCAAAATGGCGTTGCTTTAGGTATTGAGACGTTCAGCGCATTCAAATCGGAACTGTCTCTGGCTGATAATGATCCGGACAAAATAATATGTCATCAGGTCGGTGCTGCTCATCAAAAGGCTGTCCTTGATGCGATCAGAGTCCCGGCAGAAAAGGATTTTACTACATTTCAATACCTGGGAAATATCGGAACGGTTTCTCTACCGATGACGGCCGCTATTGCTGATGAACGTGATTTTTTTGACAAAGGAGATTTTGTCGCATTCTGCGGTATCGGCAGCGGCTTAAACTGTCTGATTCTAGGGATAAGGTGGTAATAGCGCTTGAGTAAATTTTCCGGCAAACATATTGATCCGTCCGGCTACAAAGCCCTTTACCCTTTTGATTCAAATTATGCCGACATCAATGGACTGAAATATCATTATATCGATGAAGGCAGCGGTGACCCCCTCATCATGCTCCACGGCAATCCGACGTGGTCATTTTATTATCGAAAGCTGATTACGGATCTTTCACCGGATTACCGTGCCATTGTACCGGATCATATCGGCTGTGGACTTTCTGATAAACCGTCAGACAGCCTTTATCATTATCAGCTTGAAAACCGGGTTAATGATATCTCTGCCCTGATTAATATGCTTAATATTGATAAAAAGATTACCCTCATTGTTCATGACTGGGGCGGAATGATTGGAATGGCCTATGCGGTCAAAAACCCGGAGCGTATCGGCAGGATTGTACTGCTGAACACAGCCGCTTTTTTTCCACCCGGCACCAAGCGTTTACCGTTAAGACTTAAACTGATCCGGCACAATGCTCTTTTTGCAAAAATTGCCATACCCCGATTCAACCTGTTTGCACGCAGTGCCCTTTATATGGCATCTCATAAAGGCCTGCCTGATGATGTTAAAAAAGGTCTGATTGCCCCGTATAACTGTAAGGAAAATCGGATTGCGACACTGAAATTTGTTCAGGATATCCCGGTCACGGAACATGATCCCAGCTATGATCTCGTTAAGGAAACCCAGGATAACCTTGACGCGCTTAAAGATATTCCTACGTTGATCTGCTGGGGCAAACACGATTTTGTTTTTGATGATGACTATTTTGCCGAATGGAAACGTCGCTTTCCTGAAGCAGAGTCTCATTATTTTTCATCGGCCGGTCATTATATTCTTGAAGATGAACCGGAAAAGATTTCAGAATTGATCAGGGATTTCTTGAAGCGACATAATTTATAAGATATACCTCAAACACCTGTTTTTCAGATTTGGGTTACATTTAAATAACTGCCTCCATCGGGAAAAGGTAAAATGGCGGAACATACATTAGAAAAACCGGAAATTGAGGGCGCTCAAACGCCCACCAATGTAGCAGTCCATCTTAAAAAGTTTGCCCGAACCAGGCCGTTTGCAAGAGCGGTTGTCAGTCCGGCAGGTTATGACAACCATGGTCGTATTGCCTATTCACACCTTACCTTTCAGCAGCTTGATAAGGAATCGGATTGCCTGGCCCACGGCTTGAATGAGGTGGGAATAACCCGCGGCACCCGAACCATTTTAATGGTTAAGCCCGGCATTGATTTTTTTGTGCTGACATTTGCACTTTTCAAAGTCGGTGCCGTCCCTGTTATGGTGGATCCGGGCATGGGCATCAAACGAATGGTCATGTGCCTGAATGAAAGCCGGGCAACAGCATTTATCGGCATACCCAAGGCGCATATCCTTTTAATGTTCTACGCTAAATATTTTAAGAGTCTGAGAATCAGAGTTACGGTCGGCCGGCGCTGGTTCTGGAGCGGATATACCATGGACCAGCTTAAGCTTACGCCCTGGGAGCCGTTTCCCATGGCTGATACCCGGGCAGATGAAACAGCGGCTATTCTGTTTACAACGGGAAGTACCGGACCCGCAAAAGGTGTTGTCTATACGCATGGGATTTTTAATGCTCAGGTCCGCCTCATAAAGTCAATTTTTGATATCAAACCCGGTGAAATTGATCTGCCGACCTTTCCATTATTTGCCCTTTTTGACCCGACACTGGGAATGACAGCCATTATACCGGATATGGATCCAACACGGCCCGCGAAAGCTAACCCTGAAAAGATTATTGAAGCTATCACAAATCAGGCCGTCACAAACATGTTTGCATCCCCTGCCCTGCTCAACCGCGTCGGTAAGTATGGGAAGGCGCATGGCATCAAACTGCCGACACTGAACCGGATTGTTTCTGCAGGTGCACCGGTAGCGCCTGCCGACATAGAGCAGTTTTTAACCATGCTTGGTGAAGAAGCCGAAATATTTACACCCTACGGTGCAACGGAATCTATGCCTTCCCTCTATATCGGCAGTAAAGAAATTCTATCTGAAACCCGTAAAAAGAGTGAACAGGGCTATGGAAACTGTGTAGGGCTGCCTGCTGATGATACGGATGTCAGAATTATCAAAACAACCGATACACCCATTGAAAAATGGGATGACAGCCTCGTTCTGAAAACAGGAGAGATAGGTGAAATTGTTGTCAGGGGTGATCAGGTAACAAAGGAATATTTCAGAAGACCCAAGGCGGACAAGCTTGCAAAGATTGCTGACAACGGCACCATATGGCACAGAATGGGCGATCTGGGATGGATGGACATCAAGGGCCGTGTCTGGTTCTGCGGTCGTAAAA
Organism: Desulfobacterales bacterium; assembly: GCA_021737275.1. GTDB lineage: Bacteria > Desulfobacterota > Desulfobacteria > Desulfobacterales > JAIPEE01 > JAIPEE01. Next base: position 13,544 of record JAIPEE010000046.1, read on the forward strand.
ATCACCGTGTAATTACGGAAACGGGAACACTTTACGCTGTTCCCTGTGAAGCCATTTTCAATAACCACCCTTTTGTTTACCGATCTGCGCTTGTTGGTATCGGCAAACCCGGAAAACAGATTCCGGTTATCTGTATTGAAATTAACAAGGAAGATCGGGGTACAAATAAAGATTCACTTTTTCAGGAACTTTCCGATTTGGCTAAATCAAATGAGATGACCAAAGGTATTTCTACATTCCTTGCTCATCGTGCTTTCCCCGTTGACATACGACACAATTCAAAGATTTTCAGGGAGCAGCTTTCAATATGGGCCTCCAAAAAGCTGAAAATACCTCATGGGTAACCATATTTCAAATAACAGTAATTCTGAAAAAAATATACTTGTTACCGGCGGCGGCGGATTCCTGGGGAATGCTATCGTTAAAAAACTTGTGGAACGGGGCGACAATGTTCGCAGTTTTTCCAGGGGTCATTATGATTCACTGGAAAAAGCAGGTGTTGAACAGTTCCATGGAGATATCAGTAATAAACCCGCTGTGGTTGCTGCAAGCAAGAATGTGGATATCATCTTTCACACTGCAGCAAAACCGGGTGTATGGGGGAAATATGCTGACTTTTATGAAACCAATGTTGTCGGGACACAGAATATAATAGATGCCTGTAAAATCAATGATATTCCTTACCTGATCCACACAAGCTCACCCAGTGTTATATTTGACGGGACCGACATGGAAGGTGTTGATGAATCCGTACCTTATCCAAAAACATATCACTGCGATTATCCCAAGACAAAAGCGATGGCTGAAAAATCCGTTCTTGAAGCAGCAAAAGATGGCCTGAAAACAATCATTTTAAGGCCGCACCTGATCTGGGGACCTGAAGATAACCATCTGGTGCCCAGGATTATTTCAAGAGCCGAATCGATAGCTCAGGTGGGGAATGGTAAAAATCTTGTCGATACCATCTATATTGACAATGCCGCAGATGCCCATATCGCTGCAGCAGACAGCCTTATAAAAAAACCGGAACTGACCGGCAATCTCTACTTTATCAGTCAAGATAAACCACTTCCGTTATGGGATATGGTCAATGCCATCCTGATGGCCGGCGGCAAACCGATTATCAGAAAGAGCGTACCGGCCGGTATTGCACTTGCTATCGGTACGATACTTGAATTTATCTATAAAACCTTGAGACTGAAGGGTGAACCCAAAATGACCCGCTTTGTGGCAAAGGAGCTGGCGACTGCCCACTGGTTTGATATTTCTGCCGCAAAACAGGATCTTGGCTACAAACCCAAAATTTCTACGGAAGAAGGTCTGGATAGACTTGAAAAATGGTTAAAAAGGCGTACAACAGAAAAGTAAAAAAAATATATAAAGGAGATCATTATGCCAAAACGTGTAGTTATTATCGGTGCTGTTGCTTTGGGACCAAAGGTTGCAGCACGTATCAAAAGACTGGATCCTTCAACTGAAGTTACTTTACTGGACAGAGACAAGCTTATTTCCTACGGTGGATGCGGTATTCCCTATTATGTCGGCGGCGATGTTGCCGACGTTGAGGGGCTTCGCTCTACTAGTGCTCATATCTTAAGGGATGAAATTTTTTTCCGGAATGCCAAAGGCGTTGCCGTTCATCATAAAGAGGTCACGGCAATCGACAGAAAAAATAAAACCGTCACGACCGTTTCTGTCTCTGACGGTAAGGAAGAGATAATTGAATATGACCAGCTTGTTATCGCTACCGGTGCAAGCCCTTTTATCCCTCCCCTTGAGGGTGTTGATCTGCCCGGCGTAACCCCGCTGACAAACCTTCACCAGGCCCAACTCGTCAAAGATATGATTTCACAGGGCCGGGTTGAAAAAGCGGTTGTAATCGGCGGTGGCGCCATCGGCCTGGAAATAGCAGAAGCACTGACAGATCTGTGGGGCATTGAAACAACACTGGTAGAAATGATGGACCAGCTGATGCCGATGGCCTTTGGTAAAGATATGTCTCTGCCGATAGAAAATCATATGAAAGAAAAAGACGTAAAGCTCATACTCGGTGAACGCGTCACCGGTATTGTGGGTGACAAAAAAACCGGTGTTACCGCCGTGGAAACCACTGCCGGCACCCTGCCCTGCGAACTTGTTATTCTTTCTGTCGGCGCCCGACCGAATTCCGAACTTGCAAAAGATGCAGGTCTTGCAATCGGTGCCCTGGGCGGTATTATCGTCAACTCATGTATGAAGACTTCCGATCCTAATATTTATGCCGGTGGAGATTGTGTTGAGGTCCCTCATCTGGTCAGTGGACAGAGCGTTCATATGCCGCTGGGATCCCTGGCAAACCGCCAGGGTCGTATCATCGGAACAAACATTTGCGGTGGATGTGACCAGTTGCACGGCGCTGTCGGTACATTCTGTCTCAAGATTTTTGATCTGGGCATTGCCCGGGCCGGTTTAACCCTGAAACAGGCAAAAGCTGCGGGATTTGATGCAGTTCAGGCTATCGTTGTTCAGTCAGACAGGGCCCACTTTTATCCGGAAATGGAGCTGATGTACATCAAACTGATAGCAGATCGTAGAACCAGAAAAGTCCTCGGTATTGAAGGAATCGGCTCTGCCGGTGACGCCGTCAAGTCCCGCATCGATTCCGTGGCCGTATTACTCAAACATGGCGTCACCGTTGAGGAAATATCTGCACTCGAGGTCGGTTATGCACCACCGTTTGCATCTGCAATGGATATTATCAACAATGCAGGAAATACGCTTGAAAATACGATTGACGGCAGTCATGACCCGATTGATGTTATGGATTTTCTGCAAGAATTCAAGAATAACAATCAGCGCGTACTGGATGTCAGAAGTGATGCCCAGACCGGACCCTTTGTTGAAAAATATAAAGAAAGATGGATTGGTATCCCGCAGGAGGAACTGATAAACCGGATGGATGAAGTACCGAAGGACGAACCCCTTTACCTGCTCTGCGGTTCCGGCATACGCTCCTATGAAGTCCAGCTGGTGCTGCGCAGAAATGGGATTACCAATAACAAAAACATCATGGGCGGCATCGGAATGCTTAAACTCACCGACCCTGATTTTGCGCCGGAAGAGTAAATAAAGCTAAAGTGCTGAGAGAAAAACAAAAATAGGATATAATCTCAGTTTAAAGCAATAATATCGTTAAAAATGAAACCGGATATAAGAATCCCGAAAATATTTGTTTTGCAAGCATTTTCGGGATTACTTTTTCAAATGACTAATTTTTTAACAAAAATGCTACTAATCGATTTTTCCCCTAACGCCTCACACCTGACTCTTAACTAAGTACTCATTGCTCAGTACTCAGCACTTTACCCCTGTTAATCCGGCAGCAAATCATAAAAATAACGCATAGCATCCGTCCGGGTCACAATACCGATAACCTTGCCGTCCTGTATAACCGGCAGGCGGCCAATATCATGTTTTACCATCAAATTAGCAGCCTGGTTCGGTCCCCTGTCCGGTGATATTGTAACCACATCACATTTCATAAATGCTTTGACCGGTGCATTAAGCTGAGACTCTTTCTTCAATTTCTTGAAGTCCCGTCTTGATATAACGCCTTTGAGCTCACCATCATCAACAACAGGGACGCCGGTACAACCTTTTTCTCGAAGTAACACAGCCACATCCTGCATTAATGTATTTGAAGATACGGTAATAACCGGAAAAGACATAAGATCACTTATCTGTACCGCCGATCGTTGACCACCGCTGATAATATCCCGAATCCACTCTTCAACTCTGTCAGCAGAGATGCCTTTCAACATGGCAGATCCGGCACCATGGTGGCCGCCGCCGCCAAGGCTTCTCATGACTGCACCAACGTTTACTTCATCAACATCACTTCGGCCGATGACAATACAGTTGTCACGATCTTCATTTTCGAATACACCGAATGCGACATCAGCATTGGCAATTTCCCTGTACATGCTCACGACAACCGAGAGTCCACCGACATGTCCCTCAATTTTCATTTTATTAATACTGACTTTTATTCCATTTATTTTTTCAGTATCAGTGTTTTCCAGCATTTCATATAAAACATTTTTCTGCTGCTCACCGTAAGCAGGCCTCAGAAGTGAACCGATAATTTTGAGATCAGCTTTTCGCTCAAGTAGGTATGCGGCAGCATAGGCATCCGCTGCCTGCGATGATGGAAATGTCAAATTACCGGTATCTTCATAAAGGCCTGCCAGAAAAAGAGTTGACTGGATCGGCGTCAAAAGTTTTCGTTCCTCTTTTAACTGCTGCGTCATGAGCGTGATATTTGCGCCCATCGGCTCCTTGCGCTCCCATGATGTTTTGATATTCTGTTTATTCATATGATGGTCCCACATAATAATTTCGAGATCATCACGCTTCTGCAGTTTTTTGACATGGTCAATCCGACTCCAGTTATCCGTATCAACAACAACCAGGCTGTCTACCTTATCACAGTCAATATCGCCCGGAGACTTCATTTTAAAGATATCTTTATGGATTGACAAAAAGGCTTTAACGTTTGGATTGACCTGCTTTGGAAGAACGGGAACAGCGTCAGGGTATAATATTGTAGCGGCAACCACCGATGCCAGCGCATCAAAATCAGTGTTCTTGTGCGTAGTAATAATCCTCATTATATGCTCCGGAAAAAATGAACACGTTTAAAAAATATATAAAAGGGAGTTTTTGAAGTTCTTTCAAAAGGACTCAACAGTAATACTGAACGCTCAGGTATTTTGGCTGGATACTTAATCATTTAAAAAAATATCTCTTTAAAAATATACTAATATTATTAGCATATTAAATCCTGCATGTACAGCATTTAGTCTAAAGTCATATAAGGTATCATTTTTTTCTTTTCAATAAGTACCGTATTTCCTTGACAGACGGGTGAAAAACAGGTGAATTCCAATCATCTTTTCTGTTGACCTGGTGCCCGCCAGGTCATAAATTACAGGTTAGCCGCAGTTTATCTCTACCGGATCTGCGGTTTCTGTTGTAGGTGCTCAAATCTTATAAGTGATTTAGGAAATAATGGTCAGGAATCATAGGAATAAAACATAAATGGGTATTGCAACCGATATAATATTACTCGTTGTTGCCGCATTTTTCTGTGGCTTACTACTTCAGCGGATGGGCCAGCCCCTCATACTGGGTTATATCATCGCAGGGGTTATTCTTGGCCCCCATACGGGGGGGCTTACGGTCTCAGGCATTCACGAAATCGAACTGCTTGCCGAGATCGGTATTGCACTACTGTTATTTGCCCTCGGGCTCGAATTTTCCCTCAAAGACCTTAAGCCTGTCAAAATGGTTGCGCTGGTGGGAACACCCATCCAAATGGCCCTCACAGTCGGGCTCGGTTTTGGCATCGGCCACCTAATGGGACTGGGTTGGAAGCCGTCACTCTGGTTAGGCGCTCTGGTCTCGCTTTCGAGCACCATGATGCTTCTCAAAACGCTGATGAATCAGGGCTGGCTGGGGACCCTCTCCAGCAAGGTAATGATCGGGATGCTCATCGTTCAGGATCTGGCAGTGATCCCGATGATTATCATCCTTCCCCAGCTTAATGATCCGGTAGTTGGATTGCCGGCGCTTGGTTTTGCGGTCCTTAAAGCCGGTGGGTTCCTTGCGGGGATGATTCTGTTCGGAACACGGTTGCTTCCGCGGTTGATGTCACACATTGCCAGACTCGGTTCAAGGGAACTTTTCCTGTTGGCGATTACCGCCATCGGGCTAGGGGTTGGCTACCTTACCCACCTGGCCGGGCTCTCCTTTGCCTTTGGTGCGTTTGTGGCCGGAATGGTTTTGAGCGAGTCGGATTATGGTCACCAGGCGCTGAGCGATATTATTCCACTGCGAGATCTTTTCGGACTGCTGTTTTTTTCATCGGTCGGAATGCTCTTTGACCCGGCCTTCCTGTTCGGTCATATTCGGGAAGTCCTTTTACTGGTTGTAACCGTATGCATTGGTAAAGGACTTATTTTTGCGCTTATTACACGTGTTTTCCATTACCGTAATGTCATTCCACTGGCTGTTGGATTGGGCCTTTTTCAAATTGGCGAGTTTTCCTTTGTCCTGGCCAGAGTCGGACTGTCAACCGGTTCCATCGACAACGACCTTTACGCCTTGGTTTTAACGGCAACGATTCTGTCCATGATGCTCACGCCACTGATTTCGGGCCAGACGGCAAAAATTTACGCGCTTAAGAAACGTTGGTTTCGCCATGAGAAATTAGAGTCTTCAAATATTCCTGATCACGGATATGAAAGCCATGCCGTTATTGTGGGCGGCGGACGAGTAGGCTTTCAGATAGCACAAATTTTAAAGCGTCTGAATTTGCAGTTTATCATCATTGAACTTGACCACAGACGGTTTGAGAAAGCCAAAGCGACCGGTATGTCAGTGGTTTATGGTGATGCCGGTCAGGAAATTGTTCTCGAAGCAGCGGGGATCAAAGCTGCAACCCTTCTCATTGTGGCCATACCCGACCTTATGGCGACCAGATCAACCATCGTTCAATCAAAACGCTTAAATGGACATCTCAAAATTGTTGCGCGAGCTTCCGGTCCTGATTATTTCGATGAAATGAAAGCGCTGGAAGTTTCGCAAGTCGTTCTTCCTGAGTTCGAGGCGAGTCTTGAAATGGCGCGTCAGTCCCTTCTGCACCTGAAGATTCTGCCAACGGAAGTTCAACGCCTCACGGATACCATTCGACAGGAACTCTACGCGGTATTGTTTAACACTAACGACAGCTATAACGTACTGTCCCAACTCCGAGGAGCCGAACAACAGTTTGATTTACAATGGATTCGATTATCTCTGGAAAGTCCGCTGGCAAATCGGTCCATTGGCGAAAGCGAAATACGCAAAACAACGGGTGTCTCTGTCGTCGGTGTTGTCCGCGATGGGCAGCTGAAGCCCAATCCCGATGCTAATTTTGTTTTGAAGACAAAAGATTTGGTTGCGATTATAGGAAATGACAGCAATCGGGAGGTTTTTTGTCATATGGCAGCATCTTCATCGTGAAAAGAATATTAAAAGCGTCTTAAAATATATTATACCAGCCTGAAACATCGTGGAATTATAGTTTATAGTTAATTGTCCTAAATTAAACCTCGGCGATGCCCGAGCGACCCTAAAAAGATAGAAAACCTTCAGTGCCATACCGTGTTCAAATGTTCTTTATTGACTTAAATCAGAAAGATATGACATAGTACATAAATTTTTTAAAATTCATAAACAGGTCTATTTTGCTTATCAGGAGGGAATAATGAAAAAACACCTTACAGGTTTGGTTTCGGTTTTGTTTGTTTTATGCACGGTTTTCTTGGCAGGAAATGCTTTCGCGGAGCATTATGTCAGTGGTATTGAAGGTATAAAGGGTGCCTCGGTTCCGCCCCCCGGCATGTATTATAAAATGTATAATGCCTTTTATCAGGCAGATGATGTAAATAACAGCAACGGCGATACGGTTATTGATAACCTCGATGCTACTGTTTTTGCCAATGTTCACCGTTTTATCTGGGTTTCTGATGATATTAAATTTTTGGGTGGTGATTATGGTGCAGACATTACCGTTCCTTTAATTTACAAAGACATGGGATTGTTCAATGAAGATAACTTTGGCCTTGGCGATATCATTCTTGAGCCGGTACTTTTGAGTTGGCACAAACCTTCTTACGATCTCTCTTTCGGCCTTGCCGCATTCCTGCCAACCGGAAAATATGATAATGATCAACCCGGTGAAGCCATGGCATCACCCGGTATGGACATGTATACATTGATGACGACATTCGGCGCCACTTACTATTTTGATAATGCAAAAAAATGGACAGCATCCATTCTCTCCAGATATGAAATCCATAGTGAAGAAGGTGATACCGATATAACCCGTGGAGATGATTTCCATTTTGAATGGGGTGTGGGTAAAACGGTTGCAGATGTCTGGGATATTGGTCTGGCCGGCTACTGCCAGTGGCAGGTCAGCAGTGATAAAGGAACCGGCAGTACGGATACCAAAGACCAGGTTTATGCAATCGGCCCTGAAGTATCCATGTTTTATCCGCCGGGAATGTTTGCACTTTCTCTCAGAGCCCTTACGGAGTTCGAAGCGGAAGACCGCCCGGAAGGCACAATGATATCGCTTGTTTTTACAAAGATTTTCTAATTTAAAGCGTAATACATTTTAGTTTGCCGGCCTGTTAAATCAGGCCGGCTTTTTTATTTTAAGGATAGAAATACACTCTGCAATTATAATGTTGGCAACAATATTCTCCATATGGTATCAGGTCATTAATTGTATTTCATAAAACATGATTATATTTTAAAAAATCATTTATACAGGTGTTTATATGAACAAGGTAATTATCTCGGTATTGGGCCAGGACCGGCCCGGCATACTGGCAGCTGTTTCAGGAATATTGTTTAAGCAGGACTGTAATATTGAAAATGTAACTCAAACTAACCTGCAGACTGAATTTGCAGGCATATTTATTGTGGCGATACCTGATGGGCTTACGCCTTCAGCTCTTCAGGAAACAATGAAAAAAGAACTGTCTGAAACAGATCTTCAAATATATGTAAAACCAATGGTTACAAAACCTCCGGAAGACGCTGAATCAGGACATGATCCATATGTAATTACTACCCGCGGCCCTGATAATAAAGGTCTTGTGGCAGGAATCACCAAAACCATAGCTGCTCATAATGTTAATGTAACTAATCTTACAGCCGTTTTTAAGGGCGGCCTGGAACCCGGTGACAATATCATGCTTTATGAAATTGATGTACCGGCATCTGCTGATTTTACAGCCATGCATGATGAACTTCGTACCAGGGCAGATGAGCTTGGGATAGAGATCAACATCCAGCATCGCAAAATTTTTGATACGGTTACAATGATTTAAGATACCTCTTAATTTAAACTTTTTTCAAGGCGGTAAATGATGAATAAAAAAGAGATTCTCTCTTCACTGGATATGCTTCAGAATGAAAATCTGGATGTCCGTGCCGTAACGCTCGGCATTAACCTGATGGACTGTGTCAGTCATGAAATTGGCCGGTTCAGGGAGAATATTCAAAACAAGATATCCGGAGTTGCCAAAAATCTGGTGTCGGTATGTGATGCCGTTGGAGAAAAATACGGCATTCCCATAGTAAACAAACGAATTTCCATAAGTCCGATTGCGGTTGTTGGCGCACCCTTTTCACCGGAGCAGCTTGTTGAAGTTGCCAAAACACTTAATGAAACAGCTAAAATGGTTGGTATTGACTTTATCGGCGGCTTTTCCGCACTGGTTGAAAAAGGTATTGCCAAAGGCGATCAGGCTTTGATTGAGGCTATTCCCGAAGCCCTTACACAGACGGAACGGATATGTGCATCTGTAAATGTTGCATCGACAAGAGCCGGCATTAATATGGATGCGGTCATGCTTATGAGTAAAACAATCAAAAAAGCCGCCGCACTGACGTCAGATAAAGATGGTCTTGCCTGTGCAAAGCTATGCGTGTTTTCAAATATCCCCCAGGATAGCCCGTTTATGGCCGGTGCTTATCTCGGCATAGGAGAACCTGAAGCGGTTATCAATGTCGGTGTCAGCGGCCCGGGTGTTGTAAAAAACGCCATAGACCGTGCTGTTAGCGAAAATCCGGATCTGGATCTTGGCCAGATCTCTGAAATTATAAAACGAACGGCTTCCAAAGTTACACGGGTTGGTGAATTGATCGGTCGTGAAGTGGCGGATATTCTCAAGATAAGATTTGGTGTTGTAGATCTTTCGCTTGCACCGACACCTCACGTGGGTGACAGTGTTGGTGAAATTTTTCAAAGTTTGGGATTAACAAGTATTGGTGTTCCGGGAACCACTGCAGCACTGGCACTATTGAATGACGCCGTTAAAAAAGGCGGTTCATTTGCCAGCTCTCATGTCGGCGGGTTAAGCGGTGCTTTTATTCCCGTAAGTGAAGACCTGAATATTGCAGAAGCGGCCGCAAACGGTTTTCTGACCATTGAAAAATTAGAAGCCATGACCTGTGTCTGTTCCGTCGGTCTGGACATGATTGCCATTCCCGGTGATACGTCCGAAGGCACGCTTGCCGGCATGATCGCAGATGAAATGGCCATTGGCGTTATCAATAAGAAAACAACGGCAACACGGCTGATTCCGGTACCCGGGAAAAAAGCCGGAGACTATGCCCATTTTGGCGGTTTGCTCGGCCATGCGACTATAATGCCGGTCAATAATTGTAACGCTGATAATTCATTTGTAAAACATGGCGGCGTTATACCGGCACCGATCCAAAGCCTTATAAACTGAAACTTTTTAACGATAGACTTTTCAACTATTAATATGCTTTAATGCGCCATCATAATCCGGCTCCTGTGCAATTTCCGGAACCTGTTCAGTATATATAATTTTGCCGGTTCTATCAATTATCACAATCGCCCTTGAAAGAAGTCCACGCAACACACCTGAAGTTATTAGTAATCCATAATCTTTTCCAAACTCAGGAGATCGGAAGTTTGAAAGCGGAATAACATCGTTGAGTCCTTCAACTTCGCAAAATCTTGCATGGGCAAATGGCAAGTCCGCAGAGATACAAAGCACCACAACATCATCCAAATTACCGGCCTCCTGATTAAACCGCCTTGCTGAAGCCGCACATACAGGCGTATCAATGCTGGGGAAAATATTCATCACAATTGTTTTTCCGCTAAAATCTTTTGCACTTACATCTGACAAATCTGTTTTTGTAAGTACAAAATCCGGAACGTCATTCCCAATACCGGGAAGATTGCCGGACGTATCAATCTTGTTGCCCTTAAGTGTAATCTGGTTCATATTAACCTCCCGTTAATATAGCACTAATTTTGTTGTTTGGGGAAATAACATTAAAACCTTATAAAAAAACTGAATATAAATGAGTTAATGCATTAATTACTTTGATTTAACGAACAGCATTTTCAATGTCAAACGAATTAACGGAATAAACAAAATAGTATCTCACTTGATCTGTTTTGTGGATACGGTAATCTATCAACAGAAATTCAACACCAATTCTTTTTTTTGCTTATGGCTTTTTAAAAACCATAATCGGTAGCGTCACAAAAGCCCGCTACCGATTTTTCACATGGTTCCATTAAAAAGATTTAAAATCATCATCCATGGGAATCACCTGTTCCGGAGACAAATTACCTGTTTGGGAATGTGTCTTATTATTTCCAATTTTATTTTTATTATACGATATGAGTGACTTCATGGATCTGAATTTCCCATTCCCATTATTACCGGTATGCACCAGGTTGCCATTTTTTGATGATCCATTATTGCCGGCAACAATTAACAATAGATCATTTACCATAGCTTTCATCTGCTCAGCCTGGGCATTCATCTCTTCAGAAGCACTTGCCGATTCCTCTGCATTGGCAGCAGTATTCTGGGTAACTTTATCAATCTCATTAACTGCTGTATTAATCTGTCCTATTCCCTCATCCTGCTCTTTGGAAGCAGCTGCAATTTCTGAAACAAGATCGCCAACCTTGGCAGAATTTTCAGCCACTTCATCAAAAGCCGTAGATGTGGTATTCACCAATTCTGACCCGGTTTGAATTTTTCTAACGGTTCCTTCAATAAGCTCTGCTGTGTTTTTCGCTGCTTCAGCTGAACGCATTGCCAGATTACGTACTTCATCAGCCACAACCGCAAAACCTGCACCAACCTCACCGGCACGTGCAGCTTCAACAGCTGCATTCAGTGCAAGCAGATTAGTCTGGAATGCTATTTCATCAATTGTTTTAATTATTTTCTGTGTATCTTCGCTGGCCTTGCTGATATCTTCCATAGAAGCCGTTAACTTTTGCATGGATTCATTAGCATTTTTAACGACTTCATTAGTCTTTTTCATAAGAATATCAGCCTGTTCTGAATTTTCAGAAGTTTGCTTTGTCATTGAAGACATTTCCTCTAATGAAGATGATGTTTCTTCAACTGACGCCGCCTGCTCTCCGGATCCTTCAGCCAATGATTGCCCGGTTGCTGAGAGTTGGCTTGAAGCAGCAGACACTTCTTCAGCTCCTGAATTGAGCCCTTGAATAATTCGATTAATTGGAAGCGTGATCCCTCTTGCAAAAAATAAAACTGCTAATATGGTTATTACCAATGATACTAATCCGATAATGATAATGGCATTTCGAATGGTATACGCTGCCGCCAAAAATTCATCAGCATTCTGAGTAACGGCTACACTCCATCCGGTCAATTTCACAGGGGCATACCCGGCGATCTTATCCGTTCCTTTAAACACATAACTATCTACACCGGTTTTATGGGCAACCATATTATTGATGATGTTTTCCATACCATCAACAGTGTTCAAATTCAGCTTTAAAATAAATTTCTTATCAGGGTGAGCAATGGTCATACCCGATGCATCAATCATAAATGGATAACCGGTATTGCCGATCTTTATTGAAGCAATCTGATCTGTGAGAAAATCAGCTTTCAGCAAAACGATAAAAGTTCCGGCGAATTGTTCTCCGGTAATAATTGGTGCACATATCGGAAAAACAGGATTCCCGGTAATTTTTGAAATTACCGGCATACCAACATTAGCGCCTTTCTGCTTTGCCGTATTAAAATATTCACGCTGTGCAATAGAAAGCCCCTTATCTGCTCCGCTTTGTCCATCTGCAAACACAACACCATTTGCATCTGCAATGAGAACAGACTCATAATCATTACCGATTTTCTGTATTATATCAGCCAGATAACGATTTAGCCCATTAATTTCCTCTGTTATACTGTCGGCTCCTGCCATATTTACTTTTGTAACTGTTGATACCAGTTCCGTACCTATGGCTAAGCTTTTAACTATTTTCAGTTCTTCCTGCAAAACAGTATCGGTCATTACCGATAAATCTTCAGCAACTCTGACAGCTTGTGAACGGGCCTGAGTTTCAAGCGCCTCAGATGCCTTGTTGACCGAATAAAGTCCTACTGCCAGCAGGGGAAGCAAGACAGCCAGTAAGCCGCCAAAAACCAGTTTAAACCCAAGTGATTTTTTTTTCATATTTTTGTCCTCTATTATCCTTATTTTCAATAATTATTAATATACACAAACCTTTTACAGATTTTTATCCGACTCATATTTGACCATCAACATTCTCCTAACATTGACACTTCACGAGGGCTCAGAACCTGATCAATATCCAGCAAAATTTTGACGCCGTCATCTATTTTGGCCATTCCAAGAATATAGTTTGTATCAAGATTGACGCCAAAAGCAGGTGTCTCTTCAATATCTTCTCTGTTAATACTGACTACCTCTGAAACAGAATCTACGACCGTTCCAATCAGTAATATACCGGAATTGCTCTCAATTTCTACAACAATGATACAGGTTCTGTCGTTGTATTCGTTAGGCACCATTTCGAACCGCTGCCTCAGGTCGAGAACCGGAATAACTTTGCCCCGAAGATTGACTACCCCTTTTACAAAATCCGGCGTATTCGGGATCGTGGTAATTGCCATCATTCCTATGATCTCCTTAATCTTAAGAATCCCGATACCATACTCCTCTTCTGCCAGACTGAAAGTAAGGTATTTCCCCTCCTTTACTGAAATATTCTTTAACATCTGATCTGTTGTTTCTGTTAAATCTGGCATTTTAATTTCATTTCACCTCTCGTTTATTATTGTATGAGAATATTGAATCTTAAACATTTTTCCCAAAACAGAAAAAACATCCTGGAAACTGCTATCAACATAGGTTAACCCTAATGTTGCATAAAATTTTAACTTTTTTCTCAGTATATCATGCTGCTTTTTGCAACACGTCGAGAAAATGAAGAAGATCTTTTCGAACTGCTTTATTTGCGCTCATCGTCAGGGTAAGTTGCCCTTGAGG
>JAIPEE010000047.1 GCA_021737275.1 Desulfobacterales bacterium
CTGGATGGTCATGCCTCTGCTCATGGCATGAACATACAGGGAAACGAAGTGCGAGTCCAGCTTTATTTGTCAAAGATCACAAAAAAATTACAGTGTGCTCAGAAGGCACATAAATTTGCTACAATTCGGGGTTACACCCCTTCTTGAGGCTCATTCGAAACGAATATTCCCATGGTAGCCAGATGATTGGCCTTCCAAGCACATATGTCCTGGATATTTGCCGCCAAATGATAAATGAGCTGTTCCCGGAAGACAAAGAAAGCAACAAATAAAATCCCTCCAAAATTATTATTGATTCCCCCTGCCGGCTTCGGTGACGATTTCGCGGGAGGCTTTTGATGGCGGGCAGACTCAGAAAAGACGGGCGCTGGGAGGTCTACTACCGGGACCCGAAAACAGGCCGGCGGCGCTCGGAATATTTCGGCCGCGGCACTGAGGGGAGGACGGCCGCCTACAATCGAAACGATGAATTGGGCCTGGGCCGGGGGCGCAGAAGTAAAAGGCAGCAGGTCGTCTCTTTCGGGGAGCTGGCCAAGACTTATTTACAGAGCAAACATTTTTCCGAAAAATCCCGCAGGGAGCTGAAAGGGGGCATGGAAGCCCATATCCTTCCGGTTTTCGGCAACCGGCCGGCCATGGCGATCACGGATCAGGACCTGGACAACTATATCCGAACCCGCCGAAGCCAGAAGAACCGCAATTACAAGGACAAGAAAAAGGCCCCCACCGTCAAGGCGTCCACCGTCAACCGAGAGATAACGGATATCAAAGGGATCCTTAATTTTGCGGTAAAAAGAAAGCCTCCGCTTATCCCCTGGAATCCGGTCAGGGACTATCAGAAGCCGGCAGACGATTATGACGTCATCCTGCCGCCGTCTGCCGAAAAAACGGAAAAGATCCTGGCGCTTTCCATAGACAAGGAGACGATCGGAGAAGCCCATCCGGACTATGCGACTGACCTGCTGCACAACCTGGCGGGGGTGATTCGTGCCCAGGGTCGATATTCAGAGGCCGAAGAGCTTTACCGGCAGGCGCTTGATATTTCTCTCGCTGCCCTCGGGCGGGATCACCCAACCACAAAAACATGTGAAGACAATCTAAAATCCCTGCTTGAAAAGATGAAAAAGGGTTTTTCAGAAAAATGAAATAATCCATGCTTTACTGCCCAGTTGCCAGTGCATCACTGCACGAAACTCTGTGCGATTTTTCCTCCTACCAAAATCTTATCTCCCTGTATTCATACGAGTATCTTGTCCGGCATGATTTTTGGATTAGTAACATCTGTTTCAATAAAATCACGGCTTACCAAGGACAGAACCGTGCCGGAACCCGCTAAACAAAGCCTGTACCTGGATGTCGATCTGCTGGCGCAGGTAATCAGGGATTTCAACGACGCCTCCTATGAAGCCGGAGTCCTTCCAGATTCCCGCATTCAGGCAAAACTAATAGCCATGCTTTACGAGAGAATGTTTCGTTCATGCGGCAAGATCGACCATGAACTCATCAGGAAGTACCTCAGTCTCACCAGTTGACCTGGACCAGGACGGGATGGCGTTATTTTACGAACTGATCAATGACATATTGTTCATAAACGGTAAACAAAAGTGTCGCATCTTAATTTTTAAGTTTTCAGGCTTCATATCAGCTCCCATCTTTTTGATTTTGATCGAAAGAAAATTTTTCGGCTATTCGTTAGGAAGGCTCCTTAAATAATCTAAAGTTAAGATAAGGGGGACAACATGAAAACGACTAAATTAATACTAATATTATCAATTATTTCTCTCTTGCTATTTTCTGGATGTGCAACAGTAGGTGGAACAAGGGCAATAGTAGAGGGCGGGAATATTTCAAAAGCACAAATGATTCCTACAGAAATCCCAATGCCGATTAAGACCATTGAGATTTATGACAAAACAAAAAATGAGCGGATTGAGGCTGATGTCTTATCTCTATCATCATCAGAAATCCGCAAGAGGCTTACCAGCACAGAAACATTTATTTCAGTTGAAAAGCGTGATTCTTCTGGCTCATTAACTTACATGGGTGCAGGCGGGAAAGTCTCACGAGGCACATACAGGGTAACCTTCGACTATGTGAATTATACAAATCAGAGCATATTATTTGATGATACCACAAAAGAATCGGCCATTGGAAGGATTGGAGTTGGTCTGAGGATCACTGCAGAACTGGTAACCACTTCAAATGGCGTCGATTTGAGTGGTCTGATTCCGATTGGATTAGCTGCTCAGGATAATAAGGTGTCTGGTCACCTTAAATTTAAAGTGTATGGAATAAGCAACGACAAAGTCGGCCTAGCCGTCCCTACAACATCAATCCTAGATGTGAGTTCAATCCAAAAATCTTTTGAAGCCGCCTCCGCCGTCCGGATCTTATTCGGATTAGATGAAACAACTATAGAACCTTACCTTATCGGAGTTGCTGATATAAAGCCTGTTGACGCTGAGCGAGCAACAGAAGCAGCTGTTAAAAAGCTTGTCGAATAAGTTATAAATTATAACAGAAATGGGCAGGCCCTCACCGGCTGTAACCACTTTTTCCCATTTAAAATCAAAAAGGCCGGGAGCGTCCTTCGCTCCCAGCCTTTTTGATTTTATTGGTAGGCGGTACTGGATTTGAACCAGTGACTTCCACCGTGTGAAGGTGGCAAAGACTCTGCATGTGTTCTATCTTGCTGTAATTTATGGCAAATAAGTTGTTTGGTAAAGTTGCTACGGACACAATGTGGACTAAGGAGGGGGATCAAAAATACAAAAAAAATTATATTCCATGATAATTTTTTAAATCTTTAAGATCGTCTTCTAATTCTATTAGCATTGAAAGAGTGTAGATTTTGCGAATATCACCATTATTTTGAAATTCAACAATTTTCCTCAAATCAGAAAGACGTTGAAGCCATGTAATTCCATCAGTTACAAATAAAAAATCAGTAACAGGTTTTTTTACATTAATTACCTTTGCAATGTCCCCCAATACATCAGTCTGCTTAGACCCAGTTGCATCATAAGCTTTGGCTTCAAAAATAATTGAAGGGTTGTTTTTGTTTGGAATGGCAAATTCTGCTTTAGCTTCCTGCCCATAAAGTCCTGTGAAGTTGCATCTGATATCATATTTATTCCCAAAGACTTTTTTAATCACATTTTCAACAGCATCTTCTGTACTTCTACCTCTTTTCTGACCCTTAACAGCACGCCCACGCATTAGTTTTAATCTTTCAGTTATAATATCTTCCCAAGTCCACTTTTTTGCTTGGTAACTAATTGCAATATTGGGCAAGCCACGATTTACAAAAAAATCAACAAAAGGCTTTGGATTTTCTTTAAAGGCAGTAATACCAATTTTACCATTAAGCTCTTTTAAGAGGTACGATTCTAATCCATCTTTTGAAAGTGAAAAAAACAATCTAAAAATTGTCATATAAATTTTGAAGTTTTTTTCTAAGAGCAATTGAATAAGATGACTATCGAGAGGTTTGCCACTATCTAATTCTTTTTTCAAAAATGAAAGTTCATTAATAACGGCAAGTCCAAAATCATCTTCCCACTGAGAATCTAATCGTTTTAGTTTGCTTGTGATGTCATCCAAGGTCTGCGTAACTTTTTTCAATTCAGGCTCCAATCAGCAAGTATTCTTCAACGTGTTTTCTTTCATTTGAAACCTTATCATGAGAGCCGAAATTATAAGTATGTTGCATGGATACTACTTCAACATTATCATTTCCCTTTGCTTCAATTAACAGTTGTTCAAGCTCCTTCCTATCTGGATATCCATTTGATGAATAAGAAAGAATAATAATTGAATCTCTGAACCTATGAAACAATTTTCTAAAAGATTGATTGGATTCTTTTCGATATGAAAATGGGGTATATTTTTTCTTAAGTTTCTTTACAACTGATTCCTCAAGAATTTCAACTCCTGTCCAATAGCAAGATAACCCTTCTAAAAAATGATATCTTTTTGTATAGCAATTATCATCTGAACGAGGAACATAAGGAGGGTCAAAATAAACAAGATCGTATCGTGAGGGGTTAATCTCAAATATATCTTCACATGTAGCTTGATGATTGTGTCCAGTGTCAAAAATTAAAGAATTAAACAATGCAATTGATTCTATAAAATGAGATTGGATAGATTTCCGCAAATCTGAACGCCCATCATCATATTTCCCATTCCCTGCAGTAATAGTTGTAAAAACTCCTCGTGGTTGTTTTTTTAACGAGGCTCTACAAAGTGCTGCAATAATGAGAGAGCGTTTGAATGGGTTAAGAATGGTTTGCAGATTTGCCCAGGTATTATCAAAAAAATTTAAATCTTCTTTATTATAGAAAATATTTTTAAATTTATTTGTAACAAAATGTTTTCTCTTATTATTAAAAGCAATGATTTTTTTTAATTCGTCGTTATTAATCAGAGAGTCTGAATTGGCAATTAGAGCATTTGCTATGTGATACGAAAAATTCAAAAAGTCATTAGAATTAACCCTTTTTCCCATACATTTCAAAAGGTATCCTACACAACCACTTCCACTAAAGCCATCTAATGCAGTATTAAAATCCAGCTCTGTTAGTGTTTGTCCTATCCAGTCGAGGAGTCTATATTTGTTTCCCATAATCCTTAACTGGGGATATTTTTTAATAAAATCTATGCGTTGTTCGTTTTTAAGAAATTCAAAACTCATGATTAGCTCCTAATATTGGGGACCAATATATCTGTAGTGATTTCAAAGTCAAGGGAAAAAACAACACACCGAAATATTTAAATAGTAGCTTTTCCATTAATTCCACATGGTAGAAAAAAGGAAAAATCTAAAGACAATAAAAATCTCAGAAAAACTTCACGCATTTTTATCAAAGAAAGGGAATAAAGGAGAAACCTATGAGGATATAATCTGGAGGTTGGTTAAAGAGGGGGATGGGAAAAAGAAAAATTATATGTGACTGTTGTTTAAAGAAAAAAGTGCCTTATTACGAAGGATTCAATCTTTGCTAAGAGTGTGCGGAAAAGATGGATGAGCATATAGGGAGGAGAAAATGACAGATATAATAGTTTATACAATGAGAGAAACCTTGAAACATAAAAAAGGTGCTGATGTTTATCAGCACTATTATTGGAATTTTCCAAGACCACCTAAACAACTTGAGGGTGGCGATAAAATATATTTTGCTTGTGATGGAATAATACAAGGATATTTTATCGTAGAAGAGTTTAATCCAGATAATAAAGAAATGGTTGTTTGGAATAAAGATAGTTGGGTTGAATTAAAGAGGAAAATTCCAACTAAATCATTTCAAGGTTTTAAATATGCAGATAAAGTTTATGGTTTAAATGAAAAAGAATAAAAAAGAAGTCATTGTAAATATTTTAAAAAAGTTATCTTTTGTCAATTGGGATAGATATTTTGAGTTTGAAGGCGGAAAATCATTTTTTGGTTGGATTGAAAGGGATGACAATTATAAAGATTTTATTTTGTTGGATTTTGTGGGAAAAGAAATCGGATTTGCCACAAGTAGCAAAAAATTTTCAAAGAAAATTGCACGCATTCTAAACCAAGAACATTCAGACTGTAAAAGAGTTGAATATTTTTGCGATATACCCAATGTTATCACGCGATAAATCGCGATAAATAAAAAAGCTGAGAGTTTCAATTAAATTTAGAAGGTACTTGTATACTAATTATATATGTAAGATAGATATATCATATCTTCCCTTCTTCGCGTAACCTATCAACTGCAGATGAGATATACTGGCGGAAATCTTCACCAGTCATCTTATTGTGCCTTCCATCGTAAGTACCACTTACGGCATTATAGGTCGATCCTTTTGCAAAAATGACTAAAGCTCCTGACAGCAAACGAATAATTAGGCGTGAACTTTCAGGGAGGGGTATTTCATATCCATCCTCATCATAACCCAATATATTTTCATCCCAGTGGCTTCTTTCAATATACTCTAAAGGCTTTACTTCAACTACTTCCTCATAGGGAGCATGTAATTTTTCATATACTCCAGAAGGGTTTAGCTCCAATGTTTCAATTCGAAAATAGGAGAATTCATTAGGAGATCCGAAAGATTCGAAAATCAATTTTTCTGGCATTATAATATGAGCCATTTTTTTTGAGCTACTGAATTGAAGATCAATACAACCATTTTCATTCGAAAGTTTAGCCCCATATAGATCAAAACCGCCTCCCCTTGGGAGAAAAGTGTGGTTAGAGTTGTGGTCTTTGCCGATAAGATTTAGAATTCTAATGATTTCCTTATTGTCAGACCATTCATAATGATCTGGAATTCCTTCGGGAAATATTTCCATTAATAGCGCATCCCAGTTTTCAAGATTTTTTTTGCGAAATTTGTCTTTCATTGTTTTCACCTTAACTCCTTTAATTTAAAAAATTACGCTTATCGAAGAAGTTTCCGAATGTGCCCATCCCATTTCACGCGATGAATAAATCTATCTTTCTGGAAATTTCCGGTAAGAATTTCAGCCTTTGTTAATTTGGAAAGGGTTTCCCAATTCTCTTCAAAAATGTATGTAGCGTTCCCGTAGTATAAAGATTCAAGGACATAGAGGTTTTTCCTCGGAAAGCCGAAAATTAAATATCCAGCAAAACCTGCCTTTCCGACAGCAACGAATTCAGGATCATACCCAGTTATTAGCTCTAATCTATGCTTTATTACAATTTGTTTTTGCTCTTTTTCTTTTTCAATTAATGGCTTTAGCTGTCCTTCAAGCTTTTTCCATGGATACTTTCCAGGTGGCAAGATATGCCAATTCAGTGATTTGACATTTTTTATTGCATAACTTTCCAAATTTCCAGTCATAATTTGGCAATAATTAAAGATTTCGAGGAAAATATTTATACAGTGCAAGAGGTTCTCTGGATTATTGAAATCAATTGCCATTTTTGGCGCAACAAGAAATTTCTCTCCTTTTTTGTTTGTTACAATGGAAAGTTCTATGCTTGGCGGTGGAACAAAAGTTCTCGGGTATCGTTTATACGGAACATCCACGATTTTAGACATTGTTTCCGTGTCATATCTTCCTGCCCATTGCTCCCAAGTCCATTCAACTTGCCTATACGCCGTTTCCATGGGCTGGTCTTTGTGTATAATTTCTTTCCCTTCAGCATTATAGCGAGAAACAGGGCCAAATTCTGAAGATGGCAGAACTCTTTCTCCATCCTCCAAACTTGTTGTAAATCCGATTTCAAGCAGGGTATTTTTTTGGTTATTGCTGATCGGAAGCCCTGCAATAACAAGGGAGCCTTCGCCAAAACGTCTAAATCGCTTATCCAGCTTAAGCTTTCTTTTTCCAGAAATAATCATGATGGCCTCCTGGTAGTGACAAAGACTATTTAACAGACATTTATATGGAATATCGGCCTGTTAGGGGAGAAGGAGGTGCTGTTTGATTACTGAAAAGGGAGGTAGTGGAGATATGGCCAATTAATTAGTACTGTTATATGCTAAAGAATTATTTAATTGTCAAGGGCAGGGCATATGAAGAATTTAAAGGCAAAATGTCTTATTTTAATCTCAGCAGGCAGGACTTGCGGTTTAACTCAAATCAAGGAAACTTCACAAAGCATAAGCAATTAATATCATAATCAAATTAATCATCTCCAGAACCCCCCACAGAAAACTCGTGGACTTCTGCTTTTTTAATATTTCTTCGCTGGTAAAAGGGCTTAAAGGTTTCAGAAGCATATCTTGTATAATGCCTTGTGGTTTTAATATCTGAGTGACCAAGCACCTTTGCTATAATGTCAGCTCCATAACCTTCCATAGCCAGCTTAGTTCCAAGAGAGTGACGAGAGGCATTTTTAAGAGGGATATACCTAAACCCTGCATCAGTGCATGCCTTGTTCCAGACATCATTCAAATATTGCTGGCTGTAGCACCTATTCCATTTATTCACGAATACAAAACCACTCAGATTAATCTCCAGACCTCTTAAAATAGCTCTGGTTTCGTCTAAGAGGGAAATTACACGCCATCTGTTCTCTTTGGGATTTTCTCTCAACCTGTTATTTCTGGTAAAAGTCCTTTTAATCACAATTTGTTTAAAATCATCATAAACACAATCTCTTTTTAAAGCCCTGACTTCAGAAGGTCTTATTCCATAAGTTGTAATCATATGGAAAATTGGAAAATCATATTCAGGGATTTTTTCAAGGATTTTATCTTGTTCATCCTCAGTTAAATAATCAAAATATTTTGGCTGAGATTCAACAACAGGAAACATAGGTATCTGACTTCTCAATAAGTCACCTGACCTCAAACCATCATAAAAAATATTTCTTAAAAGACCGAGAACATATTCCCGATACTTCGGAGACATTAAGTTATTGCCTTTAACTCTTGTTTCTGCAAGATGCAGACTAAAATCCTTAATATTTCTTGTTGTAATATGCCTTATATCCTCTAACTTAAAATGCGGAATGAGATATTTTTCTGCAACCATCTTGCTTTTATAATAAGTACCCTCTGCAATCTCATTTGCCTTTAACCTAATCTTCTGTTCTTTAAGCCACTTCTTTACATAGGTTTCAAAGAGAAACGGAAGATTTTGAGTTTTATGATATTTATCTGGATTAAAAACATGGTTATCAATTTCCCAACGAATATGATTTAGTAAACGAGAGGCCCTCTCCCAGGAATCCAGCACAATACCATTTTCATCTTTGTAAATTTTGATTCTCCCCTTAAAATAAATATCCACAAAATACCTTGTTGGTGTAATAAGGCAGTCTGGACAAACCAACCCTGTAGGAGAGATTTCAAACTTTCCTTTACATTTCACACACTTTTCATTTGTTCTTACATGACCTTTCATGCACAAGCCCCCATTCAGGTTTTCCCTGTTGCACAAAATAGCACCCTGGGGGCTTGATTTCAACATGAAAATTTCCCAACACTTTGAATTTATTTTAAAATGAAATCATTAGAGTTTGATTTTAGAGAAAATTCCCATTTTCTTTTTTCCTGAGATTTTGGAAATTTCCTTAGATGCAGGAGTTTGAGGAATATACTCAATCATCCTCGTGGTCTGCTGGACAGCATACTCAATCTGTCGCACATCATTTGCATCAAAGTAGTTTCCACGACCTTCAAGAGCAATTTCACACAGCTCCTCCCTGGAGAACTCATCAAGGGAAATCCCAATTGTGCTGACATTGAAATTATCCAGAGCCTCTGAAGCCTCAGAAACAATTCTGAGGGTGTCACCCCCGCAATTTTCCTCACCATCTGACAGCACAATCACATTAATGTTGTAGATGGATTTTTTTGCAATTCCAGCAGAGAGAGCAAGACCGAGGGCAAGAGGAGTCCCCCCACTTCCCTTACTCCCAAGATTTGGGGTCCAGGGAGCTTTCACCAATTCCACAATATCCAGAATCGGCTCTTTGTGACCTGGCTGAACATCAAAGATAATTTCAGAGTGGCAGGACCTGTCAGGAGGAGAGGGCAGAAGGATCAAACCCATAGGCACATTATCAGGCATGGTCTGAATCCGAGAGGTCAGGGTTTTTTTGGCAATATCAATTCTCCTCTCACCCTCTTTTGCCCTGTCATTTCCATTCATGCCCCAACTCATAGAGCCACTTCTGTCAAGGACGAAAAGCAGAGCTTCTTTTCTATTTTCCTTTTTCATGGTTTTCTCCTTTCTGTAAAAATTTAAGGTTTTCAGATTTTGCATAAATGATTTTACCCTGATTAAATCCAGAAATAACTTTGGAACGATACAGAGAATTTTTTACCTCATTAAGAACCTCAACAACTGAATTGTTGTAAAGGCTTTTGCGTTTTTTATTATAGTAAAGGGCAATTTTCATTTTTTTTAGAAGTTACTTTTTGTTTACAATTCGTTATTTTTTGTAATTGTAATCAATATTAAAATCACTGGTTATCTTGCCTTGGTGGAGATTGACATCAGCAGTTAAATTAAAATCCTCAACAATAAAAATCAGCCACCAAATGAAAAATAAGATAATCCCCACAATCAGTGCAAATATTCTCCTTTTGTAATTATATTCAGACATGACCCTCTCCTTTGTTTAGGGTTTATTTCATGTTGTGCTTGAACCACTCATAAGCTTCATTAATATCACTCATTTTTTTCTCTGCCATTTTTTTCATGGTTTCATCGCCATCAATTAATCTGTCAGGGTGATATTTTTTAGCTTTTATGAAATAAGCTTTTCTCACATCCTCAAAGCTATATCCTTCTCCAAGACCAAGAGCTTTTTCATATTTGAATTTTAATCCTTTACCAGAGGATTTTGTTTTTCTCTGGCTGCCATAAAAGAACTGCTTTGCAAAATCATCAATATTTTCTGCGTGTGAATAATTTTGCTCAGCTCTCTCCTTTTCCCTTGCCTTACGCTTTTTTCTTCTCTCTCTTCTTTCCTGAAACTTTCTCTGATTTTCTAAAATCTCCTTATTAAGAATAAAATCAAAACCCTCAATTTTTCCTTGTTTCTCAAATAAGTTTATATTTTTGGTAAGGCCATTTGAAAGCGCTTCAATTTCATCAAAGAATTTTGTTTTAGGAATTTTTGCCTCAACCGTACTCCTTTGAGAATAAGTTGCCTTTGGCGGAGCTTCTACAAATCTATTAATTAAATCTTGATATTTTTTTGGTAATTCAAATTCTGGAGATTTTTTAGATTTTGGTCTTATAGCTTTCTTTGACTTTTTAGATTTAAGTTTATCTGTTAAAGTCCAGTAAAGGAGATAAATTGTTCCTGCCATTCCAATAAGCAAACCAATCTCCATTGCATATTTCAGCAACCAGAAA
The DNA here is from genome assembly GCA_021737275.1 of Desulfobacterales bacterium. GTDB lineage: Bacteria > Desulfobacterota > Desulfobacteria > Desulfobacterales > JAIPEE01 > JAIPEE01. Next base: position 10,820 of record JAIPEE010000047.1, read on the forward strand.
GAAATCCACATAACTATAAAAACAGAGATAACAGAAGCTATGTCTTTCATTTCATTTCTCCTTTGTTTCAAGAAAATCAAATTTCTTTTTGCTGAGAATTTTATCCAGACCATAAACCCAAACTTTTTTCTTTATATCTTCAGGAAGCTTTAAAACCACTTTTCCAGCTTCCATAAGAACTTTTACATCAGCACAAACAACAACCACAGCAGAAGCACCAGCAACCCCAATATCCTTTTTTATATTTTCAAAAATATGTGCTTTTGTTCTTTCAACCTCAAAGCAAATCAATCTGCCTTCATGTTCAAAAGCAACATCAATAAACTTGTCTTTAATGTTTTTCTCAATTACTGGATAATATTTCTTAAATTTATCTGCAATAAGATGCTGATAAAGAATATGTTCCTCACTTGCTCCTTTTCCATAGAACTGATTTTTCATTTCAATAATAAAATGCCCTTCTTCTGTTAGAACTGGATATTTTTTAACACCTCTTCCAAGGTGAAGCTCAATAGATTTGATAAACTGCATTTTTTCACCTTGTTTATTTAAACGAGAACCTGTTGAATTTGGAAATCCTGAAAGCTGGCAAATCTCTGTGATTGTTTTTTTGTATTGGAAAATATAGACAATCCAGAGCCACCTTTTCATGCTGTCACTAATCCCAGAACGATAACAATTGTTTTCCATTTCTTTTTCCTTTTGGATTTCAGGTTTTTGCTCCTGGACTTTTTCCTTATTTGCACAATTTCTGTTTTCATTTTCATCTCCCAAATCCCCAAAGCTCTTTAAAATTCTCTTGTTATTTAAAGAGACAAAATTTTTATCAGGGTTATACAAAAAATCCTTAACTTCTGGAATTTGTACAACAAACGGCAAATTGTATCTTAAACTAAACTTGCAGACCGCAACCCTGTCTTCAACTTTCATTAATGAACAAAACTCTTTTTGCTCTTTAGAGGTGATTCCCATGCTCCGGTACATGAATTCCCTGTCCACTCCATTTGAAAGAGGAAACATTATTTTAATTGCTGAATTGCTATGAATTGAAGTTCCACACTGAGATGGAACTTGTGTAAATCCAAATATGTTTATTTTGCTTTTCCGAACCTCAGAAAGAAGCTGGTGAATAATGGGAAGACCGAGGTCATATCTTTTTTCAAGAGAAGCATCAAAAATTACATTAGCATCATCTATTGCCACCCAATTAATCAACTCACTTGAATTATGAAGTTTATGAACATAGAGATATGTTAAGAGATAATTGGTCATGAAAATATTTTGCTCTGATGTGAAATTTAAAACCTCAAAAACAACATTTGTATCAACCAAATTAGAAATATGGCTTTTTCTGTTATTTGAATATTTAGAAGTTTTAAAAACCTTTCCGAGCTGTGAATGAATTAAACCCTGGAGCTTTACAAGAATTCCATCTTTATACATAGAAATCCGAGAAGAAAACTTTTTAGGTTTGCGATTAAGAATTAAATTATAAAGGTCATGTAAATCAGGATTTTTAATATTTTTATAAAGCTTATGAAGGCAATCAATTAAATAACTCTTGCTACCTTCCCAAAGCCTGAAGCTTTGCCATAAATCAACAAAAATCCCTATCCATGCTTGTCTGCTTATATTTTTTGGAGGTTCCAGGGGATTAAGTTTTATATTTGTGAAGTCCACAATTAAAAGTTCTTTATTAATCTCAAGAAGCTCACGCATTTCATCGTTTTTTGAAAAAATCCAACACCTAATATTTTCATTATATTTTGCGTGTTTTTGTAATGCCTGGGAAAAAAGCAATTTCATTAAAACAGATTTCCCTGAACCTGTTAATCCAGCAACAAGCACATGACACTCCATAGGACTTATTCCAACACGCAGAGAATTTAGTGAATAGCCAAGATGATATTTTTCTGTTACAGATTCATCTGGTTCTTCAAAAGGCACTTCAGGAATACACAAACTTCCTAAAATCTGTGTTGCCTGATGAAATTCTTGAGTTCTGGAATTGTCAGAAAGCAAAAGGCGAGAGGTAACAGGATTAAGGCAACCTGTTTTTTTAAGAATCTGGAGGGAATTTATAGAATAGAGAATTTTCCTTAAGTCCATTTTTTCCTCCAAAACCTAAGCCATCGAGGATTAATTTTGCAGAGAAAAAGCAGTGCATGGATTCTTGAACAAAACCACATTTCAAGTTTTTTTGAATAAAAGCCACAAGACACACAGCAGGTTTTTCCACAAATGCACCTTTGAAGGTTTTTCTCATGAATAATACCTTTACATTTTTGACACTTTGTAATTCCATGACTGTTTAAGGAAGATCCATCATCAAGCATATTCACATAAATCACTTCTTCAGAAATATCCTCAAGCATACCTCTGTCATTAATTATTGTTCCCTCGTGAACCTCACTGACCACATCTCGCATTTCAGGGTTTTCAACCATGCGAACCCTTTTTCTTGAAATGCGAACAGGATTCATCAGCAGGTTAAGGAGCAGTTGCTCAGCATCGAGGCCCTGACCAGCCTGACCAGAGCCGAGGTTTTCTTTTAGAATCTCTATGATTTCGTCATTCAGAAATGGACTTTTCATAGTTACACCTTTTAAAAAGAGTTTTACAAAAAGTTTATAAATGTAGTTTTACCAATTTCTAAATGGTTGTTACACCAGAAGAATATGGAAAAGAAAGAAGATTGCATTCATTAATGCAAAGCACGATGCTTGACTGCGCAAATAAATATAAAAATTCTGGAGATAAGCAAAATTATATTGGAACATTAAAACAGTTGCTTTCACATTATCCTCAAAATAGAAAAGCGAAAGAGCTTTTGGAAGAAGTAATAACTGATGATTAATAGTTTTATTTAGAATAATATTTTTCAAGGTATAACTCCTAAAACTGAGAAAAGGGGGCTTTACGCCCCCTTTAATTTATTTCTTGTTGTACTTATTCCTCCCGAACCAGTGGTCTTGATTCATTGGGTAAGGAATCTTCGGAGTCGGAAAGATGGCTTGCTCAAGGTTTGTTGTGTCGAGGATGAGCATTCTTTCCAGTTTTCCGAAATCTGTTGATCTTTCAGAGTCTCCATCAAGCATCGAGGGAGTAACGATTCCATAGAGAGGGATGTCTTTCATTTGTTTCATCCTTTCTTTAGGGGGGCTGGAAGGTGAGGTCTTACAGTGGAATTACCCACAAGCCCCACCAACCAGGTTAAGGTTAGGAGCTGGACGCCTCATGTGTGGAGCTGGAGGAGGTGGCGCCGGCACTGGCAGGCATGGTTTTCTCGTGCTCTGCCACAAACTCTCTCCAGCTCGCATCCCGAGCAGAGGTAATGGCGTCCTTCACAGAAGCAGGTAAATTCTCAGCTTCCAGAAGAACAGTGTCCATCACCTCTTTGATGGTGAGGAGCTGATGCTCAGGGTTTTTAATGAGGGTCTTCTTCGCTCTTGCCGTCTTTGTCTTTTTTGCCATCTTGCCCTCCTTTCAGTTTTTTGTTAAAAGCAACCTGCAACCTTGATTCAACCCTAAAGCCACCTTATTATATATGTCAAGCCTAAGTACCTGATATCAGGACAAAAAGAAAAATATGAAATAAACGAACAATTTGAACATTTTGAAGAAAATTGGATCTGGACAAAATAGATGAGACCGTTTAGATTAGATTTAAAAAGGACAATATTAACTTTTTGCGGGATTTTAGATAAAGAGCTTCTTTATATTAAAGATGAAGAATTTGATTGCAAAATTTTAATGTGTTTAGATGAAATTTTAACAGAAAGACAACAAAGATATTTTTATGAATTATACCCGTGTGATGTAGACAGTTACTATGAAGCATGTGAAAATCTTAGTTCATTTTATCCTGATATGAAAAATAAGCCTGATGCAGTAAGGATAAGTGTAAAGAGAATTTTACTGAAATTTAAAGAAACCTTAGAAAATATCGAAAACCCTGAGAAGCAGGATGAATTAATAGGTTTAAGGGAGCTTGTTGGATGGTTACGGCAGAAGAATATAAAAAAGAAAAAAGGCTGCACGAATTAATAAAGAAAAAAATGCTTAAAAATGCAAAGGATCAATTGCTAATAAATAATTATGATTTATTTCATTCAAAAATAGCTCAAATTTTATATCATTATCCTGATTTTTGGGATGCAAAGGAAGAGTTTAAAAAAGCAAGAATAGAAAAATTTAAAAAATTTTATCTTAGGAAAAAAAATAAAAGAATTTATATTTGGGATTATTTTTATATAAAAATACCAGAGAATAATTATCTTTTAGTTTATTTTTATATTTTTGATAACTTTTTTGATATAAATAATAATTATATTGCAGGAAAATTTTACATTAGAGATTTCTTGCTATCAAAAATAGAAGAAGAAATCCCAGACCTAAATTATTTCCGCAATTTTAAAGCGATGATGGATATAAACTTATCATTTGAAGGTGCTAAGAAAAGATATAACATTATGATAGATGAACGCCTTCAAATGGAAATTTTGTGTTATTCTGTAGAATCAAAGGAAGATTTGTTCATAGAAATTCAAAATAGTAAAATGGAGAAAGTAAGGTATTTTGAAAAACGTCAAAAAGATAATAATTACATGTTTTTTTATGATTTGAAAAAGTATATCGCCATGGAACTTGTTGATAAAGATACCGATAGTGCAAATAAAAATGATATTATTTTGAAAGTTATTAATGAGTAATAATCGGAATCGCAAAAAAATAAACATCTCTATGTCCCTCTAATATGTGACAAGAAATCCTCATAAAAATTTCAATGAAGTAAGATGGATTTTTCATAAATTGCCGTTACACATGGTCAACACAATATACTTTTCGAGGATAAATGAAGAAAAGCAAAATGGCATTATAGATTGAGATACATATAATAGCTTGGTAACGTTCAAAAGTTGTGGCACGGCCCTGTTTCAGTCTGAGCGATCCGGATGCTGAAGTGGCCTTCGATGCCGAGTTTCTGTTTCCAGTATTGCTCCCATTTTTCTTTCGAGTATTTTTTCAAAATGATCATTTTCGACAACTTCGTTACGGTGGCATCGGACCAGCCCCAGGCAATGCGCTTTACGCGGCGGCCGATTTCCCGGAAGATCCGCTCCAAAAGCGATGTGGTTTTCGGAGCGATCACCCCGGTTTTTAGCCAAAGATCAATATTGGTGAAGATGCGCTCTGAGAGGTTTTCCAGATAAGCGGCGCCTTTTTGATAGCCGTGTTCTTCGAAGACGCCGATCAATTCGGCGATTTCAGCTTTGCTGGATCGATATTTTTCTTCGACCGCCTCTTTGTCTCGATCTTTTAAAAGTTCGTAGTCGCCTTCGGGCAGCTCGATCCCGATCAGATGCTTGAGTTTGTCAATGTGCGCCTGGCTTTCTTTTTTCCTGAGCCCATCTTCCCACATCGAATGGTATAGCCCTCTCGGGCCATGCCAGGCGCAACGCTGAGACTGGGCCACATCGGCCAGAAAATCGTCCAGGCCCGGCTCGCCATCGTAGATAAAGGGAATGCCGGCAGCCTTGGTTTCCTTGAATCGCTCTTTTACAATCTGTTCGATATCGCTCCACGGGGTATTGGCAAACGTGCCCAATGGCTCGACTTTGCCTTCGGCTGTAATGCCGATCACCGAGCGCAGCTCTCCTTTTTTGCCCTTTTGGCGTTTGTAACCGGTGCCGTCTGCCATGATGGCAGAAAGGTCGTCCAGATCCACGGACGGCTCTTGGAGCTGATCGATGTCGCTTTCGACCACCATGTTGTGAATGGCCCCCAGGGAGATATCCACAGAGCGGCCCTCGATCAGCCGGCGGTAGTTGGTGTCGATCACCGCCTCGATGACTTCATGCTCGAAGTTGCTTTCTTTTCGGCTGTAAGGGGCGATTTTCAGCGCATCGAGCAGTGGAGAATACCGAGCTCCGCATACGCAGCATTCGGCTACCCGGAGGGGTTGCTTTAAGATGCCAAAAAGCGTCTTTATAACCCGTGGATGCGGGCGATAGCCCCGTTTTCGGATCCTGCGGCCATGGCAAAAACGGTTTTTCGGATCTCCCTTTCGAATATGGCGACCGAGGCCCTTTCTCATTTTGCTCGGCGGGATGACCCCGCCGTGATGGCTCAGGCGCTGTGCGATAAGATCGTCATAACTCGTTAAGATCGTTTTTAAAATTTCCAACATCAGGGGGTTTTTGAGCTGCTCCAAACGGTAGACGATCTCGTTTAAACCGACTTTTCCTGTTGCAAGTTCGAAATCGAGTGTAATATGAATCTGTTGTCTCATCACGGTCTCTCTTCGTTCAGGTTCATATTTGGCGATATAAACCTATGAAGGAGACCGTGATTTTTTTTCAAGAACAAATTGCGGCCGCTCTGCCGACAAGCCGCTTGATGCCTAATCGCCGCAGGGAGGCGTCATGTGCTCCGACGAGCTTCCCAGGGGCCCATTCTCGCACATGACGCCTCCCTGCTCATGCCGTGCCGTGAACGACTTCCTCATAGTTCTGAATATGAGCAAATAGCTCTTGTTGGCAAATGCCACAACTTTTGAACGTTACCAATAGCTTATATTGAAAAGAAATTTAAAGATTCTTAATTTGCAATCAAACAACAAAACTATTTATAATCTAATGCCTTTATAAATAGTTAATGTCCAACAGCATTAACCTGCCTGAAAACCTGCCTGAAAAACATCCTGAAAGTCTTCCTGAAGCTCCAAGAGAAAAATCTGCAAGAGGAAAATCTAAATAGTTTTAATTTGGAAAATTGCATTAAAAAGTTTTCTTAGACTTATAGTTATACAAGCTATTTATAAGAAATTGTCAAAATTGTTTGTATGACATTTGGAAAAACTTGTTATGATGTTAATAATTGCAAGTATCGCTCTGCTGATGAACTTAGAGATATATTGGAAAAATATCGAGGACAAAAATTTTTACTTGATTGTGGACATAAAGTAACAATAGGTCATAATTTTGGAAATGATATTATGATACGCAATGGAAGGAGATTAAAGCTAGAGTGTTCTCTGTGCAGTTATTAAAATGCAGGAAAAAGAATATTTAATTAATGATGCGCTAAGGGAGAATGAGATTTACAGAGATGATTGGGAGCTTAATCCAGTGGCAAATGATTTATACTGGTTTGTTGATTTCTTTAATATTGCATTTTTTAAAGAGCAAAAAGTACCAACACCTGTTTTAACATTTGAGAGAGCAAATGTAGGAACTCTTGGATATTATAGAATTGGTATTAATGATTTTGGTGTGAAAAATCAAATTAATGTAAATCGCCTTTATCTTGACAGACCTTTAATTGAATGTCTGGAAACACTTGTTCATGAAATGACTCACTCCTGGGAGCATATATATTTGCCTGAAAAAGAAAGAACAAATAACTGGTATCATAAAAAAGGTTTTAGAGAGAAGCTTTATGAAATTGGAATAGAAACTGATGAAAAGGGAATGCATCAAAAGGTTGGAGATCCTTTTATACATCTTCTAAGGCAACACGGAGTTTCTAATCCATATAAATCTGAATATGTAAAAGGTTTTCCAACAGGATTTTTCCTTGTGCCTCCTAAGAAGAAAAAAGGCAAATCCAAGCTTATTAAATATATTTGCAATTGCAATCCTGCAAGACCAATTCGTTCTGGCCGTAAAGATATTAAGGCTCTGTGTTTGGATTGTGGAAAGTTGTATGAGATGGATAATTCAGGACTGTAGGGTGGAGGGGGAAGATTGATTCTGGTTCTAAAGAAAGGCATATAGTTTATAGCTGCCACAGAAGGAGAAGGTATTTAACCTATTGATAATAAACATAAATCGATTTTCCTTGACACAAGGGGATAGTTCGTCCTATTCTTCGATCATACTAAAGGGAAGGAAAGGACATTAATGCTCGGTAAGGTGCGATAAGGAAGTTGTTGTTATTAAAGAAAAAGTTTAAAAATTTGATATTCATCTATAAAAATAAATCGAGATGTATAAAACAAGTTTAAGTAAAATATCAAGTAATATTTTTTCAAAGCACCAGGGTGAAAAAGCCTTTCTTTCTGAAGTGGCAAATTATGCTGAACCAATAATAGAATCTTATTCTTTTCATCGTCTTAAAGATATAAGTTTTTTAGGCGCTCTTTCTCCAAAATATTTAAATAAAATAATACAAAACCCCCACCATACTGAAGCAGGTCTGCGTAACATTCATGCATGTGACGGCTCTAGACTTGAGCACAGTATTGATGTTGCAGTTATCGCATATCAGTTGTGCGATCGGCTAATGTTTTCAAAAGAGGCAAAGAAGTATGCAGTTGCTTGGGCTTTGCTCCATGATATAGCAACATGGCCGTTGTCTCATACTGGTGAAGCAGCATTTGCAAAAATTACTTCAACTAATACATCTAAACTAAGAGAAATGATGATTTTGGGTAAGCCTGATTTATCAGAGAAATTTTCTGTCTACGAACCTCTAAAAGAATCAGGAATAGACCCAAATAAATTGCTTGACATATTTCATAATAGAGCAGATAAATTAGATTATGATTTACGTAAATTAAGCAATATCATCCATTCACCTATAACACCTGACACCTTGGCGGGAATTTATATATCTGGAAAGGTGTTTAATGTTAATGTTCCAAATCCCCTCGATATAATTAAATCGTTCGAACCAGGGCTTTTTAAAATAGAAATAAGTAAGAAATTTTCTAATCAGATTATTTCTTTTTGGAGAAGAAAATCTGACATTTATAAACAACATATTAATAAAAAAAATGTTACTGTCTGGGAGTCTAACTGCTCTTTAGCAATAGAAAAAGCATACCCAAATGTAAGTTTAGAGGAGTCCTTAATTATACCTGAAGATGAAATTATAGAAAATATTAATAAAAAATGGGTTAAGCATTCAAATAGTATTTTTAAATATAAATCACCTTTAAAGTATTATGTTCATCCACCAAGAACAAAAAAAATAGGTGCAGTTGATATCTCGAACATATCATATTTTTTGAGAAAAGATAGAATTGTTGAAAAACAAATGAAATAATGAATGTTTCTATGGGTCTATAAATATGCAGATTGATGATATTAAAAAATATTTAGATAAAAAAACATTTGATATTTTATTGGAAGCTAATAAACACAGCGAAGAACTAACTGGAAAATCAAGAGAAATAATTAATAGGCAACTTACCTCATTTAAAATTCCGTTAGATGAAATTTGTGTTGTTGCTGTTGGCTCAATAGGAAGAGGTGAGGCGCTTTATGCTTCAGATTTAGACATTATTCCTGTATTAAAAAATCCAGAATATTTGACAGCCTACAAGAAAATAGACAAAGAATTAAGAAGAAATTTGTCAAATGAAATTGAACTTAAAGTATCAAAAGGATCGAACTTAACAAAAGCAATCAATATCTCTTCATTGTCTGATCCAGAAACAATAGGCGGCGATAAGGACAATAATTCAGATTTAACCAGGAGAATCCTTATCTTAACAGAAGGTGTACAAATCGGAGGAGAGTTCGAACTTGATCAAATAAAAAGCAACATTCTAGGTACTTATGCTGGATCAGAAAGAACCAGGGGAAGACATGTATTATCTTTATGCAATGATATCGCACGTTATTATAGAACACTTTGCATAGATTATAAATGCAAGGTAGATGTGGAAGAAAAGAGCTGGGCACCAAGAAACCTAAAGTTACGTCATAGCAGGAAATTATGGTATTTTTCCTGTATGTTATCACTTACAACAATTGCCAGAAACAATCCCAAAGGAACTGAAGGTGATTATGAAAAAGAAATTATAAAAGCTTTCAAATATAAACCTATACTAAGGTTGATGACAACTATCGACAATAATAAAAAACACTACTTTGCTGCTTTGCTAAAATATTATGCTCGCTTTCTAGATTTTATGTCTGATCAAAAAAGAAGAGAAAAAATCAAAGCTGTAACTTTTGAAGATAAAAATGATTATATGTTACCTTATTTGCAAATGAAATTAAACTCAGATTTACTTCATGCTGAAATAATGAAAATCGTAGATAGAATTGATAGGTATAGACGACAAAAAATTTATGATTGGTTTTTGTTATAGAATAAACAAACAATAAATTTTATCCAAAATTAAATTAGATATCATCACACCTAATATTTGTTAAAATAACCCTCGCATCTGTAATATTCTTTGTTTCTAGTTCCTGCCGTATTTTTTCCTCTGTGGTTCGGCTTGTTGCCATGCATATGACCTCATCGAAGATGCCGGCGTTGAGATTTCGTTGAATGTTTCTGAGAGCGTCGGATTTTCCTGTCTCAATCTCAATTGCAATGCGTTTCTTGCTTTTTTGAGCAATAATATCGGGGCGGCCATTTATAGTTTGCTCGACCTGAACTGCGAAACCTTGGGTTTTGTAATGCTCTGAGATTTTGTGTTTCCAGAATTTATGTTCGATGCCTTCGCTGGTGTTTTTAACATCGTGGCCAAGATCCCTTAAAAGTGCGTAACCTTTAGGTGTTATATCAAAGAGTGTGAGCCAGCCTGTTTTGGTTATGATTTTTCTTTGCTTAACGAAGCCGTAAGAGACCAGGTCGTTTTTATGCTGGTTGCCATATTTGGGATTGAACTTAATAAGGCGCTTATAGCGCTCTGTGACTCCTGAGAATGGGTTTATGTGAATGTCCACCAAGAGCTGATATTGAGGCTGAGGCGACCGAAAGAGGACAGAAGGGTTTTTACCTGTTTTACCTGCATTATATTTAACCTCTGGTAAATTCCCCGAGTTTGGCTGGGGTTTGGCGTCGTGAAGCCCAGGGAAAAAGCCACGGGTATTTACTTTTAGCCAAGAGTCTGTAACTATTTCACTTTTTACAGGTATGAGGGGGATTTTCACATGACAGGGGTCTATCCGGTTTTTGATTTTGATTATACATTCACCTACCTTTAAAAGATTGAGATAGGTTTCCTCACCTGGATTGAGAAAGAGAGAACGAGCAGCAGTTCTGATATCATCTGAGTGCTGCAACCCAAGGTAAATCTGAGTGTGGCAGTTACCAAGTAAATACACAGGCAATAGGGAAGGATGCTGAGTGATGCTTATAATGCCCTGCCCAAAAGCACGAATTTCGCGATAAACATTTTCAATGCTGTTTAGAGAAATGTTTCTGTAGAATCCAGATTCTACAAAAAGGTTATGAGCTTCTTCTAGAAACAATACATGTCTCAGGGTTTTTGTTTCACCCTGGCTGAGCCTGTATAGATGAATCCACCTTAGAATTACCTCTGTGAAAAATACCCGAAGAGGCTTTGGCATTTCAAAGTCCAATTCAAGGACAACTGACTTGTTTAAAATATTTTCAAGCTTGATAGGACTCCGTGCATTGAATACTTTGCTTGCAGGTCCAGTTGTAAGGCTCTGAAAGATTCTGCGGGCAGTCTGTTTCCATCTAAGTTCTCGTTCAAAGGCTTTTGTGGCCTGGAGCTTTTTCAAGCCATCAAAAAAATTCGGCCAGAAATCCTCTGAGAACGACCTTGCAAGGTGTTGGTATATTGTATTGATATGATATGCTACGCCTGGTCCTGAGAGGTGGGATCTTTCAAGAGCATCTGCTATAGTGCTGAACCAGAGGTCGCTGTTAGAGCCTGGAGGCGGCCTGAAAGGGTTCCAGGTGAAGGGGAGTGTGTTTCTGCCGACTGTGAAAATCTGGAGGTCTTTTAATTCAGGAATCTGGTCTTTTAAGGTTAAAAGAGCCCGCCAGCTTCTCTTCCAGTCAATAACAAAGAAGGGAATTTTGGATTTAAGGAGCTGCAGAGCCAGAAGATATGCGAGATTGGTCTTGCCCTCACCTGTTATTGCAAAGATTCCAATCTGCTTTATGAAATCTTCATGTTGTAGATAGAGGGGATGGTATATTTTTTTGTTGTAAATTAAGTCACCGATAAAAAAAGTACCTGATGAGTTTAGAACTGATGGAGGCTCAAGCAATATTTCCTGTTTTGTGAGAGCATCCTTTTTAAGAAGCTTCTCTGAAAGGATTTCAATGTCTAAGGAAAGCTCTCTCCTGCCTTTATAGTCTTCTGCTAAATATGCATACCACAATTTATCAGCCTCGATCCCGATAACAGGCTTAAGCTTTTTGCAGAGTTCCTCGATCTCTCTATCCTGATTCATTGCAGGAGTAAATAGGGAGAAGTTTTAAAGAGTGTATAAGAATTGGACTCGGTTACAACCATTATAATTGATTGACTGATGGCTTAATAGTATCAGCGTTAGTGCTATATTTGACAAGGGATTCAGCTATATGCTATAATAAAAGCTAAAGATATTTGATGAGATTGTTATCTTAAGAAAGGAGGCAGTTATGCAAAAGGATAATAATAGGGATGGATGGAGTATTGAAAATAGACTTATTAAACTGTCTATGCCAAGACTCAGCAATTTCAGTTCTGAGACGAGTATGTTAAACCACATGAAAGCGTTTAATGAGCGTCGTATTCTCGGTCCTGCCCCAAATATGGGAAGAATGGAATTGAAGACAATTAGAATGCCTACGGTAAAAATAGAATGATTCTATAAAGGAGGTGATAAAGCTAAATTGTCCTGGCATCAAAATTACCCATAAAACAGATTTGTGATGGAAAGGAGGTCCAAAATGGCAAGAAATCCTATTGGTCCTGATGGAATGCCAATGGAAAAACATCATCCTGGGCGCCTTAAGGGTGGGACGGAATTAATACCTAAAACTGTCCACGATTTGATCCACGATGATGAGAGAGCTGCAGTACGAGAGATTTTTAAAAATGATGGTCTTGCAGGAAATCCGAACGCATGGACAGGGAAAAGGATTAAAACTACTTCCTAACAATAAATCATTCAATTTTGCCACCATAGCAAAGTCCTCTCCTACTATGGTGGCTTTTTCTTTAAGCAATTGATACTTGAAAATGAAAAAGTGGAGCACTGACTTTATTGAGTTTTTGGTAAAAGGATCACATGGGAAGATGTTGCTCATGATTCATTATGGATCTGGGCAGAAAGATAGAGATTTAGATTTTTTTTCACTTTATGATGGAGTAGAGACTACCGAGAGACTATTGATAGGAGGCATTGATTTCGTTGCAATAAGCCGTGATGTGCTTTTAAGATATCTTCGTATGATGGATCCTATAGTTACCGAACCATTATTGACTGGAAAGATAGTATGCGGTAATGCTGAATTACGGGATAAATTAGTTTCAATGTTGAATTCATATCAACCTACGCAAGAGGTAATTAGGTATCTTATAAGTCGTTCTTTCCAAAGCTATACTGAAGCCTATAAAATCGGAATTAAAAAGGTCATAAAAGATTATAGAATTAATAGAATGTTTTGGTCTGCAGTTTCGTATTTAATTAGTTACTGGTGCTTTGCAAAGCAATACAATTGCCGATACGATAGCGTGGCAAAGCTTAGTGATGTAGTAAATTCATCATCAAAAGATATCAGCGCCTTATGGAGAAAGGTCGAAAAATCAAAAAGAAATCGATTAACACCATCACTTGAGATACTTTCGGAATGGAATGATATCATATTGAGGTAGTTTTAAACCTCTTTTATATATAGCAAATTTCGCAGATTAGAAGTCTGACTGTTCCCAAGAGCAATATTTGTCTAATATATTATTAACGTGTTTAAAACTTGGAAATCTATAAAAAATAAGGTGAACTATTTTATCTCCGCAAACAATATCAACACCCAAATTGTTTGTGACTAAAGGAATCCAATTATCTTTCCATTTTTCATAATTTAGTAGTGAGTTTGGGTTTGCTTGGTTATCTATAAAATAATCATCATCACCCATCTCTTTTGCCATCTCTTTTATAACATTCATAATGTTTGTATCAGCCCTTAATGCTATATAAAACTTTTTCTCCCAGTTTGTTCTTCTCAAAATAGTAAGTTTTTTCATTGCTAAAAAAAGAAAGTAGGGTATAAATAGTTTATGTTTTCTAAAATTCATTGTCAAGAAACTCACTTCTCTTTACAAAATCCCAATATTCCTTTAAAGCAGACATTAGATATTTTTTCAAAAACATCATATCTCTCCAACAATCAAGAGATTCTTTTCTTTTTTCTTTTTGAAGCTCAATAATGTTGCCCTCAATTTTAGTTGTCATTTTCCTTGTCTCAAGAAATTTGTCGAGAAAATAATTCGGGGCTCTTAAGTTTTTGAGATTTGTTAAAGAAGTTTTTTGATCGAAAATATTTTCATCTATTTTGTAAAGTAAGTCAATATGCAACTTTTCTCTTAAAGATATTTCATCCAATAAAGCTTTTACAGTTGATTTGAGATTTTTTGTTTTATCATGAAGAAGTTTATGTAAAAGTCCCTTGCTATTTTTGGTATTGTTTTTTAGTATAAGATTCTCAAGGGCATTGCTTAAAAGGTGCTTAGAGAGAGCATTGTTGTTTAAAGAGATGTTTTTTTTATTTTTCATATAGTATAGGATATTTAAAAAATATATAAAATGTGTTCAAGAATTGATGACTTTTTTGGAAGGCTCCTGTGATGAAAATCAAAAAAAGACGCTCTTTCAAAGAGCGTCTTTGCAAACAATAAAAAGTTCTATAGCAGATGGATTGATTCAGCTACCAAGAATATTTGATGCCAAATCTTGGCTTAGCTGATTCATTCTGAAAATTATTAAATTCTTGAAAATTAAAGGTGTCTTTCTGGTCAAGGCCAAAATCAATTGAGAAACCCTCGTCGTTTTTATCACTGATTACTGTGTTAAAATATCTTTCCGCGAAATCGTCTCCCATCTTAGAAAGCATAAATAAGGCTCCGACCAAAGCAACAAGACCAATACAGGCAACTGCAATCTCTGCTTGATTATCATCATCATCTTCAGGTTCTGATGCTTCAATTGTAGTAGCAGCAAAAGCAGAGGAAATTCCTGCATGAAGAAAAAACAATACTAAGACAATTGTTACAATTTTCCTGAGCATAATTTTCTCCTTTCATTTTAGACGGTGTTGGTTACGAATTATTTAAGAAAATTTATTTATACAGCTTTTCAACTGCATCTTTTCTTTCAGATTCTATTACACTAGCATAGACTTGTGTAGTTCTTATAGATGCATGACCTAATTGTTTCTGAACGAATCTGTAATTGTTAGAACTGGCTTTTAAAAGAAATGTTGTATAGGTATGTCTCAAACAATGAATATGATAGTGACTTGGCAGATCAGCTTTTTGTACCATTTCTTTAAAAAATTTCTGTAGCGCTCTTTTTGATATTTTGTTTCCCTTAAGATTAATAAGTAAGTGAGAATTATCAGAGACTGTATAATTAAAAAGCCTTTTTAAGTTAATATATTTATTAATTGTTTTTTTGAAATCGGCGTTTATCCAAATTACTCTTCTCTTATTTCCCTTGCCTATAACCACAATTGATGACTTTGCTTCGTTTATAAACAAATCTGAATGTTTTACAGACGCCATTTCTTCAACTCGCAGCCCTGTATTAAGACCTAATTCAATCATGAACCAATTTCGAATAAAGCTGAACTTTCTTGCCTTTAAACCATGAACTTTAAATTTGATTGAAACTTCTCTAAGTTTATCAACTTCCTTTTGGTTAAGACATTTGCTTTCATCTATAATCCAGTTTTTCACAGGTGCTTTATCCTGTGGGCGTTTTAGTTCACTTTTCATCAGTTTGATGAACCAAGTTAGGTCGAGCATTAAAGACTTAATCTATTGTATTTTAAATAAATTATGGTCGTATGAGACGTGGTGCAACGAAAAGTACTGGAGCTTTTAGGAAAGAGGGGCTTTTACGGAATGGAAGGGCAATCTAAAAATAGGAACGATCAAGCAGGCAAATGATTGAGTTTTAGATAGGATTTATCGAGAATAAATGCGGGAAAGACAAAAAAATAAAAGGTTCACTTATCTGATGAAATGCGAACCTTTCTTAATCTAATAGTATGGTTGAAAAAATTTGTCAAGTATTTTTTATATGAAAAAAGATTCTAAAAAATATGATTTGTTATCAGCTCTAATTATAGTACAAAATAATTAAAAAAAGTTGTTACTGTCTTTTGATGAAAAAAGAGGGTTTAGATTGGATGCATCAACCTAAATTTTACAATATCCTTACTTCGTTTATTTACCCATGCACTCCAAAGCATGTTCAAGAAAAACTTAATATTAAAAAACTAAAAATGAAAATTTTCTTAGAAAATAATCTTTTAAAATGTTTGAACCCAGATTCAAAAAAAGGCAGGCTTTATGTCCTAACAGAGAATGCCAAAAAAACTATGATCACACAGCTTGGTTGGATTCAATGAATTCAAGATGTTAGCTTTTGTTATCTGCTATACTTTATCAAGCTACACCCCAACTCTATGATTTGTCGGCCATATCCAGCACGGTAGATAAGCTGCCCTCAATAT
>JAIPEE010000048.1 GCA_021737275.1 Desulfobacterales bacterium
ATAACTCTTACCACAAGGAGGCCTTTTTTGTATGGTAAAAAGTTCCCCCATTTTTTAGGTTTTCACTTGGCAAAACACTCAATCCACTAAACAATAAGGGTTTAAACAGAATTACTGTTTGTTTTTGGGTGAACTCCAAGACCTTTTTAACTGAAAATCAGGAGTTCTGGGCACAACTCACCTGTTTGTCCGGGTGCAGACTTTTAAAAATATGCTTCTTCAAAATATTCATGGCCAACGACATAGTCATCTGCATCCGGGCTGACAGTTCATTTTATAAGGGAAAAACATATAGGTGGGGCATTTGCTAATAGATGCGGTTTTCATTTTATGTCCCAAATCCTCATATGTTTCAGAATTTTTTTAATAAAATCCGGTTTTCGATAAAAGCGATGATCCGAATAAAGCAACAATTTATGGAACTAAATAGAATACACCTCTATATATTTTCTATTTGTGGTAAAACAGCCGATGCGAAGCTTAAAACAAAAAAGAAACCGCACATATCAGTTACAGTAGTTAATAACGGGCTTGAGACGAGCGCAGGATCAAGTTTTAATTTCTTTAAGATCAGCGGAAGCATTCCGCCAAGAGCAACCGACACCAAAGTATTTGCAGCTAAAGCACCACCAACAACCAATCCTAACCAGAAATTATCTTTCCAGAGGAATGCGACACCACCTAAAAGAATACCAAGGACAAAACCATTAATAATTCCAACCTTTGCCTCTTTCAGTAAAACCCAAAATAATTCTCCAGGTTTAACTAAACCTAAAGAGAGTTCTCTCATTGAAACAGCGACAGCTTGATTTCCGGAGCAGCCACTCATATCACTCACCATCGGCAGAAATACTGCAAGTGTTATAGCCGCAGAAAGTGTATCTTGATATATGGCAATTACACTTGCTGCAATAATATTTAATAAAATATTTAAACTCAACCAAGATAATCGCCTACCGGAACGTGATAATAATGGCATTGTTCTAAATTCTTCACCACCAATAATTCCACTTAACCTTAGGAATGTTTTTGTTTTCTTTTTATTTACTTCTTCCTCGATTGCATTGGGTAATACAACTCCAACAAGCCTTTTTTGAGAGTCTACAACAGGAACTCCAAATAAATGATGTTCATCAAAAAAATCCTCTAGTTCTTTTAATGTACTGTCATCTCTAACCGAATGCGGAGATTTAATCATTATTTTGGTTAACATGGTATCGGGGGAAGGGAATAATAAATCATGCATTCTAAGAACACCAACTAATTTATCATCAAAATCGACTACATAGAAATACAATACATGATAATCCATATATTCATTTCTATTTAGCTGCATATCATTCAATACATCTTGAATTGTCTGATCTACTTTATATTTCAGATATTCGGAAATCATTAGACCACCAGCGCAATCGGATGGATATTCAAGAAATTTTCTTGCCTCTTCCGCATCTTCTTTATCCATTTTAGATAGAATTGCGCTGCTTGAATCTTGATCCATTTCACCAAGCACATCCACAAGATGATCACTATGCAACTCTTCCAATATGGCAGCGGCCTTATCAGAGGGCATATCTTCAACTAAATCAGCTGCCTGTGCATCCGGAATATTTTCAATCATATCCGCTGCATCTTCTGGACTTAATATGCTAAGCAAGCGAGCCTGTTCTTCTTCGGGTAACCTTGAAATAGCACGGGCAGTTTCTGACGGGCTAAGAGAGTCAATAAAAATATTTAATTCAGAACTATTACCTTCAATAAGTAATTCACTGAGTTTATCCCAAGTAGAAATAGTTTCATTCATAATTATCCTTTAATGTCAATTTAGCGTATTGTCTGGGTTATTAATTAATAGGAGTGTTTGATGTTAAATGTGTTTAAAAATATTGCAAAATTATAATCTATTTTATTAATGCGATAGATAGACCTTTTGGATATAATTCAATTATAGTTTCCTTTATTTCATGAATCCAATTTAATTGAATTTGGTTGAGTACTAAAAAATTCCGGTTGACCCCTTTTTATTTTATGCAAATGGAAAAAGGTAATTCTCTTTCCGAAATGTAATTTAGTGTATATGTTATGGTTGCCTGTCATTAATTTGTTTATTCATTTTATTTACCTGACTAAATATTTCGGTGAATTAAATATAAGTGTTTTTAGTATACATTTTTTCAAATTTTATTTGTACAAGATATTTTTCATTTGTTTTATTGCCTACAGCTATATCATCGATGACAAGGCCGTCGCGATACCGAGAAAACTGAAAAATCCAACCACATCCGTTACCGTAGTGAGAATGATCGAAGAGGATTGCGCAGGATCCTGTCGGACTAAAGTCAGCAGCATCGGAATTCCCGCACCCGCCAGACCCGCCGCCACCATAGAGATTATCATTGAAATACCAATGACCAGCGTTAATCCCAATGAGCCATTCCACAAATATACAGCCGTTGCTGTAACAGAAGCAACGGCGATACCATTGATGAAGGCCGCCCGCATTTCTTTGAAACAGACTTTCAGTGCATGGCTAATGCGTACTTCACGTAGAGCCAGACCACGCATTGTAACGGCCAAAGACTGAGCCCCGGTATTACCCGATTGCCCTGCAACGACAGGGAGTAAAATAGCCAGGGCTGTAAATTGAGCAATGGTGGACTCAAAAATACCTACGACAGAAGCCGCAAGAAAAGCAGTACCCAGGTTGATGATAAGCCAGGGCAGACGCTTTTTGACAGCAAACAGAGAAGAAGAAAGAGCTCGCTCGTCCTTGCTGGCACCCACCATGGTTTGGACATCCAGAGAAGCATCTTCCTGGACGGCTTTAATCAGGGTATCACGCCGAATAACACCCAGAAGATGGTTATCCACATCCACAACCACGACAGAAGTCATCTCTCCATGTTCCAGCGCATCCACAACTTCGTTTCGGCTGGCAACGCCCAAAACAGTCTTCGGAAAGTGACTGCTCAGGCTTCCTACCGTTTGGTCGGATTCGGCAACAACCAGTTCCTGTAAGGATACCGAGCCGACAAGTACACTGTTTTCATCCACAAGGAATATCTCGCGCGCTTTCTTTTGGGGCAGGCGGCGAAGTTGACTGAGCACATCCTGCACACTTGTCTGCGAATGAAAAGCCATTACTTGAGGATCCATCAGAAGCCCGGCCGTATCTTCCGGATACGAAGCCAGCTCATTAATTTCCTTCGCCTTTTGTTTTATCATGTTCGCAAGACAAGCGCGCCGGATATTACTATCCAGCCTGGAGATTAATGATGCCGCTCGCGAGATATCCATTTCCTGCAATATCGGTCCCGCTTGATCGGGTGGCAGCAGTTCAAGTATATTCTGAGCGCCGACAGGCGTCATTTTCTCCAGAACATCAGCAGCCTGAAAAACTGACAGCCGGCCAAGAAAAGCGACAACGTCGTCATCCGTTGACTTTTCCAATTCTTCGGCCACTGCTACAGGGGAAATATCAACAAATTGAAAAGCCAAATTCTGAATTGTTGAGAGCATCGGATCGTTCATTATTCCACGTCCTTTCCGGAAGCGGTTTTCACCGTTACAGGTTTCAAAAAGGCCTCTGTTAGATGCGATAGCATTGTCCAGTACATTTCTGCAATCCCAAGAATCAGTGGCGTATCATCTCGCTTCAACATGTCTTCATTGTTTTCACGCAAGATGTTGTAACTGATGACGCCCAGTACCGTATCATTGCGATCAACTACAGGCAGGGCATGGTAGTTGGACCAGCCCTGGTTTTCGTTGATGGTTGTGCGGTTGCTCTGGGCTATGATCGTTTCGATAGAGGTCCGCTTCATGAAGCCACCGAGTTTGTCAGTATCTGAAGCGTTCAACAAAGCACGAATACTCAGCACACCCACAAGCGTTTCTTTTTGATCAACAACATAAAAGTAGTCGTTAACGCTGCTGTGAGTTCGCTTTACGAGATTAAGAGCATCTCTGGCCGTTGTGTCTTCCGAAGCCGTAAGGACATTCGGATCCATCAACGCACCGGCAGAATCTTCCGGATATTTCATGAGGAGGCGTATCGACTTGGCGATATTCTTTTCACAATTTTTCAGAAGGCGGTCTCGATCGGCTTTGCAAAGCAGGCGCAGCAGGCGAGCAGCAACTCCTGCAGAAAGATCCTCCAGGATTGTTGCGACAGAATCTTCCGGCCAATGAGCAAGAACATCCGATGCAATAGTGCGATTCATATGTGTAAGAACCTGAGCTGCGACATGGGAGGAAACAATCAGAAGGGCGGCAATAATGTTTTCAGCAGATTGTTGTTCCAAATTGCGTGCCGCTTCTATCGGGTTTTCCAACAGGTGCCGCCGGGCCAGTTTTTCATTGAGTTTGGAGTGATTTTCCATCATTATTCCTTCTCGTTTACCAGCATAATTGACGATTCGTCGAAAAATTTGGCTGGAATTGTAGCTCGGCCGGTTTCTGTCTCAAGGAAAACCACTCCGGAAGAAATTTCAATTATCCGCCCCTCAATGTCCCCTACTATAATCAATTGCCCTGATTTATAATATTTGATGATCGACCTTGCCGCAAGAAGATTACTGACCGATGTGCGTGCGCCCAAACCAAATGCAATGGCGATCCCTACAATTGTTCCGCCGACAACGAGGCCGAATGCCAGAATAAGCACGGTGCTGTCAATGCCAATCTGACTCAAGGCGATCATGCCGGAAACTGTTAAAACCATGACTCTCGCACTTTGACCCAGCACGCGGGAGTAACCGGGAGATAACGTTTGAACGGTTTTCTGAATGGCAGTTTTGGCAAGGTTTCCTAGTAGAATCCCTCCGGCAAGAACGATGATGGCTGCCAGAAGGCTAGGAAGGAAGGCTGCCAACCGGCTTAACCCGTCCTTGATAGCTACGATACCAAGTGTTTGAGCTGCTGCTGCAACAAACAACAACAACGACGCCCAGAAAACGACAGTAGCAAGAGTTTTAGGTGCGAGTTCAGATAGACCGGATTCTTTCAACTCTCGCTCGATCAGGCTCGATCTTCCGATTCGTTTTACTAAGTGAAATGCGACAATCCTTAGAATCCATGAGATTAATAACCCAAAAAGCAGCAATAACACTGCCGCAAGGACATGCGGGAGGTATTCCTGTACCGTTTTGGAGAACTCAAACAAGACTTTACTGAAATTCACTGTTCCCTGTGTCATGTATATTTCTCCCTCGAATTGCTCAGCTTGAATGAAGCTTATTTCTGATTGAAGGTCACGGTCAATTCAACACCCGACCGGCGTTTATTTAATCAATTAAAGCAAATATATCGCACACATGTTTTTTTGTCAATTTCACCCTTTTAACTGAAAACCAATAATTTCGGTCGCAACGATCTTGTTTGTCCGGATGTGGACTTCCAAATACAAGTCTCCTTAATGAAATAATAAATATGGACAATAGTTTAAGTCTTGGACTGTATAGCTTTGCCAAACTGGGGAACATCTGTGTAACTGAACAACTCTTCACCGTATTCCACCTCATCAGTCATTGTTTTGATACGAAAGAATATGGGTAGTCTGACTTTTATTTTGGAAAAAAGAACACGCGCCAAAATATAAGCAGGGATAAAGGAAAAGGCCGTGCCTACGGCTCCGATAGTCGGCAGAATAAGATCCACAGCACCAAAACGGAAGTCCAGCCAACTCAGCCCAAACGGGACCGGCCACAAGGAAGAAGCAAACAGGGCAATATGAGAAAAAAAATTGCCCAAAGGCGTCATTGGCCAGAGAAGTAGAATCTTTGCAGCTGTATTTGTCTTTTCTTACCAGAGCCTGCACTGCTAAATTGTGCTTATGGGCCATTTCTTTGACTGAGCAGACAACGTATTTACGATTCAGGACATAAACGCCTCCCAAGGTCAATTCTCCAATTATTGTTACCGGTAATCCAACTGCAACTAGTCAAAAAACAAAGCCAGGCAGAAGATAGGAAAAGAAACATGACTATCAATATCTGATTTATGACCAGGTAAATCGGACTTAATCCAACCACATATTTTCCTTTTATATTAAAAATAAAAGGCGGCTAAAAAACGCCGCCAACACCCAAAAAGGAAGCCAGCGCAGCAATGAAAAAACCACCTACAATCGGAATCATTGGATTGAATTTAAATTCTACACCAAAAAAATGAGAATTCGCAGTTGGTAGGCGTAGAAGTGATAACTTTTACGCCTATTTCAGAAGTGTCCACGACCTCGCC
This sequence comes from Desulfobacterales bacterium, assembly GCA_021737275.1. Lineage (GTDB taxonomy): Bacteria > Desulfobacterota > Desulfobacteria > Desulfobacterales > JAIPEE01 > JAIPEE01. Next base: position 6,241 of record JAIPEE010000048.1, read on the forward strand.
TGCGGATTGTTTTTTGACTCTTTCCTGAAAACGGCTGGCCGCTTCTTTGGTTTGTTTTTTTTAGCCTGACCAGCAGGAGTGGTCTCATATGATTAGTGATAAAGACGAAGCCCATCCATCAAAGTTTTTTGCATCAGCGCATAGTCAAGGTTTCCCCTTTTTTCTCCTGTTTGATTTTTTTAGTTTCGTTCACCTGGCCAAAACAGTATCACTGCCTAACATATATAAATTAAACTGTCTATGATAATTAGCTGTCTATGACAGCGCTTTTTTTTATTTGAATCAAAAATCTTATATCACTTCTTTTCCTTCAGCGCTGCATGAGCTGCAGCCAACCTTGCTATAGGAACACGGAACGGTGAACATGAAACATAAGTCAAACCCAGTTCATGGCAAAGCCGGATAGACTTCGGGTCACCGCCATGCTCACCGCAGATGCCGCATTCCAGTTTGGGATTTACTTTGCGTCCTTTTGTTACGGCAATATCCATTAGCCGGCCGACACCGTCACGATCGATGGTAGCAAACGGATTATCCGGCAAAATACCCCTATGCAGATAATCAAGAAGAAATCCCGCCTCGGCGTCATCTCTGGAAATACCGAATGTTGTTTGTGTTAAATCGTTGGTTCCGAAAGATATAAATTCAACATATTCTGCCATCTGGTCGGCGGTCAGTGCAGCTCGGGGAATTTCAATCATGGTGCCGAATTTGTAATTGATCCGGATGTTCTGCTCAGCCATAACAATTTTTGCCTCTCTTTCAAGAACGTCTCGCTGAATCTTAAGTTCATTAACATGGCTGGTCAATGGAATCATAACCTCCGGATATACAGTGATGCCCTCTTTTGCCACCTGGCATGCAGCTTCAAAAATTGCACGAACCTGCATAACCGTCAGATCCGGAAAATGAAGTCCAAGTCTTACACCACGGAGACCCAGCATGGGGTTTTCTTCACGCAGCATTTCTACCCGGCGGAGGATCCTCTCTTTTTCACGAATATTCTGTAAAAGTTCGTTAATATCTGCAAGCGTACCCGCTTCCTTGATGCGAATTTTAAGATCACTCAACTCTCGCAAGAGATCTACATGGTTGGGGAGGAATTCGTGGAGCGGCGGATCAATAAGGCGGATAATAACCGGCAATCCATCCATGGCGGTAAAGAGGCCGGCAAAGTCTTCTCTCTGAAAAGGAAGTAATTCATCCAGTGCTTCCCTGCGTTCGCTTGGCAGATCCGTCATGATCATTTTCTGAAAATGCGGCAATCTTTCTGCTTCAAAAAACATATGCTCTGTCCGGCAGAGACCTATTCCTTCTGCGCCGTAATCCCTTGCACGCTGTGCGTCAACCGGATAATCTGCATTGGTCCAGACACCGAGTTTTCTAATTTCATCAGCCCAGGCGAGTAATTTCATCAGCCACTTATCTTTTATATCCGGTATAAATGTTTTCAATTCACCAAGAAATACTTTACCGGTATTGCCGTCCAGAGATATCCACTCGCCCTCTTTGACAACTGTTTCATTAATACTCATAAATCGTTTGCCCAGGTTGATATCCAGCGCAGAAACACCGACAACAGCCGGTTTACCAAATTGACGGGCAACAAGCGCGGCATGGCTTGTTCGACCACCGCGACTTGTCAAGATACCATTGGCTGCGAGCATACCGTGAACATCATCAGGCCGGGTTTCAGGACGAACCATAATTACCGGCTTTCCATCCTTTGCCCATTTTTCAGCAAGATTTGCATCAAAAGCGACCACACCAAATGCAGCACCCGGTGACACATTGAGGCCTGTGGCAAACAGATTCCCCTCCTGTCTGGCTTTTTTCATTTCCTGACGATCAAACTGGGGATGGAGAAAGAAATCCACCTGCGTCGGTGTAACACGTAAAACAGCTTCTTCTTTTGAGATAAGGCCCTCTTCGACCATATCAACAGCAATACGAACAGCGGCCTGAGCTGTTCGCTTACCGTCCCTGGTCTGAAGCATCCAGAGTTTTCCATTTTCAATGGTAAACTCTACATCCTGCATTTCACGAAAATATTTTTCAAGACGCTGCATAATATCCTGCAGTTCCGTGTATGCGTCGGGAAGCTCATTCTTAAGCGCTGATATCTCCTTTGTCATGCGAATACCGGCCACAACATCTTCACCCTGTGCATTTATCAGATAGTCGCCTTCAATATGTTTTTCACCGGTGGATCCATTTCTTGTCATGGCCACACCGGTAGCACTATCATCACCCATGTTACCGAAAACCATGGTAACAATACTTACGGCTGTGCCAAGATCATGGGGGATACCGGCTGCATTCCTATAATCAACAGCCCGTTTTCCGTTCCAGCTTTTAAAAACCGCCTCTGTAGCCATCCTTAGCTGCTGCATGGGGTCATCCGGGAAATTTTGATGGGCATGCTGCCTGAAAATGACTTTAAATGTGCTGGTAATGGACTTCCAATCTTCTGCTGTCAGATCCGCATCACTTTTCACCCCCCTTTCAGCACGCGCCGCCTGGATCACCTCTTCAAAAGTTTCATCCGGAATCTCGGTTACAACACTGCCAAACATCTGAACCAGCCGACGATAGGAATCATATACAAATCGTTCATCTCCTGTCAGCTTTGCCATGCCTTCCGCCGTTTCATCATTCAAACCGATATTTAGGACAGTATCCATCATGCCCGGCATAGAAAACTTTGCGCCTGAACGACATGAAACCAGAAGCGGATTATCCTTGTCTCCAAACTTTTTTCCGGTTTGTACTTCAATCGCTTCCAAAGCGGCTATCTCTTGTTCCCACATTCCTTCAGGAAAGATTTCATCAGCTGCCAGGTAAACATTACAGGCTTCTGTTGTAACCGTAAATCCGGGCGGTACTGAAACGCCAATTCTGTTCATCTGGGCAAGGTTGGCCCCTTTACCGCCCAGCAGACCACGAACAGCGTCCCATCCTCCACCCGCATATTTTTCTGCCAGTTCCACTTCATCAAATCTGAATACCCATTTTTTTTCCATTTTGTTATCCTATGGTTAAGTGTTATTCACAGCCAAAATAAATCCTGATGTCTGACATGAAAAGTATTACGGACACAGAATTTCCGGAGTTAGCGAAACAATCAATTTACATTTTTGTCACCGGTAAAATTATATGAAAATTTAATCTAAAATTTTTGAATTAAAATGTCAATTCCTAATATCTGATGTTTCAGATGTCGAAATAAATTTGATATATAACTGTTTTTATTAACTTTATATTAATTTAAAAACTTAATTATTATATAAAAAGTTTTATTTATCACGACATGTAAAAGGATACAGCTTGTATAAGGTGCCGGGAGGTAAAGATATTGTGCTGAAAGAAATCGAGGAGAATTCGCACTTCAGTTAGAAAAACACCATTAGCAGTTTTTTTCACATCAAGTTTATTACGGTACCGGCGACTGACAGTCATTTTTTATCGCATTAAGAACAAGTGTAATCGGCCTGTCCTCTTCACTTTTGCCTGTAAACCGAATCGGTCCGGGCCGCCTGAAATTATCCGATCCGGGTTCAGCAGCAAGCCATTTTTCCCTGTTTGCCTTCACTACCCTGAAAGCCACAGAATTTATATCTACAATACTCTTTTCAAGAACAAGGGCAAGCTTTCCTTTTCTCTCTTCAAGGTGCATCATAGGAGCAATAGGGATACCAATGGGCATCCATTTTGAAAATTCCTGTTCAAGATTTTTGATAGCTGCCATCTGTCCGGTTGTACCATTTGCAATCAGTGCAAATACAGTCAAACCGAGATTATAGGTAAAGGTACAGTCAAAACGTGTAGGGTCACTGCCGCGGCCGTCATAACCGTAAAAATGTGTCTGTGTTCTAAAATTTGGAACTGATTTTTTATAAATTTTTTCTATAGACGGTGGAATGTTCGCCTCATCACCAAGGGCACCCGTTTTAACCAAGGAATTTTTAAGGGTTTTTATGGAAATGATTGATTCCTTAAATAAAAGAAACTGGGACTCATTATAATTCTTAAAAAGTACAGGTCCGTAATAATCCGGATCAAGTCCTTCATTTTTCAGTGTTTTTTTATAATATTCAACATCAATTCCCAGCTTATAGATACCTTTCTCCATCAGAATGTTGAGATAATCGGTCACCAGTCCCATCAAAACTTTATCTGTTTCAACAAGTGAAAACTGAAAATTCCCATGGCTGTCTCTTTCCGTGAGAAGCCCTTCCTTAAAAAAGTCGGGAAGATCATTAAAAAGATCGTCATCTCTTGTGTTCCATATGGTAATGCTGCCGCCATTTTCTTCAGAATGCCTGCCAAGGCGGCGCAGATATTCGATTTTATCTTCGAGTAGCGGATAATCGGAGTGGAAAAATGTGTCATGTGTATTATTATATTCAGCAATAATTGTGTTGAGCTTAACAATAAAAACCTGAATCTCATTGATAAACTCCAGCACTCCTTCGGGAATGACAATAACACCATAGTTTTTACCAACAGCCGACCTTCTTACAATACCATCACAGATCATACGTGAAAGATGACGCAATGTCATACCGTATGCACTGAAATCAAGTGTGCCTGTTTTTTGGGCCTCCGTAATTCTTCTCTTATCAACATAATCGGAGAGGTCTTCACCAATCAGTGTCATATTGGCATGGGTCTGGAGTGCAACTTCAAGCGCCAGATGGCTGGCTACCCTGCCCATCACCTTACAGATATGCCAGTATTTCACATCAGAACTGCAGTCGGAGCAAAGATTGCTAATCTCATTAGCAAAAGATCTTGCCGCAGAATGAAAACCAAAAGATATGGCACAAAGCACGTTGCCTTTTGAATCCCGAACCTGAACATCGCCATCAATAGTTTTTGGAACGCCAATAACCTGAATGCCGTCCTTATACATCTCCTGTGCAAGAAAAGCGGCATTGGTATTGGAATCATCCCCACCAACAATGACAAGTGCATCCAGTTTCAGCTTTTTACATGTAACCCGGGCTAGCGCCATTTTTTGTTTGGTATCAATTTTGGTCCGACCCGTCTTGATCATGTAAAAACCGCCCATATTTCGATGCGTATCAATAAGCTCGTTGGTCAGTTCAATCGTATTATTTTCGATGATCCCGTCAGGACCCAGCTGAAATCCGTAAATTATTGTGTCAGGATTAGCTTTTCGGGCTGCATCATAGAGGCCCGCAATAACATTATGCCCGCCCGGTGCGGGTCCGCCGGAAAAAACAATACCGATCCTTCGGGCCTTGTCATATTGGCGAATAAAATCTTTATCTCCGGCCGTTTCGGAAGTAACAATCTCTACCTTGTTATCAATAATAGAAGGCAGCTGTCTTCGCGCCTCCCTGTCAATCTCAAAGCTGAATTCATCTGTTTCTTTCAGTCTAACGCGCGGGCTTGAAAAAACCTCACACATTTCAGGTATGTTTTTCCTTCTTTCAATCACTTCCCGATTAACATTGCTGGTTACCTTTTGTACTTCAGGCTTTTTCAAAATCTCTTCAATGGCAATATCTTTCTTGTCCGGCATACAGCACTCCGCAGTATTATAAATAATAACATTTATGAAAAAGGTTAGCAGCAAAACCGTTAGACCGGCGCTGCCATTTAACAGCATGGAATATGATTACAATATCAGGTTTTCAAAAAGAATTAAACCCATTTTGATCAATTTCAAGACTTAAAACAGCCTGCCGGCAATACTAAAACGTAACAACCTTGTTTCTGCCGGTCTCCTTGGCATCATAAACCGCTTTGTCCATACGATCAAACATCGATTCATAGCGCGCATCGGTCTGTTTAACCTGAGTTACACCAATACTGATTGTAATCCTGATAATTTCATTTTTATACATAAACTCCGTTTTTTCTACAATCTGCCTGACTTTTTCCGCGACAATTCCTGCGGCACCGCTATCGGCTTCCGGCAGTAAAATAACAAACTCTTCACCGCCAAACCTCGCAAAAAAATCGCTCTCTCTTACCAGTGGTTTTATTTTGTTAACCACCTCCTGAAGACATTTGTCACCAATAAAATGGCCATATGTATCATTAATTTTTTTGAAATCATCAATATCCATGATCATGGATGAAAAAATATGACCATAGCGTTGGTACCTGATAAATTCCTCTTTAATACGGTTGTCATACGCCCTCCGGTTGTTTATGCCCGTCAACGGATCCGTAAGCACTTCGGCTTCAAGTTTTTTTGCACGCTCATTAGCTGCATCAAAATCGATTTTCATCCGGTTAAAACTATTTTGAAGGTAATTTATCTTTTCACTGCTATCCTTCTGTCGTTCAGCATCTTCCTTTTTTTTCCGTTCGACAGCTGATTTAATAGCTGAAAGTCTTGAAACAACAGCACTTTTCAAATCCTCAAACGTTTTGCTGAAACTGACACTTCCCTCCATCTCTTCAACCTGAACTTCGAGCAAGACATTAAAATCATTACTGGCCTGCCGGGTGACTTCTGCATATGATATCGATTCAAGAATATACTGTTCGATCTCAACAAGCCGGCGGGTAACTTCCTGTACAAACTGCGCGGCTTCCCGACGCTTCTCTCCGACATCCGAAAGGTAGTCATGGACAAGTGATAAAATGGAACCTCTTATTGAAAAATAATCATCAAATGTTATTATTCTGTCTAACGCTTTTTCAATATCGGTAATTTTATCTAAAAACTTTTTTTCAACATCCAAACGAACATTGTCAATAATTTCCCGGCAGATATCTTTCAGGTACATCAGATTCTTCTCATCAGAAACACTGTCTGCAACCGTGTTACCGCCTTTAAAAAGTTTTGCCAGCAAAAAGCCCTTCTGTTTGCGACCCGACACAGCTCTTTTAACAAGCCCCTCTTTCAGCTTTTGATTCTTAAGCTTTTCAATGGCATCTTCAAGTTCGGGCATGCCGGCATCATTTTTAATAAGCCGCTTTATTTTCTCAAGCGTGTTACCCGTCTTTTTATCTTCGGCATGAATCATATCTATGAAATAGTGGAGTGACCGATTATAGAAACGTACCGTTTTTGCACCCTCCTCCTCCATCGCACCAACCTGCTGAAGCAGTTGGTCTTTTTGAGATTTCAAGACATCAAGCCGGCCGGCAGATTCATCCTCATCTTTTACAGTAAGCTGAAATGATCTGTCCCGGCTTCCTGAGGATTGTTCAATGGAATTAAAAATACCACGGATTTCCCGGTGAGAGCTAAGGCCTTTTTTTATATCGTCAGATGTTAATTTTTCACCTTTGGCAGAAATGGATGTCAACACTTCAAGCGTTCCCCTGGCCACTTGTTCGATACAGGTATCAATTTTATCATCTTTCATGAGAAAAATTTTCCTTGTTGCTGTGTAAGTTTCAATAGGGGATGTTCATATTTTATAAAATAAATTTTCAGGGCCTGAAATTAAAAATATACGCTAATGGTGCTTTCGGGTCAAACGCCCCACAAGATAGCCATCCATCATCAGATGAATAATATGGTGCATAACACATACAACAAGCGCCAGTGCAAACTGCGGAAAAAGTGAAACCTGAATAATGACTGAAAGCGGCAGGGTTTTCTGGCCGCCCATAAAGATAACGCTTTCCCGTTTACCGGGTAAAATACCGGCCTGTTTTGTAAAGAAAAAGGCTGTCATAATCATGGCGCCGTGAAAAATAAAAACAAGGATAAAGATAATACCAATCATATCCGTATTATCCACAATTACCTGCCGGGATTGTGAAAGCCCCATCCAGACCATGCATAGAATAAGAAACTGGTTTGCTATCTGAAGCTGAAAACCGATGCGGCTGATAAGATGCTTCAGAAAATAATTAAACCCCAGACCTGCACAGAGCGGCAATAACACAAAAAAAGCAATTTTCATCATGATGGCACTTTTATCGATTACAACATCTTTAGAGCCGCCAACAAAGTTCAGCAAAAGCCCCAGTGAAAAGGGAATTGTAAATACCGCCAGAATGCTTGAAATAATGGTTATAACCAGCGCATGAGCCATATTTCCGCCTGCCGCACCCGTCATTACCACACCACTGCTAAGTGTTGAAGGCATAACCGACACCAGGAAAAGGCCGACTTTAATACCGTTGCTCAATGGTGCAAGACCCAATATTGATGCGATGACAGGAGCTGCTATAAAAATCAATATCAGTGCAATCAGAATACCTTTTACATCCATCAGACCGTTTTTGACCTGAACGGCATCTAACATCAACCCTGAAATAAAAAATATTAGTATGATAACTGCATCCGGTCCCCGGTGAGTTTTTAACCAATTCCCTGCCCCAGACAGGGTTTCTGTTGAGTCTGCAACTGTTAACAGGAAAACAATGACCAAACCGGTGATAAACCAGTACTTTTTCAATATCTTCTTCAAAATGAATCTCCAACCGATATCAGTTCAACCTTCCAAAAGATAACCAGTAATAATACGCTGAATACATAGCATTTATGATATGATTGAACAACTTTATTATGTAAATCCAATGGATTGCATCGCATAAAATGGCACACCATATATTGTGCCTATAATTTGTAGTCACACAGCCTATTGTGTTTTTTTCTTTACATCAAGATAAATTTCTGATAGAAAATCTGAAAATATTTAATTGTTTCAATTTGTTTTTCATATTCTTGAAAATACTTGTAATTTTTATTCCAATATCATATCAGGGATACTTTTCCATGATACGGAGCAGGAGGTTTCCAACGCATGAAACTTCGAAAACTTGAGATTTCCGGCTTTAAGTCTTTTCATGAAAAAGCCAGTATAAAATTCCCGCAGGGGGTTTCTGCCATTGTCGGGCCGAACGGATGCGGCAAGAGTAATGTTGTCGATGCACTTCGTTGGGTAATGGGTGAACAGAGCGTGAAACAGCTGCGCGGCAAATCCATGGAAGATATCATATTTGCCGGAACCAATGGTCATGCGCCCCTGAACATGGCGGAAGTCTCTCTGACACTTTTGAATGATAATGGTTCCGCCCCTGAAGAACTCAGAGACTATACCGAAATCATGCTGACACGCCGGCTGTATCGATCCGGTGAAAGCGCCTATTTTCTCAACAAACAACCGTGTCGTCTCAAAGATATCCATAATGTTTTTCTGGGAAGCGGCATGGGTGCCAAATCCTATTCGGTTATTCAGCAGGGAAATATCGGTGCCATCACAGATGCCGGCCCTGAAGAGAGGCGTATATTTATTGAAGAGGCTGCCGGAATTACACGATACAAGGTTCGGAAAAAAGAAGCTCTCCAAAAGGTAAATGCCACCAACCGGAATCTTACACGCCTTAAAGATATTATTGTTGAAGTAAAACGCCAGATGGACGGCCTTAAACGGCAGGCAAAGAGGGCAGAATATTACAAGAAATTCCAGGAACGCATCAGGATTCTGGATATTCACCTGTCTGTCAATAAATATGACATCCATTCAAAGAAGTTTGATGAAACAACTCAGTTGCTGACAGACCTTAAAGATTCCGACCTCAAACACTCTTCTGAAATCAAAAGACTTGATGCAGCCGTTGAAGAGATCAAACTGAATCGCTGGCAGAAAAATCAGGAAATTTCGAATCAAAAAAACAGAAAGTTCGAGATGCAGCGCAACATTGACCGCATTGAAAATGATCTGGCTCATTACAAAACAGAAACCGAACGACTTTTAAAAGAGATTGCAGAACTCGAAACAGCTCACCTTGAACTTGATGAAAAAAGCAGACGTATCAGTGAAGAATCCCTTCAGCTCAAAGAACAGAGTGCCGGCTTTGAATCACAACTCATTGAAATAAAATCCCGAATAATCCGTGAACAGGCTGAATCACAAGACTTCAGGGACAACCTTGCAAAACTTAACCGGTCCCTGGAAAACTGCAAGAAAAACCTCATGGATCTGGTGGCTGAAGAAGCCAAATATAAAAATATTTTTCAGACCGCATCAAACAATAAAGAAAACCTTAAACGACGCCTGAAAAGGGTTGACGAAGAAGAAGTCCTTGCCAAAAATCAGGTAGCCGCTGCAGAAAAAAAAGAGGCGGAAGTAAAAGATGAACTCAGCCTCATAAAAAATGAACTTGAAGCGCTGGCTGAAGAAATCACTGAAATCCAGACTTCAATTCAGGAAAAGAACCGGTTACTTCGTGATCAGATAAAACTGGTCCAAACGACTGAACATGAATATAACAAGCGCAAATCTAAGTACGGTGCCCTCAAGAAGATGGAAGACAATTTTGAGTGGTATAAAGGTGGTGTAAAAGCCATCATGCAAAAACATACCACCGATACTGAAAACAGTGAGACCGATCAACCTGAAAAAGATAACATCCGCGGACTGGTTGCCGATATAATTGAACCGGCTCCTTCTTATGAAACAGCTGTGGAAGCTGCCCTGGGCGAAGCGCTTCAGTATGTGCTGATCAAGGATACAGAAATTGGCATTGAGTCTATTGACTACCTGCAGGCAAACAGTGCCGGCCGAAGCGGGTTTATCCCGGTCAGTACCATAAAACCGGTTTCAGGAGATGGACATAATGGTCCTGATGCCGACAAACTGCTTTTGAATCATGTTGCTGTAAAATCCGGTTATGAAAATATCTCCAAAGCACTTCTTGGCCATGTTGCCGTAACTGAAAACATGGCTGAAGCCATTGCCCTGTTTAACAAAAATGGTGCTTGCCAGACCGTTGTAACTAAAAACGGTGACGTTATCACCTACCAGGGCATTATGCTTGGCGGCAGCAAAGATAACCTTTCCGGTATCCTGGTAAAAAAACAGGAACTGAAGGCTCTTGAAAAAGAGATCGCAAAACTTTCAGGCATATTAGGTGTTGAGCAGAAAAAACAGTATGATCTGGAAACAGTCGTAAAAAACCTTGAAATCGATCATCAAAAACTGATTGAACGCCGCAACATCACCTCACGCGATGAAACTGAAGCGGAAAAGGAACTTTTTAAAGCCTCTGAAGGTCTGAAACATTCTCGGCGTCATCTTGAAATCGCACAACTTGAGCAGGAACAATTGCTGAACGAGGAAAGTGATATTGATGATGAAGTAGCAAAGTATAATAATACGCTGGCGAAAATTGAAAACGATGTAAAAGAGGCACAGACAGATGTTGTAAACCTCACCGGGCAAGTCGAGTCCTCTAATTTAAAAATGGCGCATTACGATCAGAAAATTGTAGAGCTTAAACTGAAACAGACCAATTTAAATGCAAGCTGGGAGAATACCCGAAGCACACTGCATCGCCTCGAAGAATATTACAATGACGGCGTCAGACAGCTTGAGCAGATGACGCAGGACATCTCCCATAAAAAATCGAGGGTTTCCGGCGGCAGAGACAAAAATGCCGATACTGAAAGAAAACTGGCGGCCATGTATGAGGATTTTAAAAAGCTGGATGGCGCAATTGAACGAAACGAGTCTGCATATCAGGCAATTGATTCTGAGCTGAAAAAAAATGATGATGTTATTTCAAATATTCAGACCCAGCGTGAAAAAACACTTGAAAAAATCAGACTGCTTGAAATTGAACAGACCCAGCAGGGCATGAAGCGTGAATCCATCGAAAATAATCTTTTTGAAAAATATAATGATACCCTCTCCAACCTGAAGTTGATGATTACTGAAAAGATGGCGGATAATGAAAGATCCGATGACCAGTTGACAGAAGAGCTGGGAAATCTCAGGAAGAAAATTGAACGGATCGGCGAAGTCAATATGAGCGCCATCAATGAATATGAAGCGCACAAATCCCGTTTTGATTTTTTGTGTGAGCAGCGTGATGATCTTCATAAGGCCATCAATGACCTTGATAAGGTCATAAAGAAAATCAACAAAATTTCAGAGGATAAATTTCTGGATATTTTTGAACAGGTCAATGAAAAGATTCAGGCTGTTTTTCCAAAACTGTTTGAAGGCGGATCTGCACGGCTGCTTTTAACGGATCCTGACAATCCGCTGGAAACCGGCGTTGAGTTCATGATTCATCCACCAGGAAAGAAGCTGACCCGTATGAGTCTGCTCTCCGGCGGAGAAAAAGCGTTGTCGGCAATTGCTTTTATTTTTTCCATCTTTTTACTCAAACCGGCTTCATTCTGCCTGCTTGATGAAATTGATGCTCCCCTTGATGAAGCAAATGTATTCCGCTTTAATAACCTGCTTAAGATGATTGGAGAAAAGTCCCAGATTGTAATGATAACCCATAACAAGAACAGCATGGAGTTTGCAGACACACTGTTTGGAATTACAATGGAGAAAAAAGGCATTTCCAAAGTAGTTTCAGTGAACCTGGAACGTGCTGACGCATAAGAATACAACTCATGGCATTTGGATGGTTTAAAAGAAAAAAGAAGACAGCTGAAGAAGATCCGGAATTTAGTGAATCTAAAGAACAGGATGAAAATTTCACTCCTGAAGAAATTAAAAAAAAGATAGGATCTGAAGACGTATCACAAACCGTTTCGGAAATTGAAGAAGCAGACGCCGATGAACCTGAATTTGAGGAACCTTTACAAAAAGACCCCGAAACTGATGAAGACACGCCTGAAACAGGCCATATAAAATCCCGCGGTTTTCTTAAACGAATGAAGGACCGGCTTTTCAAGAGCCGTAAAAAGATTTCCGGCGGCATAGATACCATTTTTACCGGCAAGCACAAACTGGATAATGAGCTGCTGGAAGACCTGGAAGAGCTCCTTATTACATCCGATATCGGTGTTCAAACTTCCCTTGATATTGTTTCACGTATCGCTAAAAAATCTTCAAAAATCAATAATGCCGAACAACTTTCTGCAGCGCTGAAGGAAGAACTGCTTACTTTTTTTGAATCATTACCGGAGAATCCGGGAATTGCACTTCGCAAGCCCCATGTTATCCTGGTTGTGGGTGTTAATGGTGTGGGAAAAACAACAACTATCGGAAAAGTTGCTGCCGGCCTGACGGCATCAGGAAACAAGGTACTGATCTCGGCAGCAGATACATTCCGGGCGGCAGCCTCTGAACAGCTTACCATATGGGCAGAGCGCGCCGGCGCCGAAATTGTAAAACACAGAGAGAATGCCGACCCTGCTGCGGTTGTATTTGACAGTATCGAGGCATCTATGGCGCGGGATATTGATTATGTACTTATCGATACAGCCGGAAGACTTCATACAAAAGTCAATCTTATGGAAGAAATTAAAAAAATAAAACGTACAATTACCAAAAAAATACCGGATGCGCCTCACGAGATACTGCTTGTGCTTGATGCAACAACCGGTCAGAATGCGCTGTCCCAGGCCAAGCTGTTTAATGAGGCGCTTGGTATTACAGGCATGGCCCTTACAAAACTTGACGGTACTGCCAAAGGCGGCATTGTCTTGGGTATCTGCAATGAAATGAATATCCCCCTCAGGTATATAGGCATTGGTGAACAGGTTGAAGATCTGGTTATTTTTGAGCCGGAAAAATTCGTCGAAGCACTGTTTTAGAAAAATTGGTTTTTACCAGCCGTTGACTGATATTACTTTTTTCGTACAGATGGCATTATTTTTCGTACAGACGAAGATTAATTCCATCTGCATAATGTATTCTCCACTCATATCAGTCACTACTTTTAGAGGTTTTATCTCTGAAAATCCAGCAAAAGTGGCACTTAAGAGACCAAAATGCCAAAAAAGTGTTTAAATATAGTATTTTATGTTGACATGAAAAAAAACCTCCTGTAAGGGGTTTATAAATCACATCATTATTCACCAATCTAAAAGGGGGAAAGCAATGACAAAAGCAGAATTAGTAGAAAAAATGGCAGCCGATGCCGGTATCTCCAAAGCTGCAGCCGGTACGGCACTTAGCTCTTTCATGACAAATGTCACAAAAGCGCTTAAGAAAAAAGATGGGAAAGTTACCCTGGTTGGATTTGGCACATTCTCAAAAACTCGTCGTAAAGCTCGCAAGGGCCGCAATCCTCAGACTGGCGAAACCATCAAAATTAAAGCAACCAACGTTGTAAAATTTAAAGCCGGTAAGAAACTTAAAGACGCTGTTTAATTACGCCTGAAGCTATAATTAAAAAAAGAGGCGGCTTTTATAAGCCGCCCCTTTTTTTAATATAAGACTGACTCTAAAAATTTATATCAAACTCATCAAACGCTCCCGAATAATTTTCCCAATTAATATCAACATCTCTGACTGTAGCCATCGGAGGGCCGGAATGGCACCATTTAACCAGAGCGGTAACACCGTCTTTATTACCCTCGATAATGGCCTCAACCGAACCATCCCGCCTGTTTCTTACCCAGCCGGTTACACCAAGTCGTTTTGCTTCAAGCTGCGTTTCCATTCTGAAAAACACACCCTGCACCTTACCCGTAATAATAATATGAGCCCTGACTTTTTCTGACATACTGCCTTTCCATATTATTTAAGACTCTTTTATAACAGGCTTCATTTAAGATAAAAAATTTAAGGCCAAATAATAGGCTTATTGATAAAATGTATTGATTTTGGAGGTAAAACTTTTTAAATATAAATATTCGAACAAGCGTCAGAAGTCAAACAATATCTTATGTAAGGGAGACCCGCCATGTCAGCTTCAGGAAAAAACCTTAAAATCCTTTCATTGCTCGGCAGCCCTAGAAAAAAGGGAAACAGCACATTACTGGCTAACCATATTACCCTTGGTGCAGAATCACAAGGAGCATCTGTTGAATCAATTTATCTCAATGGTTTAAATATTAAACCTTGCCAGGGTTGTTATGCCTGCCAGAAAGATGATAGCAAGGGATGTGCTGTTGACGATGACATGCAGGATATTTATCCAAAAGTTCTTGAGGCAGACGCACTGATTATCGCGAGTCCGGTTTACTGGTTTAACATGTCTGCCCAGATAAAAATTTTTATGGATCGATGCTTTGCCCTTTTTAATGAAAATCAGGAAGTGAGCCCGTTATCGGGTAAAAAAGTTGCCATTGCCATGACTTACGGCGATAAGGATGCTTTCAGCTCGGGCTGTATAAATGCACTCAGAACATTTCAGGATGCATACGACTATGTCGGTTCTGAAATTGTGGGGATGGTTTACGGCAGTGCGGAAGAGCCCGGTGAAATAGTAAGCAATAAAGCACTTCTTCAGGATGCCGAGGAGCTGGGTATAAAATTGGTTACCGGAAAATAATTACAGCAAAGTAATATGAACCTGTCTCAAAAATATGGATCAGGGGGAACCACATGATCAGATGGCATCCCTCAAACGTTTTTTGAGACGGATTCATATTAATGTGCCTGTGATGCTCGGCTTATATACCACGCTGTTGCGGATCAATTCCAAAACTATCCTTTCAGTACAACTCAGCCGTATTAACTAATTCTAAACAATCAGGTATAATAGATTCTGTATATTTTTATTTAATAATTATAAATTTTGAATTAGAATTGAAACAACTATGCAATGTAACTGCTTGAAGTATAATTTTCTCCAATAAGGAGCAACGTAGATGAAAATTCGTTCACTATTCATCATGGTAATCATCCTGTTATGTGTATTCGGTGGTGTGCTGGGCGTGTCGATATATTCAAGCCTTAAATTACAGGCTTTTCAAGCAACGCTGACAAAGGCCGGAGAGCTTCCCTTCTCCTGGAGCCAATTCCAGGGGTCTACTAAAGAACTGCTGATAACTTACGAAATGGGAAAAGCCCAAAGGCAATGGCTCACGTCTTACAAGCTGTTTACCGACCGGTTCAATTCATTTATGGATGATTCCTTTACACGTAATCTGATAAATAAAAATATTGATTTTAATATTTCTGTAGCAAGAGTAATGGTTCATTGGAATGTTATTCAGAAAAATCTGAAATTGGCAAGTCTGCAACTGAGAAGCTACCATCAGAAAAATTTCCAACTGGATGAAAATCAGGTTGATTCCGGAAATGTTCTGGTCAACTTCGGACAAAACTGGGCTGTCAGCCAATATAATGAGGCTTTGATTAATGTCATTGCACACCTGAGAAAAAACACTTCCAGATCCGACTACCTGTTTTCCAGTGAGCTTGACGGTATCAGAAAACATGTTGAAATGGAAATTCAGGATCAGACCAGACATATAAGGTTTATGTCCATTATATCGTCTACCCTGATATTTGGAATCGCAGGAATTTTTATTTTATATCATTTTGTCGGACTGGCCCGCAGTAAAGAGGCCTCACAACGCTATGCGGATGATCTTTCGTCCGAAATTTTGGAACGCATCAAAACAGAGAAGATGCTCCGCTCAGAGCGTTCCAAGCTTGAAACTGTTCTCGATGCCATGGGTGAAGGGATGTATATTGTAAATAGCGATTACAGGATAGAACACCAAAATGCATTTCTGGAAAATGTATACGGCAAGGATCTTTCACCCTTCTGCCATAAAAAATACAACAGATCAGATGATCCGTGTCAATATTGCCACATTCAGGACGTTATCAGATCCCGGGAACGTCGTCAGGTTGAAGTCGCCCTGGATGACGGCAAAAATTATCACTTGATCTTTTCTCCTTTTGCCGATGTTGACGGAAAGATGAAGGCTATTGTTTTGTGGTATGACATCACAGAGGAAAAGAAAAATGAAGCTGAAGTTCTGCGGGCGGCCCATCTGGCATCTGTCGGAGAGCTTGCAGCCGGTGTGGCCCATGAGGTCAACAACCCCATTAACGGCATCATCAGTATTGCGGAAATCATACAGACAAGGTTTAAGGATAAGGCAGATATTAATGAACTTGCCGGACGGCTGATAAGGGAAGGTGACCGGGTTTCAAAGATCGTCCGGAATCTGCTTTCCTTTTCGAAAAACCGCTTTGGAAAACATCATCCCTGTAAAATTGAAGACATCCTGTCGGATGCCATGGGTCTGATGGAGCACCAATTACTGAAAGACGGCATCCATATTTCTGTTAAAATTCCTTCAGATCTTCCTATAATCAATGTGCAGACTCATGAAATTCAACAGGTTTTTATTAACATTATGAGCAATGCCAGGTACGCACTGAACAAGAAATATTCCAAAAGAAGTGAAAATAAATTACTTGACATTAGTGCTGCTATTCATGAAGATAACGCCGGTCGTTTTCTCAGAATGATCTTTTATGATCAGGGCACCGGCATCAAAAAGGAAATACGGGACCTTATCTGCAATCCTTTTTTTTCTACAAAATCCCGAAACCAGGGTACCGGTCTAGGGTTGAGTATTAGCAAGGGCATTATGGAGAACCACAAAGGAAGAATGATGTTTGAAAGTGTTTACGAAGAATACACAAAAGTACTTCTTGATTTCCCCTTGCCGGCACAACGGCTTTTTAAAGATATTCAATAATCGACTGAAGCAATCGTATTAAAGGGATTTTCCATGTATCGGATTTTAATTGTTGATGATGAAGAGGTTATTCGGTTTGCCTTTCATGCACATTTGTCTGATGAAGGCTATGACGTTTTAACGGCCAAAAATTATCCGTCTGCAATTAAAAAGATATCCAATGATGAGCCGGATTTGATCATTGTTGATATTATTCTGGAAAGCTATACCGGTATAGATATTTTAAAAGAAGTGAAACGACTGTCGTTGAGGTGCCCGGTGATTATGATGACGGGTGAACCGGATATTGATACGGCAGCAGAAGCTGTAAGGCTTGGCGCATTTGATTATCTGCCGAAACCCGTTCACAAGGAAACACTCTTGAATTCAGTTCGTCTTGCGCTGAAACATAAAGCGGTTGTGGATGAAAATGCAAAATACCGGAGGAATATCGATGCTATTTTCAGCAGTATGAACGATGCCGTGATAACGGTCGACAATGAGTTACGTGTTATTGAAGCCAATGAAGCAACCGGCAGGGTTTTCGATTTTTCATCTGAAAAGATGATCGGCAAAAAACTTCAGGATATTACTTTCATTTGCCATAAACCATGTCTTCAGATACTGAAAAAAACGATAAAAGAAGTAAAACCGATCAGGGAATATTATGTTGAAACGCCGGCCAATGAACCACGTTGCCGTAAACTTATTTTCAATACTTCCCTGCTGACGGATACAAACGGACAGCGTTTTGGTGCAATTCTCATTGCCAGAAACATCACCAGAATTGCCCTTCTTGAAGATGAACTTAATGTCCGTCACAAGTTTCATACGCTTATTGGGAAAAGCCAAAAAATGCAGGACATTTACAGGCTTATTCAGGATCTGGCCGATATTGAAACCACTGTGCTGATAACCGGCGAAAGTGGAACCGGAAAAGAGTTGGTCGCCAGTGCCCTTCATTATAAAGGAGTAAGGTCGGAAAAGCCTTTTATCGTAGCGAATTGTTCCGTTTTTACAGAAAGTTTACTTGAAAGCGAACTGTTTGGACATGTTCAGGGCGCTTTTACCGGTGCTGTAAAGGATAAAATCGGTCGTATTCAAATGGCAGACGGCGGCACGCTGTTTCTGGATGAAGTGGGTGAGATCTCACCGCTTATACAGGTAAAGCTTTTACGTGTATTGCAGGAGAAACAAATTGAAAGAGTCGGCTCAGCTGAAACTCTGCCGGTGGATGTGAGGATCATCGCCGCCACTAATCGTAATCTAAAGCAGATGGTGGCCCAGGGTGAATTTAGAAAAGATTTATATTATCGCCTTAAAGTTGTTGAGATCAAATTACCTCCATTAAAGGAAAGAAAAATTGATATTCCCTTACTGGTAGATCATATTGGTAAAAAACTAAGTAAAAAAATTAACAAATCCTTTGCCGGTTACAAGCAGCTACCTCTATCAGTGATGGACGCCTTTATGCTCTATTCATGGCCGGGGAATATCAGGGAGCTGGAAAATGCTTTGGAACATGCATTTGTGCTGAGCAGAGACAATAGTATTACCATTGAACATCTCCCGGCTGAAATTTTCAAAAAAACAAACAAGAGTAATACTGATCTTACCAAGGAATCACCCGCAAATGAAAAAGAACGAATTCTTCAGGTTTTGAGTAAAACGGGGTGGAATAAGGCTAAAGCCGCACGTTCACTGGGAATGAGTCGCAATACCCTGTATCGCAAAATGAACCTTTATAAAATTGTCGAATCAGTTAAATAAGTGTGTCATGGGACACATTTGTGACGTGACATAAGTGTAACTCTTCGCTATTCTACATCCACTTTATATTTCCCCATATAGGTTTCTATCGACTTAAATATCTGTTATGATAACAATTATTGATAGTTCTATTATAATTATACTTTCTGGCATTAAATTTGCTATACTCAGGGCATCACATAATTTTCGTTCAATATCGCACCACACGTTCTTTTTTGTTTGATTTTTAAAATGTTTTTTATCTGGCTCCGGCTGTCTGGCCGGGAAAATGTTAATCAAAATGGAGGTTATTATGATCAGAAAAATATTGACAGGGTTTTTGGGAATTACTTTTTTATTCTGCCTTATCGGATTTTCTCAAGCGGCAGAAACAATCAAGGTAGGCGCACCTGTTTCTTTGACAGGTGCCTATGCAGCAGACGGACTTGGCTCATTACGTGGGGTTGAAATGGCTGTTAATGAAATCAATGATGCCGGAGGTTTGCTGGGCAAAAAACTTGAAATCGTCAAATTTGATACACAGGAATTATCACCTGAGCGGGTAATGCAGGCAGCAGACTATCTGATCGGCCAGAAAAAGGTTGATTCGGCTCACGGCGGCTGGGCCGGTTGGGGCCAGGACGTTAGGGCATACGGCAAATATGATGTGCCTTTTTTTATGTTTGATGCATCAATCAATTCTATAACCGTCCTGAGAGAAAACCTCAAAAAATACTCAAATGTATTTCAATTAGATGATACTGAACGCCCAATTGCTGCGGAAATGTTTAAAGCGATGTATCGCCTTCCTGTTTCCTATCCCAATAAAAAAGTTGCCATTATTTCTGCAGATGATTCCTGGGGTATGGAATCAGCAGAAGGTTTTAAAGCTGAGGCTGAAAAAAGCGGATGGACAGTTCCTATACATGAAACCGTTCCTTATGGTACCAGGGAGTGGGGACCTATTCTCACTAAAATTAGGGAAGAACAGCCGGCAATTATTTATGTTGAAATCGTATATAGCCCCGATTTGATCACTTTTTTCCGTCAATTTTTGGAAGACCCGACAAACTCCTTAATCAACCTTGGTTATGGACTTACGCTTCCTGATTTTTTATCAAATATTGGCTCTGAAGGAGATGGCTTGATGGGTGAAACAACCGGTTTGCCGGGCCCAATAGCACCTACACCGGAGTCAAAGGTATGGGTAGAAAAATTTAAAGCAACCTATAACATAGATCCGGCTGCCGGTTCATTTGCCGTATATAATGGTGTTATGATTTGGGCTGAGTCTGTCAAAGCGGTCGGTGATGTTAAAAACTATAAAGCAATCAATGCCTATATTGCTGAAAATGAATTTAAAAATATTGGCGGTAAAATGGTCAAATTTGATGAGGATCACAAAATTACAACCGCGTCCTGGCCATTGTCACATATACAGATACAGGATGGAGAGCTGATAACTATTTATTTTGGTTCCGAAAAATATTTAGACTACAAGTTTCAAACCCCGTCATGGATGAAATAAATTCAGAATAATCTCATAAGGTAAGGGATGTATGACATCCCTTACCTTTAAACTCAAAGATATGACCATGATACTTAAATGTAAAAATGTGACCAAAAATTTTGGAAATATAAGGGCAATAGACAACCTGAGTTTTACTGTTGGCAAGGGTGAGGTTTTTGGTATTGCAGGCCCTAACGGTTCAGGTAAGACCACTCTTTTTAATCTGATTACCGGCGTTTATCCCTTTTCCGGCAATATATTTCTTGGTAAGGAAAATATCAGTGGTTTAAAATCTTACGGCATTTGTCACA
>JAIPEE010000049.1 GCA_021737275.1 Desulfobacterales bacterium
GGATGAATTTTAGAAAACTGATTAAGTGGCTGGAGGAGTTTTTTTATTTTTTAAATGTTTCGATAGTGTTTGGGTTAAAAATACCCCGGCTGCCTTCAGAAGTGATGGCAACCGAGGAATAGGTTTTTCAGAATCGACTGATTTAAGATGACGCCTGCAAAAAGAATTGCACAGGAACAGCTGCAATCACAAAACAGGTAAGAGACTGAATAAAAGAGATGCTTTTTCGCAGACGGTATATTACGCCGGCTGCCATTCATTTTTGAAATCTTCTGCCGTTACAATCTGATATCCTTGCTTTTCAAGCTCAGCTATCACCGGTTTTTCATTATCTGTGGCAATTCGAAGCACAATCATGCGCCGGCTGTTATGGTAAAATGTCCCTGTAGCAATAATGCTGATATCCATATCGGATATAATACCGGTTACCTCCTGCATGACACCCTTTCGTTCCTCAACTTCAAAGGCAATTCTTCGTCCACCTTGTAAAAGCCCCATCTCCTCCACAAGAACATCCAGCATAACGCTGCGGTTGATAAAACCAAGCAGTTTACCGGTATCATCCACAACAGCAAGACCGGCCAGATTTTTATCAATCATTGTCTTGGCGGCCACCTCTATTTCGGTAGCGGGAGAGACCGTCGTGATATCCTTTCTGTAGATCATATCAATGGTGAGTTTACTCATCAGATAAAGCGCTTCATGTTTTTCCAAAGTGGTCATCATGGAAGGGAGAGCTGCAGAAACATCCTCTTTACGGACGTATCCGATAACTTTTCCATTGTCATCAACAACCAGAAGCATCCATGATTTATCAATTTCAACCATTTTGTTTGCATCCTTGACAAGTGTGCTGGGTTTTACTGTTTCAAAATGGCGCAGCATTTTAAGTCCGACGTACATGAGCAGGTCTCCTTTATATGGATGTAAACAGAAAGCGTGAATCTAAAAGAAAGAATAATAATTAAGTATAATGAAAATAGGGCACTATGTCAAATTTATGAGTTTTTTATGTTTGTTATGAACAGGTAAAAATGATAATTTATCTGAAAAAACCTCTGAACAGGTCAGTATGTTCCCGAAGCGTAATCTTAATTTCCGGGTTTAATGTTTTAATCTCATTGATAAAACCGGAAAAACCTTTAAGCGAATTGGGGATATACCGGACAGCATGCACGTGGGAAATTTTACTGGTGATAATATTTTGTTCAATACTTTTTATATCGTGAACATTAATTTCAGATTTCATAAAAAATCCACTTAAAAGAATTGTTTTGTTTTCAGTAAGGTCAACCCTGTAGGGTGTTGTAAGGAACTTGTACCAGAGCCAGAAAGCAATTACCGGCATAATAAGCTGGAAAAGTTTTTCATATGGCGGGAGGCTGGCCAGGATAGCACCAATAAGAATCACCGGCATTATAATTATTTTGTATTCCCATGGTAGTGAATATGTTTTCATAAATAAATCTCAATCCTGTATTTTAAATTTTAGGCTCCGTACCTGCAATCAGCCTTCTGATGTTTTCCCTGTGGCAGTAGAAGATCAGTATGGAGATCAAGACTGCGCAGGTCGTAAAAATGGATGAGGGATGGGAAAACCATACCGCGAGCGGCAGTACAGTGCTTGCCGCAAGAGACCCCATGGAGGCCCATCTGCTCAAGTAAATTACCGATACATAAGCAACGGCTGCAATCAGAAGCGCGAATGGCGTGATGACAAGAAAGCAGCCTGCCGCCGTCGCTACGCCCTTTCCACTTTGTCTGAATTTCATGAATAATGAAAACATGTGTCCGAGCACAGCCATAGTTGCAACTGCCGAGACATATAATTCTTGCCAGCCATAGTCATTTGATAATAACAGGGCCAGGCCGGTTGGAACAGCACCTTTTAACAGATCACAAAGCAGTGTCAGTAAACCGGGTTTCGGGCCTGCAAGACGTCTGACATTGTTGGCACCGATGTTTCCACTGCCCATAGCGGTAATATCAATGCTTGAGAATTTTCTGGTAATAATAAGACCAAAAGGGACAGAGCCCATCACATAGCTAAAAATCGGTAAAACAAATAAAAAAAATTCTTTCATTACGTTCCTGTAACTGTATTATTGCAAGCACTCTAAAATAATGATTTATAAAGATGTTATTGAATTGAACCAAATATTTCAAGGAATTAATTTGAAATGGATGATTATATCAATGATCCGATACATTTACCGATAGAAGATGAGCTTGATCTTCACACGTTTAAGCCAAAAGAGGTGCCTGATCTGCTTGATGATTATATTGGTGCCTGTATTGATATCGGTATTTTAGAGGTACGCATTATTCCGGGTAAAGGCACAGGGGCTTTAAAGAAGCGTGTTGTCGGGATTTTAGAAAAAGATGTCAGAGTTGAACTGGTTAAAGAGGCCCCACCCGAAGCCGGCGGGTGGGGTGCACTTATTGTAAAGTTAAAACAGGGCTCTTGATGATTAAATTGTTTCCAGAAGATTGCACAGCATTCTTACACCGAAGCCTGTACCGCCCGCACCACAATAGGGCGTTCTTTTCAGTGCATAGGCGGGGCCGGCAATATCAATGTGTGCCCAGCCGGTATCTCCGACAAAAGCCTTGAGGAACAATGCTGCTGTAATGGCACCCCCCCAACGTGAACTGCTCAGGTTGGAGATATCTGCAAAATCACTTTTCATCAGTTCTTTATAATCATCCGGAAGCGGCATTCGCCAGCACCGTTCATGTGTTTTGTTACCGGCTGCAACAATTTTTTCGGAAAGGGTATCATTATTTGAAAATACCCCGGCAATTTTTTCTCCCAGCGCCACCACACAGGCACCGGTCAGTGTGGCCAGGTCAATCATGATATCCGGTTTATAAGTTTTGTTTGCATATGACATGGCATCAACGAGAATCAGTCGGCCTTCGGCATCGGTATTATTAATTTCAACTGTTTTGCCGTCATAGGTCTTCACAATATCTCCGGGGCGTGTTGCTTCACCGGACGGCATATTTTCAACAAGAGGTGTTATGCCGATTACGTTTACTTTGGGGGATAGTTTTGAGATAACCGCCATTGTTCCGGCTACAGCAGCAGCGCCGGCCATATCCATTTTCATGCCGTCAATACTGCCGCCGACTTTAAGGTTGAGACCGCCGGAATCAAATGTAACACCTTTACCGACGAGTACCACTTTCTTTTTTGCCTTGGGATGGTTGTATTCCATAACAACCATACGAGGTGAATTTTTACTACCGGCAGCAACAGAAAGCAGTGCGCCCATTTTTTTCCGGATAAGTTGTTTTTCAGTAAAAACCGTTGTTTTGATTTTTGCTTTAAGCATCTGCTTTTTTATCATGGCAGCAAATCGAACAGGTGTTTTGTCATTTGAAGGTGTGGATACCCATTCACGTGCCAGAAGAGTACCTTGGCAGATCGTTTCTGTTTTTGAAGTGAGTCCGGCATATTTTTTTCTGAGATCCGGCGTCACATTAAAGCTTATTTTTTTAAGCGGCGTATTTTTTTTTTCTTTTTTATACTGATCGAACAGATGATTCCCCAGGAAAGCACCTTCCATCATTACTTCGATAACGGTAACCGGTTCCATTTTCATTTTTATGGTATCCGGTACGGCAAAGATGATTTCATTATTCTTTGCCTTGATTGCTTCGCTTACTGCTTTTCCGGCCATGACGCGCAGGCCTTCAGCGTTAACATCTTTATGTTCACCCAATCCAATAAACAGAACCTTTTTAAATTTTGTGTTCTCAGGATTGAAAAACGTAATGACTTCATCCTTTTCACCCTTAAAGTTATCTGCTGATTTGGCCTTTTTTAAAAGGGCAACAATAGTCGGGTCTTCGTGTATAAGTTTGTCACTGCAAACAGGAATAATGGCTACAGCAACGGGTGCTTTTTTTATATCTACGGAAGTCAGTTCCAGCATGATATTCTCCTTTGTTTGTTATATATGGAAAAATTAATTTTTCAGTACAGTGCTAACTTCTTTTGACAGCTTGTTCATATTAAAGGGTTTTTGAATAAAACCGCAACAGCCTTTTTTAATGATCTTTTCGGTACGTTCATTACGGGTATAACCACTGGCAAGAAGAACCTTTATATCAGGATTGATGCTCTGGAGCTTTTCAAATGTTTCTTCGCCGCTGATATCCGGCATGATCATGTCGAGGATAACCATATCGATCCGGCTCTTCTCTTTTTCATATATAGCGGTTGCCTCCCGGCCATTTTTTGCAACAATGGCATTGTAGCCGAGCTCCCTGATAATTTCACGGCAGACATCAATTACATCAATTTCATCATCAACGATCAATATGGTTCCGGATCCTTTTTTAAGATCAGGCTCAGTGATTGTTTTTTTTCGGATATCATTTCCGGCTGCCGGCAGGTAAAGGCAAAAATCGGTTCCCTTGCCCGGTTTACTCGAAACATCAATAGCACCATAATGACTATTGATAATATTATAAACGGATGCTAACCCCAGCCCGGTTCCTTTGCCGATTTCCTTTGTCGTAAAGAACGGTTCAAAAATTCGCTCCATCGTAGCCTTGTCCATACCGGTACCCGTATCGCTCACTGTTATTTTAACAAACTGACCGGGTTTGATCCTGAATTTTTTGGCAAGAAGATTATCTACGATGATATTTTCCGTTTTAACCTGTAAACGGCCGCCATCAGGCATGGCTTGTGAGGCATTAACAAAAAGGTTCAATAATACCTGATCGATCTGCCCGGTATCTGCCTGAACAATCCACAGCTTTTTTTGATAGTCCTCCTCTATGTTTATTTCCTTTTTGGTACGGCCGAACATTTTTATATTTTCTTTAATTCGTTTGTTCAGGTTGACCGATCTTAATCGGTTTGCCCGGCTCCGTCCTTTTTCGGAAAAATCAAGTAACTGTTTGGTCAGACCGGCCCCGCTTTCAATCAGCTCCAGAACCTTTTCCGTTTTGGCAAAATTGGGCTCATCTTCAGACATCTGCAGTTTCATAAGGGAAATGTTTCCCTGGATTGCCATCAGCAGGTTGTTAAAATCGTGGGCAATGCCGCCTGCCAGGGTGCCGATGGCCTCCATTTTCTGTGCATGGAGAAGCTGTGCCTTGATGGATTCGTTTTCCAGTTCAACCGCTTTGCGTTCTGACAGTTCGCTCTGGAGATCATTGTAAAGCCGTGCATTTTCCATAGCAATGGAAGAGAGCTGTGCAAAGCGTTTCAGGACATCCTGCTCATCTTCACTAAAAGATTTATTTTCTTCTGAATGCGCAAGCCCGATGACACCAGTCACCTGGTTATCGGATTTTAATGGTATCCCCAGCAGAGAGTGAAACCGGTCATACTTTTCATCCGGAATACGATCATTCCAGTTTGCGTAATCAGTAACCAGAAGAGGTTCACCACTTAACAATATTTTACCTGAAAGGCCTTCTCCGGGTTTACACCGCATGCCGAGATCTTCTCTGAAGATGCCGGACGCTTTTTTCAGAACAAGGTCATTTGTTTTGGTGTCTGTTATAAAGATAAAACCATGTATTGTACCGGTCAGGGCTCCTGCCCGTTTAAGAATATCTTCAAAAAGCGAATCGAGCTCAAGTTTATTAATCAGTCCCAGTGTCAGCTCATGGAGTGCCTGATAATATTCGTTGAGCTTTCGGAAGTTTTCACCGGCCATAACCTTGTCTGTGATGTCCGAAATAAATCCGTCAATGGCCAGAAGGAGACCCTTCTCATCCCGCAACCCCAGCCCCTGTTCATAAAACCATTTATACTCACCGCCGGCTGTTTTAAAACGGTATGTTACATAATATTTCTCTTTTTGCGCAACAGCAGTTTTTAAAGTCGGTTCAACAACTTTCCAGTCATCCGGATGAATATGGCGGTTAAAGGTGTCCGTCTTATTGTCAATAAAGTAATCCGCTGGGTAACCGGTTAGTTCCATACAGCCCGCACTAAAAAAGTTATGGACCCAGCTGTTTTCACTTTTTTTGCACCGGAAGGCAATTCCCGGCAGGTTCGACATCATGGTGGAAAGCGTTTTTTCACTGTCCCTCAGATTTTGTTCAAAATAAATACGGCAAGTAACTTCACTTTCAAGGCGTTGGTTGTTTTTTTCAAGCGCCCGGGTGCGTTCCATGACTTTGTCATTAAGGTCACGATTTGCATTTTCAAGTGCGTCCCTTGAAAGACTAATCTCTTTATTCTTCTGATTCAGAATGGCGGTTGCATGGTTGACTTTTCTTCTGAGTTGATAATTCAGGAAGGCCAAAAAGATGCCGGCAATAAACAACCCCGTAATAACAAACGAAAGCATTTTCCAGGGAATGGATTCAGGAAAATAGAAGCCGGACCATTGATTTTCAATACTGATTTTTTCCTTTGGCGAGATCTGCTTCAACCCGGAATTGACCAATGCCAGCAGTTCATTATTTCCCTTTCGGACACCAATAAACAGCTTGGAACTATAGAGCGGGGTATCCATATATTTGAATTCACCATAGTGTCCATGTTTTGCCAGGTGAAAAAGTGCAACCTGTGTGTCACAGACAAAAACATGGACCTGGCCGGCCGTTGCCGCACAAATCAGGTCTTCATAATCGGTAAAATGTTCAAGTGTTGCAGAGGGCAGATTTTTTTTGAGATATGTATCGGAATAGTCTCCCGTTACTACGCCTATTTTGAAAGCGTAAGTATCACGAATATTGTTGATTTCAAGATCTTTGCGGTAAAAAATATGTGTTGGAATCTGGGAAAACGGTTCTGAATAATCATAAATTTCAGCACGTTCCCGGCTAAAGAAAAATCCGGCAATGGCATCAGCCTCTCCATTTTGAACAGCAGAAAGGCAGTTTGAAAAGGGCATAACCCTGAACTCAATATCCGTATTTGTCTTTTCAGACCAGATTTTCCATAAATCTACCAGAAGGCCCTTGGGGAGATTATCGTTACCCAGGTAATAAAATGGTGTATAGGAGTTGCTGCCAACAACTGAAATGGTTTTATTCTCTGCAGCTATACCATTAGCGGAAAGAAATAAAAAAACTGAGATTATAAATAAAAAAAAACGATGCTTAAATTTCAAAATGTCCAACTGATATCACTATTACCATCAAAGAAGGTGCAACAGATCAAATTCTTTCAAATTTTCCCGGCCGGCAACCGGAAAACCGTCCATACCAATAATTACTAATTTTTCTTCATAAATTTACGGCAATTTAAATCATACCTTTTTAAAAAACAACATCTTTTTAGCCGGTCTTAACGCTTAAGCAGACAAATCCTCAGGAAAATTTTTCAATCGCGAAGAAAAATCGGCGAAAAAAAGATTAAAAAACAGTTGACAATGTTTCACAGGAAATTTATAAGGCGCAAGAAAATTTTGCTATTTTCGTAGACTGAATTAGTTTCTGTTCGGTCTATTATTTTATTGTTAAGGGGGAATATTTATAATGAAATGTACAACAGTTAGAGAAGGCATGGAATGCCCGTTTATGACAGCAAACGGCTGTAACTATAACGGCGGTGTATGCCACGAGATTATTGAGGATTGCAAAGGTTGCAAGAGATCTGCCGAATTTTCATCAGGCTGGTTTTGTGGTGCCTGTCCTGAACCGTCACTTAAATGGAAAAACGGAAACTGCAACATGGCAACACATGTTCAGACAACAGTTAATGTTGAAAAACAAAAAGTTAATCCGTTGAAGGCTTCCAAGCGCGCTGCCAGATAAGACTGTTTTTTTGATTGTTTTCAAAACCCCTGTCTGCAAAACAGGCAGGGGTTTTTTTACGTCATGGGTGTGAAGTGTTTTTTATGACGAAACAGGCTTGAGGTAAGTTCTCCGGAAAACCGCCCCACCATAAAATCTTAAAAACAGTTTTCCAAAAACAGACGTGTTGATCCCGGAATTGATAAAATGTCAATGACGAAAAATCCATTGATATTATTATTTTTTTCTGGATATTGATATTTTTTTTATGTATGCATAACGTTTAAATTTTGATCGATATAATTTGTTAAAGATTATGGAGGCATAATATGAACCCACTTGCAGAACAACTGAATGAAATTATTATAAAAGGAAATCCGCATCTGATGGAGATGCTTTCCAATATCGGTAAAAATCTCTTTTTCCCAAAGGGGATTCTCAGCCAAAGCGCTGAAGCTAAAGAAAAGGCCCATAAAATTAACGCTACCATCGGTATAGCCAAGGAGCAGGGCGATATCATGTATTTCCCGTCTGTTATGGACTCCATCAGTGAAATTCAGGCTGTTGAATCACTGACATATGCACCGTCATTCGGTATCCCTGCACTGAGAAAAAAATGGCAGGAGTCACTTTATACCAAGAATCCATCCATAGGCAACAAAGAGATCAGCCTGCCGGTGGTCACCTGCGGTATTACCCATGCCATCAGCATGTTCGGCGAAATATGGGTTGATCCGGGCGATGTGATTGTGCTGCCGGATATGATGTGGGGTAATTATAACCTGATTCTGAGCCTTAAAAGAGGGTCCGGTTTCAGCCGGTTCAACCTTTTTACAGATGAAGGCAGGTTTGATCTGGAGGCCTTTGAAGCATGTATCAGGTCTGAGGCGCAAAAACATGACAAGGTTATCACGTTGCTGAATTTCCCACAGAACCCGACCGGTTACACCATTACAGAGGCAGAGGGAAACAGAATTGTTGACATTCTGACTGATATTGCCGAAGGCGGAACCAATGTTATTGCGGTTACCGATGATGCTTATTTTGGCCTGTTCTATGAAGAAGAGACCATGAAGGAATCTTTGTTCAGCCGTCTCATGGATAAGCATCCGAGACTTCTGGCTATCAAACTGGATGGCGCTACCAAGGAAAACTTTGTATGGGGCCTCAGAGTGGGTTTTATCACCTATGGCTGTCCTTTAGAGGGTGATGCTGCTCCGGTATATGATGCGCTTGCCCGAAAAACGGCCGGTTGTGTCAGGGGATCTATCTCCAACGCATCTCATCTTGGCCAGTCTATAACGTTAAAATCTATGCAGGATGAGCGTTATGTTGCTGAAGCCAATGCCAAGTTTGAAATTTTAAAGGCCAGGGCGAATCGGGTCAAAGAAGTCCTGAAAGATGAAAAATATAACGATGCTTTTGAGGCCTATCCTTTTAATTCCGGTTACTTTATGTGCATTAAACTTAAATCTGTAGATGCAGAAACACTTCGACTGCACCTTCTTGATAAGTATGGTGTCGGGCTTATTGCTCTGGGTGAAAAAAATATCCGCGTAGCCTTCTCCTGTATTGAAGAGAGCGAAGTTCAGGAATTATTTGATATTATATTAAAGGGTGTTAAGGACTTAAGCGCGTAATTTATATGGGACAGGTTAAAAACCAAAGAAGCATATTAAGTCGATTGTTTGGTGAAAAAGACCAATCCGTTGATCTTGCACATGCAACCAAATGGCTGACCTATTTTATTTTAATCGGTATTATCGCCGGTTTGGGTTCAGTGGTATTTCATTATTTATGTTTGCTGGGTTCCCACTATTTTATGGATATGATTGCCGGATATCGGCCGCCGGCACCAGCCGGTGAGCATCATATACTGGAACCGACCAGCACGCCTTTTAACAGATGGCTGTTGCTGTTTTTACCGGCTTTCGGTGGGATAATAAGCGGCTGGCTGGTTTATACGTTTGCCCCTGAAGCGGAAGGGCATGGTACGGATGCGGCTATCGATGCATATCATCGAAAAGGCGGTATGATCCGGGGGCGCGTTCCGATTATTAAAACCATCGCATCGGCCATTACCTTGACCACCGGCGGCTCAGGTGGAAGGGAGGGCCCGATTGCACAGATTGGCGCCGGATTTGGATCTTTTCTGGCGACAAAACTGAAATTGTCTGATCGGGAACGAAGAATCATGATGGCCGCAGGTATCGGTGCCGGTGTTGGCAGTATATTTCGTGCGCCGCTTGCAGGTGCTCTTTTTGCGGCAGAGGTGCTTTATCGGGATCCGGAATTTGAATCAGAGGTGATTATTCCTGCCGGGATATCGTCTGTTGTGGCGTACTGTGTTTTCTGTCTGGTATTCGGATGGGGCTCCCTGTTTGAATCGTGGGATTTCAAGTTTCAAAATCCGCTGGAGCTAGGGCCCTATATTGTACTGGCGCTGGTTCTTGTTGCGACCGGTGTGCTATATATCAAAACCTTTTATGGTACAATTGGCGTGTTTGAGCGCATAAATATTCCCAATCATATCAAACCGGCCATTGGCGGTTTGCTCACGGGTGTTATCGGTTTTTTCCTGCCGCATACCCTTGCCTTTGGTTATGGATATGCTCAGCAGGCGATATTTATGACGGGTAATATCGGTATTCTGTTTCTGCTGTCACTTGCGATAGGAAAAATATTTACCACATCATTTTCAATTGGTTCCGGCGGTAGTGGTGGTGTGTTCGGTCCCTCTATTGTTATTGGTGGTGCCATGGGTGGTGTGGTTGGACAGATTTTCCACCGTATTATCCCTAATGTGGTTACAGAGCCGGGCGCCTTTGTTGTCGTGGGAATGGCCGGCTTTTTTACAGCTGTTTCCAATACGCCCATTTCAACCATTATCTTTGTCAGTGAGATGACCAACTCATATCATCTTTTGCTGCCCAGTCTGCTGGTTTGCTCGATCGCTTATCTGGCTTCACAGAAATGGACAATTTTTCAAAGGCAGGTAAAAAACAAGATTAATTCACAGGCCCATGCAGGTGATTTTTTTATCGATATTCTTGAAACGATAAAGGTTAAGGATTTGATGGACCATGTGAAAACGGTCAATACAATTCCGATGGATATGCCTTTTCTGGAGTTCAAGAAGTTGTTTTCAGAAACCAAGCAGCACTATTTCCCGGTGATGGATTCAAGGGATCGACTCGTGGGTATTTTTTCCAGTACGGATATCAGGGGGGTCCTGTTTTCTCCTGAGATAGAACATCTTGTTGTGATGAACGATATCGGCACTTCAGACATTATCGTTGCCACACCGTCTGACGATTTAAATACGGTTCTGAAGCTGTTTACAACCAAGAACATTGATAGCCTGCCCATTGTTAAAGATGATGACCCGGGTGAACTGATTGGCATGCTGAACAGGCGGGAGGTTATTTCCTACTATAATCAGCGTGTTTCGAATATGAAGATTAATGCTGTAAAATAGATACATGATACATCGAGTAGCGGATATTCCACAATAACGATAAAGCTTTTTAGCCTCCATGAGGTTGAAATGCTTTTTATCAGTATTTAACCTCAACCAGAAACAGCCCCTGTGGCGGTGCCGTCGCACTGGCCTGATCCCTGTCCAGAGATAGTAAAATTTCATTAAACCGTTTCGGTGTAATTTTCCCCAGACCGACATCAACAAGGGTACCTGTAATATTTCTGACCATAAACCGTAAAAACCCGTCAGCTTCAATTTCGAAAATAATTTTACCATGCTTATGCTCAATCAGTGACGCATTAAAAATGGTTCGTGTTGTATGCGGCCGGGGGCTGCCGGTGTTTTCAAACGCTTTAAAATCATGGGGCCCAATGATATGTTTGATGGCTGCCCGCATTGATTCAAGATCAAGTTTTTTTCTGACGTGCCATTGATACTGACGGTTTATTGCTTCAGGAAGCTGTCTGTTCAGGATATTGTATCTGTAAATTTTTGATTTTACATTGAATCTGGCGTGAAAATCATCATCAACCTCATCACAGGCGCAAATAACGATATCATCATCAAGAAGACAGTTAAGGCCGCTTCTGAAGCCCTCAGGGGTTATTTTTGTATCACATTTGAAGTTGGCTGTCTGCCCGAAAGCATGGACACCGGCATCTGTCCTGCCGGAAGCCGTTATGGTGATCGGCTGATTGGTCATTTTAGATGCAGCTTTTTCTATTTCACCCTGGATTGAACGGTCGGTTTTCTGGCGCTGCCAGCCATGGTAGGCACAGCCGTCATATTCAATAATGAGTTTAAAGTTTCTTATCATAGGAAACAGGCTTTAGATTCGATCACAGGGAATGTTCGCCAGTTTCTTTTCAAAATCGTCATCAATCAGTTTTGCATACTGACTGAGGGGATATTCGGTGCCGCAGGACCTGCAGCAAAAGTAAATCTGACGTCAGGCCCGACGGACCAGTAGCTTTTCACCGCAGGATGAGCATTTGGGTTTTTTACCGTTAAACATAAATCAAAAGCCTTCAAATAAAAATATGCTTTCCGACAAGCGAGATACCTTGTCCCGAACGATTCGTCAAGAGTGATTTGAAAAATAGTCAGATTGACAATGGTGATATAATCTGTCAAATGACTGTTTATTCTTGCATAAATGATAAAATTTTTACATTCATGCTTTTTTAGAAAACATCAAAAAAATTAAATAATAGCAGACAGGAATCAGTTATGAATAATCAAATAATATGTCCGGGATTCAAGGCGTCCGGAATCGCTGCAGGCATCAAAAAAAATGGGAAAAAGGATCTGGGCTTGATTTTTTCAGAAGTTCCTGCAACGGCAGCAGGCTTATTTACAACAAATAAGGTCAAGGCGGCACCGGTTATCCTGGATATGGAGAGAATGAAATCCGGACGCTGTCAGGCCATCATTGCCAACAGTGGCAACGCCAACTGTTATAGCGGGCCTCAGGGCATGGATGATGCAAAGGAGATGACTGCCCTTGTAGCGCAGGCGCTTGGGATTTCTGAAGCACTTGTGCAGGTTTCATCAACAGGTGTTATTGGTGCGCCCATGCCGATGGAGAAAGTCAGAACCGCGGTGCCGGATCTGGTTAAGGCGCTTTGTCCGGAAGGTATCGATGATCTTGGGGTTTCGATTCTTACTACGGATTTGGTTAAAAAGGTGATTTGCCGCCAGGGGGAAATTAACGGTAAAACCTTTACGATTGCGGCTGTTGCCAAAGGATCAGGTATGATCCGACCTGACATGGCGACCATGCTTTGTTTTGTTGTATCTGACGTAAACGCGTCTCCGGAAGTTTTGAAAGCGTGTCTTGTTGAGGCAAATGAGGGTTCCTTTAACAGGATTACAGTCGATGGTGATACCAGTACCAATGATACTGTTCTCATTATGGCTAACGGATTGTCGGATATTTCCATTGAAGATGCTGCTGAAAGGGGAATTTTTCAGGAGATTCTCAATGACGTACTGCTCTGTCTTGCCAAGGCCATTGTTGAAGATGGAGAAGGCGCTACCAAGCTTGTTGAAATTATTGTAAAGGGTGCAGAGTCAAACGAAGATGCACGAACAATTGCGGATACGATTGCACATTCAAGCCTCGTCAAGACCGCTTTCTTTGGTGAAGATGCCAACTGGGGCCGAATACTGGCTGCAGCAGGCCGGGCCGGGGTACCGCTGAATCCGGATATGGTAGATATCCTTTTTGGTAAAGTGATGCTGGTGAAAAACGGTGTATGGCTTGGTGTGGATGTTGAAACTGAAGCCACAAAGGTGCTTAAAAATAAAAGTTTTTCCGTAACGGTTGATTTGAAAATGGCCAGGGGAATGGCGTCAGTTCTGACATGTGATTTCTCAATAGATTATGTCAAAATAAATGCCGATTATCGGAGTTAGTAAAGAAGGCCTTTAAAGTCATTTAGTCTCTAAAGCACCTGCAATAAAATAATTTATGCCACTAATCCGACTTCAAAAATTTATAGCTGACGCAGGCGTCTGCTCCCGCAGGAAAGCCGAAACATATATTACCGGAGGGTTGGTAAAGGTAAACGGTGAGTTTGCAACTGTTCTGGGAACCAGGGTAGATTCTGAAAAGGATCGTGTTGAGGTTCAGGGAAAGCTTATTGAGCCGAAACAGAAAGTTCTGTATATTGCTTTAAACAAACCCCGGGGGTATGTGACATCCTGTGAACAGGCAACTGATAAAATTGTATTGGATCTGGTGGATATTCCGACACGGATTTTCCCAATTGGCCGTCTGGATAAGGACTCCACAGGACTTTTGTTACTGACCAATGACGGCAGGCTTCACCACCATTTATCCCATCCATCTTTTGATCATGAAAAGGAATATGAGATTACGGTAAAACACCCAATCACGGATGGTGCCTTGAAAACGATGGCAAAGGGAATGCCGATGATGGGGTCAAAGACCCGTCCGGCGACAGTAAAAAGAGTTTCAGTACGCCGGTTTCGAATTACACTCAAAGAAGGAAAAAACCGGCAGATCCGAAGGATGGTACGTAAGATTGGAAACCGGGTGGAATCTTTAAAAAGGGTACGGGTATCCAATATCAGGATTGGAAATTTGACAGAAGGCGCCTGGCGGCATTTGTCAGAAAAAGAAAAAAGTATTCTTTTAAAAAATCTTGATCAAAAAAGCAATTATCAGCCACCAGGGAGTAAAAAATGAGGGATAATGCCCGAATAGAACAAAGCGCCTTAAGATTTTCCATGATCAGTATCATATTTTTTGTGGTATTGGGCCTTGTCTTTGCAGCCATTACACACTCCGGTTCAATTTTATTTGACGGCATCTATTCGCTTATCTCCTTTGCTATTGCATCACTGACCCTTAAGGTGTCGCAACTTGCGGAAAAACCTGATGATGAAATATTTCATTTTGGCTATACCCAGTTTGAGCCGTTGATAAATGTATTCAAATCTCTGTTTGTTATTACCGCCTGTATCTATGCACTTTTTGGCGCAGTAAAATCACTGTTGTCGGGTGGTAATTTGATGGATATGGGATATGCTGTTATCTATGGCTCAATTGCCGCTTTTGGTAGTTTTGGAGTAGGGCTCTACCTGAAAAGAAAATCAAAAAAGTGTCGTTCCGGTCTGCTCCAGGTTGAGGCAATGGAATGGATGATTGATGCGATGCTGAGTTTTGGTATCCTGGTGGGATTTCTTTGTGCCGTTATTTTACAGCAGACCCGATGGAATTACCTGATGCCCTATGTTGATCCGATGCTATTAATTATCATTGCCGTTGTTGCACTGCCGGTACCATTAAAAATTTTAATCAATAATATGCGTGAAGTTATTTCGATGGCGCCGCCCGAGCCGTTTATAAGTGATCTTGAAAAACAACTGGAAAATGCGACCAAGGATATTCCTCTGAACGATTATGAGTTCAGGGTGGTGAAGCAGGGTCGCAATACCTTTGTGCTGGTGCATCTCATGGTGTCAGACGATTTTCACTTTAACACGGTGGCTGATCTGGACAGGATTCGTGAAAAAATAGATGACCGTATTGTAAGCTTCAATCCGGAAATTGTAATGGAGATACTTTTTATTAAAGATAAAGAGTGGGCAGAGTATAAATAAAGTAATAAACACTATTTCTATGCAAATTTTGGGTTAGTACCATTGCAATCCGAACAATATCCGAAAACCTCCAGCTTATGGCCCTTTACTTCAAAATTGTATTTTTTGCTTATCCGGGCCTCAACCGCCGTTATTGACGGCTCTCGAAATTCGAGGATTTTTCCGCAGTTAATACACCTGAGATGGCAGTGGTGTTGATGGCCGAAAATGTGTTCATAATGACAATGGCCATCTTCAAAGTAAGATTCCTGTATAAGACCTGAGTCGATTAACAGTGGAATAATACGGTAGATGGAAACGCGTGATACGTTTTTTTTATTATTCTTCAGTCGGTTATAAAGTTCATCCACATCAAAATGATCATGGGTTGAAAAGATCTCTTCGACAATAATTTTTCGTTCGGGCGTATTACGCCGTCCGTTTTCCTTCAGATATTCACGGAACACGTCAATTTCCGTTTTCATCACTTCAGGTTCCTGTTATGGCCAGACATTTGATTTCAATCAATGCGCCTTTGGGAAGCTGATTCACGCCTACCACCGCTCTGGCCGGTTTATGATCCTTAAAATACGCCTGGTATATTTCGTTAAAAACAGAAAAATTATTCATGTCGGTCAGAAAGACATCTACGGATACGATATGGGAGATATCGCCTTTTCCGGCATTAACAATGTTGAGCATATTTTCTAAGGACTGTTTTGCCTGATCAGGCAGTTCTTCGCTGATCATTTCACCGGTTTTGGGATCAAGGCCAAGCTGGCCGCTGACAAAAATAAACGGTCCGGAAGAAATCGCCTGGGAATAGGGTCCGATTGCCGACGGCGCTTTGTTTGTCTGGATTACATTGGGTTTCATGATTGCCTCGTAATAACTTGTTTGGAACTTTTATTTAAAAACAGAAGATTATATTCGTATAATCCAACTAGCATAATTCACATATGATTTCAAACATATTGTCTGCTGTTGATCATTGAGCGTAAAGAATGAAAATAAGAAATCGAAAAAGAGTTTTTCTTGACAGAAATCAGGCATTTTGAGTAAGAGTCTATAAAACTGTTCGGTTGTTAGTTACCTGCTATTAATCTTCACGACAAAAGGTCGGTTGGTCGACTGACCGGAAAATGAGGGAATCAGAATGGAAATGGGGAAACTGAGTTTTAAGATTTTTATCGGCGCGATTTTTATCTCTTTATTGCCGTCACTGGCATTGGCAAACGGCTTTTCAATCAATGAGCAGGGATCCAAGGCCCTTGGTATGGGTGGTGCTTTTGCCGCCCAGGCTGATGATCCTTCCGCAATTTATTATAATCCTGCCGGTATTACACAGCTTGAAGGTACGCAGGTATCTGCCGGTATCAGCCTGATCTCTCCCAGGGCGACATTTAACAGCGATGTTACCGGGAACGCAACAGAAGCTGAAAAAAATAATTTTTATATCCCAAATTTATATGCGACACATAAAGTTAATGATAAATGGTCTTTTGGTGTAGGTGCATTCAGTAATTTCGGCCTGGCTACTGAGTGGGCTGAGGACTGGGAAGGCCGTTATGTTACCGGCGCTACAAAAGCTGAAATTACGACCATGTCCATCAACCCCGTAGTTGCATACAGCCTCAATCCGGCGCTCAGCCTCTCTTTTGGTGCCGTTATGCAGTCTATTGATATCGAACTTCAGAATAAACTAAACAGTTCCATTGCACCCTGGCCTGCTGATGGCAATCTTAAACTGTCCGGGGATGACTGGTCAGGCGGATGGAATGCCGGGTTGTTGCTCAGATTAAATGAAAATATTAAGGTCGGCGTGTCTTATCGCAGCAAGATTGCGCACACGCTTGAAGGTGAAACGGAAGTATCAGGCACACCGGCGGGTGTACTAGATGCTCTGACAGGGACAGAGGCTGATTTGACGTTACCGGCCATTTTTTATTTTGGTACTTCATATGAAAATGGCCCCTGGACATTCGAGGCAGATGCCCATCTTACCCAATGGTCTGAATATAAAAAACTGGAAGCAACCTTTGATTCACCGATTCTTGGCGGTGCTACCGGTATCAGCAAGCCCAAAGACTGGGAAGATGTTTGGGCATTACGGTTTGGCGGGTCTTACGAACTAAACGATATGTTTGACCTGAGAGCCGGTATTGTTTTTGACCCGTCACCCATTCCGGATGAAACGCTGGACCCGCTTGTACCTTCCGGGGATCGCTGGCTGTATACGATTGGTACCGGAATCAATTTTGAGAAGGCAACAATTGATTTTGCCTATAATTATATGCAGGATGAAGGTCGTACGTTTGATAACGCCGTCGGCGCAGGAGTAGGTGGATTAACGGGTGAATTTGATGATATCTATGCACATATTCTTACTCTGAATGTATCGTATGCGTTTTAAAACATAATATAAACATTACTTTTAGGGCCGGGGGTTTTTCCCCGGCCTTTGTATTTTACGGAACAGGCAGATGCCTTAAATCTTTGACAACGTTTCGCTGAAAGACTATAAAACTCAGGTTTGTATAAAAAATAACCGGGGGTTAAATGAAGTTTTTTTTAAGTGTTATCGGTATGGTTATGATTATTGAAGGCCTGCCGTATTTTGCATTTCCGGACAAAATGAAATTGTGGGTTTTACAGATGGTGCAGATGCCTGGGGAGACCCTGAGAAAATATGCGCTGGTGTTGATGAGTATCGGACTGCTGCTGGTTTACGTGGGGAACAGCTTATAAGTATGTATTCAATAAATGATTACAATTATGAATTGCCCGAGCCTTTAGTTGCCCAGCATCCGTCTGGCCGGCGGGATATGTCACGCCTGCTTTATCTTGAAAAAGAGACCGGTTCGGTATCACATCAGATTTTTGGTGATCTGGAATCGCACTTAAATGCCGGTGATGTGATGGTGATTAATAATACCCGTGTGATTCCAGGGCGGCTCACAGGTAAGAAAAACACAGGTGGAAAAATTGAAGTGCTGCTTCTTGATTTTGCCGGTGCCTGCAGCCGGCAAAAGGCGCCGGGCACATTTATATGTGATTGCCTTGTCAAATCATCCAAGCCGTCAAGGCCGGGCACAACATTCATATTTGATCATGATCTTGAAGCTGAAGTTCTTGATGGAAAAGAAGGCATTTATACCCTTAAGTTTTCATACCCCGGTAATTTTGAAGATATTATGTTTCGAATCGGCCATGTGCCGTTGCCGCCTTATATTAAAAGAGATGAAAACGCCGGCAGCCGGGAAGATATTGAATCATATCAGACAGTTTATGCAAAGGAAAAGGGAGCTATTGCTGCACCTACAGCGGGGCTCCACTTTACAGCACCACTGCTTGATCGCATCAGGGAAAATGGTGTTGAGATAACTTCTATAACACTACATGTGGGTTATGGAACATTTCTTCCGGTTCGTGTAACGGATATTCGTGAACATCGGATGCATTCGGAATACTTTACAATATCAACAGATACTGCGGATATTATTAACAGGGCAAAAAATGAGAATCGGCGTGTCGTGGCTGTCGGAACAACCAGTGTGAGAACGCTGGAATATTCAGCCGGTGAAGATGGGCGAATAACTTCCGGAACCGGTAGCTGCAATCTTTTTATATATCCCGGGTATTCTTTTAAAATTGTAGATGCCATGCTAACCAACTTTCATTTGCCCAAGTCAACTTTACTGATGCTGGTGTCGGCATTTGCCGGGCGGAATAAAATACTTAATGCCTATGAAACGGCTGTTGAAAACAGATACAGATTTTTCAGTTATGGGGATGCGATGTTTATCGCATAAAATATAAAATCCCAAAAGTACGGAGCCGGAGAGGATGTTGGAATACGAAGTAAACGCAAATTGCGGCAAAACAAGAGCGCGGGCCGGCATTGTAAAAACCACCCGGGGTGATATCAAAACACCGGTTTTTATGCCGGTTGGCACACTGGGTACGGTAAAGTCTCTTTCACCGGAAGAGCTTTTAGATGCCGGTGCACAGATCATCCTGGGCAATACCTATCATCTTTACCTCAGGCCCGGTTGTGATATTATTGACCTGTTTTCAGGACTGCACAAGTTTATGAAATGGGATAAACCCAT
Source organism: Desulfobacterales bacterium (assembly GCA_021737275.1). Taxonomy (GTDB): domain Bacteria; phylum Desulfobacterota; class Desulfobacteria; order Desulfobacterales; family JAIPEE01; genus JAIPEE01. The sequence goes on from JAIPEE010000049.1 coordinate 19,420, forward strand.
ATTGACGGACAGCGGTGGATTCCAGGTTTTTTCTCTTGCAAAGCTGCTTAAAATTAATGAAGATGGTGTCGCTTTTCAGTCCCATATCGATGGTTCAAAGCATATGCTGACGCCTGAAAAGGCTATTGAAATTCAGACCTGTCTCGATTCTGATATTATCATGAGCCTTGATGAATGTGTAAAATATCCGGCAGAAAAAGAAGATGTCAGAAAATCGCTGGAACTGACGGAGCGCTGGGCTGCAAGATGCAAAACAGCCTGGCTTGAAAATAACACCGGCAGAAATTCCCTCTTTGGCATTGTACAGGGCGGTATGTTCAAAGATCTGCGGATTCGATCTGCCGAGGGGCTTTTAGATATGGATTTGCCGGGTTATTCCATCGGTGGGCTGAGTGTAGGTGAGCCAAAGGATCTCATGCTGGAGATGGCGGATCATACACTGCCGCTTTTGCCCGATAACAAACCCAAATATATTATGGGTGTCGGAACACCTGAAGATCTGGTAAGCCTTGTTTCGATGGGTGCAGACATGTTTGACTGTGTCATGCCCACACGGAATGCCAGAAACGGGCAGCTTTTTACTTCGGAGGGCGCGATCAATATCAGTAATGCACGATTTGCAACAGATGTCGATCCGGTTGAAAAAGATTGCAACTGTTATACGTGCAGGAACTATTCGCGGGCTTATCTCAGACATCTTTATATGTCAAAGGAACTGCTTTCTTACAGGTTGAATACGATTCACAATATTTATTATTTTGTTCACCTGATGCAGAATGTTCGAGACGCCATTATTGAAAACAGGTTTGAAGCGTTTAAAAAAGACTTTTTTGCAAAAAGAGCATAGTGTGCTTACTATATTTAAATATTAATTTTTTAAAAAGGAGATTGTCATGGAAGAAAAAGTAAAAGCGGCGCTGGATAAAGTCAGGCCGATGTTGCAGGCGGACGGCGGAGATGTTGAACTGGTATCCATCGAAGACGGCGTTGTGAATGTCAGGCTCCAGGGTGCATGTGCCGGCTGCCCGATGTCCCAGATGACACTGAAAAACGGTATAGAGAAGATGCTCAAGAAGGAAGTGCCTGAAGTTAAATCAGTAGAATCCGTTTAAATTTTCAATTCCACGAGCTGCATTCACTGCCATTGCCGCGTTATTGACTGTTAGCGGTGGCATACCAAAGCTTCACAACCTGTGCCTTGAACTTGCAGCAAATGTAATTCGTGAAACTTGAAAATTAGTTTTTATAGTATGCCAAAAAAATAAAACAGATAAAATACAGGAATGAAAAATGACTATCGCCAAAAAAATTGATGAATTTCAGAGAAGATCTTCCTGGATCAGGAAAATGTTTGAAGCCGGTGCCCAGCTTAAGGCAGAGCATGGTGCAGAAAATGTATTTGATTTCAGTCTGGGTAATCCGAACCTGACACCACCTGAAAAATTTGAAGAGACATTGAGTGATATTATTAAAAATCGTGCCTCTCATGCCTATATGCCCAATGTGGGGTACCCGGATGTTCGTGAGGCAGTCGCCCAATTTGTATCTGCAGAACAGGAGATGGCGTTGTCCGGTAATGATATTATCATGACCTGTGGTGCGGCCGGAGCTTTGAATGTAATGCTTAAGGCCCTTCTTGATCCCGGTGATGAAGTAATGACACCTACCCCGTTTTTTGTTGAATACGGATACTATGCGGACAATCATGGCGGCGTTTTGAAGACTGTTCCGACAAATGCGGACTTTACACTTGATCTTAACGCTATCGAAGAGGCTGTTAACGAAAAGACCAAGGTGCTTCTCATCAATTCACCCAACAACCCGACGGGCCAGGTTTATTCCGAAGAGAGCCTTAACGCACTTGGGGCAATGCTTGAGAAAAAAGGCAAGGAACTGAACAGAACCATATACCTGATTTCAGATGAACCTTACCGGAAGATTGTTTATGATGACACTCATGTGCCGAGCATCTTTACATGCTACAAAGAGAGCATGGTGGCCACATCATATTCAAAAGATCTCTCTGTGCCGGGTGAACGTATCGGGTTTATTGCCGTAAACCCCAATGCAACATATAAGAGCGATCTTATTAATGGTATGGCGCTTGCCAACAGGATTCTTGGATTTGTCAATGCGCCGGCATTGATGCAGCGTGCGGTAGGCGCACTTCAGGGGACAACCGTTGATATTTCAGAATATGCCGGAAAAAGAGAACTTCTTTGTGACGGTCTTTCTGCATGCGGATATGAATTTGTAAAACCGGCCGGTGCCTTTTATCTGTTTGCTAAAGCACCGATTGCTGATGATGTGGAATTTGTTAACGCGCTTCAGGATGAACTGATACTGGCCGTTCCCGGCAGCGGGTTTGGCGGGCCGGGCCATTTCAGAATTGCCTTCTGTGTGGACGATGAAACTATAAAAAATGCAATGCCCGGATTTGAAAAAGCGATGGAACGATTTAAATAATATTCTAAAACAGTGTTTTTTACTTGACATATTGGCGCTGTTTTAGAATGTAAAGTCTTTTAAGTTAGGTTACTTCTTGTTTTTGCCATTAGGGCAGAGAAAGGGAAAAAAATATTATGGGTAGAGTGGAAGACAAGATTAATGACCTTAAAAACCGGGAAAAGAAGATCCTTCAAATGGGCGGCGGAAAAGCGGTAGCCAGTCAGAAAGAAAAAGGAAAACTGACGGCACGTGATCGCATCAACCTTCTTTTTGATCCAGGAACATTCAGGGAAATTGATATGTTTGTTACACACAGATGTGTTAATTTCAACATGGAAAAAACTGAAATTCCTTCCGACGGTGTAATTACCGGTCACGGCCTTGTAAACGGCCGGCCGGTATTTGTAGCCTCTCAGGATTTTACTGCCAGAGCCGGCAGTCTCGGTGAAATGCATGCTAAGAAGATATGCAAGGTCATGGACATGGCAATTAAAGCCGGTGCGCCGTTCATCGCAATAAATGATTCCGGCGGCGCCAGAATTCAGGAAGGCATCGATGCGCTTTCCGGATATGGTGAAATTTTTTACAGAAATTCAAATGCATCAGGTGTGATTCCACAGATTTCAGCTATCATGGGGCCTACAGCCGGAGGGGCTGTCTATTCGCCTGCTATGACAGACTGGATCTACATGGTAAAAAACAGTAGTTATATGTTTATTACCGGTCCTGATGTAATCAAAGCCGTTACCGGTGAAGAGATTTCGTTTGAAGATCTGGGTGGTGCTATGACCCACAATGAGAAAAGCGGTGTAGCTCATTTCGCATGTGAAAGCGATGAGGATGCGATAAACCAGATCAAAGTGCTGCTTTCATATTTACCATCCAACAATATGGAAGAGCCGCCAATTGTAGACACAGGAGATAATCCCAAAAGAGTTGATCCTGCTCTTGACACATTAATACCGGACAATCCGAACAAGGGATATGACATTAAAGACGTCATCCGTTCAATTGTTGATAATGGTGAGTTTTATGAGCCGCATGAGTATTTTGCGGGCAATATCATTATCTGTTTTGCACGCCTCAACGGAAGAACAATCGGTATTATTGCAAACCAGCCCAAAGTGCTTGCCGGATGTCTTGATATTAATGCTTCAGATAAATCAACAAGATTTATCCGGTTCTGCGATGCATTTAATATTCCGTTGCTTACCATTGCAGATGTTCCCGGTTTCCTGCCGGGCAGTAACCAGGAGTGGGGCGGTATTATCCGGCATGGCGCCAAAATGTTATGGTGCTATTCCGAAGCGACTGTTCCCAAACTGTTGCTGATTACCCGGAAAGATTATGGCGGAGCCTATATTGCCATGTCATCAAGACATCTTGGTGCCGATATGGCTTTTGCGTGGCCGAGTTCGGAAATTGCTGTTATGGGTGCCGCCGGTGCCGCAAACATTATTCACCGCAAAGAGATCAACGGGGCCGATGATCCTGCTGCCAAGCGCCAGGAGAAGATTGCCGAATATGAAGATCTCTTTTCAAATCCCTATTGTGCAGCATCCAGGGGATATATTGATGCAGTGATTGTGCCCAGTGAAACTCGCCCGCGGTTGATTGATGCACTTGAAATCTTGTGCACCAAACGTGAATTGAGACCGCCGAAGAAACACGGTAATATTCCGATGTAATCATTATCAGCATCGCTTATTTTAACAGTCTGATAAGGTGAGAATAAATGGAAAATAATAAAAAAGTATCAGCAGCGATTGCAGCCGTTCTTCAGTATATAGTGTCTGAAGAAGAAATTGTATGTATGGCTGCGGCATCTGCTGCACAGGCGCCTGCTGCGCCGTCGTTACCGATTGCACCGCTTAAAATGTGGGGTGTTGTCGGACGTCAGCAGATGATGCAAATGCGTAGTTTGATGCAGATGAAATCATTTCATGGTTTCAAAGTCAGATGAAATTAACAATTTAATGGATATATATTAATTGTCAGGAGGAGGTCATATGAGCGACCACAATCAAGTTGATATCACAGAAATGAATTACGGCAGTGACAGGCCCAAGGCTAAAAATCCTGTAAAAATTATGGATCTTACCCTTCGTGATGGTCATCAGTCACTGTTTGCTACAAGGGGGCGTACCGAAGACATGATCCCTGTGGCAGAACTGATGGATGACGTTGGATTCTGGGCCGTTGAAACATGGGGCGGCGCAACATTTGATACCATGCATCGGTTTCTCAATGAGGATCCGTGGGAGAGAATCCGGACCTTGAAAAGATATTTCAAGAAAACCCCCTTTTCAATGCTGCTGAGAGCCCAGAATCTTGTCGGTTACAGAAACTATGCCGATGATGTTGCCAAAGCATTTGTTGAGCGTGCAGCAGAAAACGGTATGGATATTTTCAGAACATTTGATGCACTGAATGATTACCGTAACTTTGAAACCGTTGTGCCGGTCATCAAAGCCAATGGTAAACATTTCCAGGGTTGTATGTGTTATACCATGACCGAGCCGAGAATGGGCGGAGATGTGTATGGCATTGAATATTTTATCAAAAAAGCCAAAGCGCTTGAAGATATGGGCGCAGACAGTATCTGTATTAAAGATATGGCCGGCCTCATTGCACCTTATGATGCATACCAGCTTATTAAAGCTTTGAAAGAAAGTGTTAAACCGCCGATCCATCTGCATACACATTTTACATCCGGTATGGCACCAATGACACATCTCAAGGCTGTTGAAGCCGGTGTTGATATGCTCGACACCTGTATGTCTCCATATGCTTACCGTACTTCTCATCCGGCAATTGAACCGATGGTTATGGCGCTTTTAGGCACGGGCCGTGACACCGGTTTTGATATCAAGAAGCTGGCGGAAATTAATGTCATACTTGAAAATGAAATTATCCCCAAATACAGACACCTGTTAAATGATACAAAGATGTCTGTTATTGATATCAATGTTCTTCTTCACCAGACACCGGGCGGCATGCTCTCCAATCTGGTTAATCAGCTCAGAGAGATGGATGCGCTTGATAAACTGGATGAAGTTTTCAAGGAACTGCCTCGTGTCAGAAAAGAACTTGGCCAGATTCCGCTGGTTACACCCACCAGCCAGATTGTTGGTATTCAGACAGTAAATAACGTTCTGTTTGACACACCGGATGAACGCTACAAGATGATTACCGCACAGGTTAAGGATCTTTGCTATGGTCTGTATGGTAAAACAGCGATTCCGATTGATCCGGAAGTGCAGAAAAAAGCGCTCAAGGGCTATGCCCGTGGTGAAGAGCCGATTACCTGTCGTCCTGCTGAAGTACTTGAACCGGAGATGGGAAAGGCCAAAGAGGATGTCAAGGGTCTTGCTGTTGATCTGGATGATGAACTCATTTATGCCATTTATCCGGTTACCGGTAAACGCTTCCTGAAATGGAAATATGGCAAAGAAACACCGCCACCTGAAGTTCAGGCCAGAACACTTGAAGATGCACTGGCAGAACAGGAGATGATTAAAAAGGCTAAAGCCGGTCTTCTGATAGAAAAGTCTGATGTTAAAATGAGTGAAAATGCCCGTACGTTTAATGTTGTTGTTGACGGCGATCAATTTGAAGTTGGCGTCGATGAAGTTGGTGATTCACCAATGTTAAGCTATATTAAGCAGATTCAGAGTGGTCAGATTCAGATGGCCGCACCTGCAGCCACACCTGCAGCCACACCTGTCGCAGCTCCTGTAGCCACACCGGCCGCTGCACCGAAAGCGGCTGCCGCACCTGCATCAGCACCAAAAGCAGCGCCTGCACCTTCAGCACCTGTTGGTGATGGTACACCGGTTACCGCACCGATGCCCGGTATGATTGTCAGCTATGAAAAAAAGGTTGGTGATTCAGTAAGCAAGGGCGATACGGTTGTTGTTCTGGAAGCCATGAAAATGGAAAATGCGCTACCCGCACCTTGTGACGGTACAGTTCAGGCTATCAATTTTGGCAGTGGTGATTCTGTTGCTAAAAATGATGTACTTTGTGTGATTGGTTAATTCGTATTAGACGATAACTGAAAAAAAGGCTCCTGCCGGTTTCTGCGGGAGCCTTTTTTAAATGGGCTAAGAAACTATATCTGATCCGTTTTTCACAGGATATGCTACTTAATATCCATCTAAAAGTATAAATGTATGTGCCTTTCTCATACTTTAGCATTACAATTATTATTATAAAATAATGCTTATTTCATACTCAGGGTAAACGCATGTAGAAAAGTTTCATAAGCAATTGATATATCAGGGAATAAAAAATCTAGACATTTTGTTTCTTATGAGGTATCTATTGGCAACGAAATCAAGGAGTTGCCAATGCCAAAAAAGAGAACAAGGACC
>JAIPEE010000050.1 GCA_021737275.1 Desulfobacterales bacterium
AGGCCGCGCCTTAATAACAATTAATAAAGGCGCGGCGCGCGAATCCGCTATGATGTCAAGTACTTTCTACAATATTTTTTACATTTCTTGTAATTTTTCAAAGAGCAAATGTGTTATGAAACTCTAAACTATAGTTATATTTAATATAGAGAATATATAAACCAGCTGATAAGTATGTACTGAATTAAAAAATTATGAATACAACAAAAAAAATTGTTATTGCTGAAGACCATACAATTGTAAGGCAGGGTCTCCGCTCATTGCTGGAATCGGAAAAAAACTACAAAATTGTGGGAGAAGCTGAAGATGGAATTGAAGCCGTCAAAAGTGTAGAAGCATATCATCCGGATCTGATCCTGATGGATCTGGCAATGCCTAAGATGAGTGGCCTGTCGGCAATCAGGGACATAAAAAATCGATATAGTGAAACAAAAGTTCTGATTCTGACTTTTCATGATTCCGATGAGTATATACTTGAAGCTTTTAATTCCGGGGCGGATGGCTATTGTTTGAAGAATGATTCTCATGCGGAACTGCTGACAGCATTAAAAAGTATTTTTTCCGGGAAAATGTATATCAGTCCTTCAATTTCCGGTAAGGTTTTAAAAGGTTATCTGGAAAGTAAAAAAGAGATAAAGAAAGAATCTTCATGGGAAACCCTTACACAACGCGAAAAGGATATTTTGAAACTGGTAGGAGAAGGATATTCAAGTACCGAAATGGGAGAGATATTGAGTATTAGTCCCCGAACTGTCGACAAGCACCGATCCAATATTATGAACAAACTGAATTTGCACAGTGCTTCCGCCCTGACGCTGTATGCTGCTAAAAAGGGTCTGGTTTCCAGGTAAATATCCGTTTTGTTACATATCCCAGGTTGCTTGAATAGTTGTACCTTTTCCCGGCGTTGATTTAATTTCAAGTGAACCGCCAAAGAGCATAGTTCGTTCCTTAATACTTTTAAGGCCGATACTCCGGTGCTGATCGGTTTGGTTTTGAAGTACATCATCAAGATCAAATCCCGAACCATTGTCAGAAATGGTCAATTCGGTCATATTGCCGTTTTGTGCCAGAATTACTTCTGCCTTATCCGCTTTGCTGTGTTTGGCAATATTATTTAAAGCCTCCTGCGTGATTCTGTATATTAGTATTTTCATTGATTCCGGAATACTTGAGTCACCTGAAATTTCAAAACGTGCATGAATGCTTAAATGGAAATATACGCCCATAAATTCGGAGCACAGGTTTCGTAGTGCAGGGCAAAGTCCAAGATCATCCAATATGGCAGGGTGAAGGTTTTTATATATTCTCTGTGTCTCTTCAATGGTGTTTATAGTAATATTGATGACATTTTCAATTGAATTTCTCAGTTGTTCTGAAGTCTTTCCGTATTCTGAAAGAATTTTTTCCAAACTGTATTTTATCCCGGCCAGTTTACCGCCGATGCTGTCATGAAGATTTTGGGAAATGTGTTTTCGTTCAGACTCCTGGGCATTAATCAGTCTGGAAGATAATTCCCTTAATGCTTTTTCTGCATCCTTTTGCAACGTAATATCTGCAACCGAAATTAAATAACCAATCGTTTCACCCTTATTGTCGGTTAGATCCGAACTTGTGACAAGGCCGTAAAATTGAAGACCGTTTTTTCGTTCAAATATCAACTCAATTCCTTCGGGCGGGACCTGACCTTTCAGAATTAATTCAAATTTTAGAGCATCCGTGTCAGTCGCTTTTGAAGGGAAATATACAAAAGGATAGTTTTTGCCAATCAATTCTTCTTCGGACCATCCCAGCATATCACAAAAGGCATTGTTCACATAAATTTGATATCCGTTCAAGTCTATTCCGGCGATGCCTGAGGGGATTGATTCTTCAATTGATCTTCTAAAAATATGTTCAGTAATCAAAACTTGCTCAACAGGCTGTTTTTCAGCATCTTTTTGCCCGATTACATCAACCGCCATTTCTGTTTCCTTGGTCTCATAAACAGGAATATCATGTTTCTTGAGCGATTGCTTGATACTTTCCCTGGCTTGTTTAAAAGATATTTTGCTTTCAAGCAGTTTGATTTTTTTTTCTAACTCTTCATATGCGGGTTTTTGTGCCACTATAGTGGTCCTTCCAAAATTAAATTGTTTTGTTCTTTTTACCATTTGCAATGATCAAAAGCAAAGAGTCCGGTCGAATGTGTTGTTGAAAAAAGCGAAGCAAAGTATATTGTCGTATCAAATTGAACCGAAAGGCACAGTGAGACCGGCTCGGTTTCTATGAAGCTAAACAATAAAAGTACGGTTCTTCATCTTTTCTGCATCATAATATTCGATTTCTGTGTGGTAGGTGTTGAGATCGATTGTAGCCGTTGCCCGGTGCGGGCTGCCAAACCGGCTGAGAACAAGTATATGATCGGGTGAGTCTTCGATAAAAAATGTCCCGTCAAACGCCGGGTACATATTGCGAAACTCCATGAGCCGGAGAAGACGCCGGACAACCGGTTTTTCAATCTCAATTGCGATTTCATCCAGCGTATAGTTATGGCGGTTTATGTCCCGGCCGTTTTTTGTAAACTCAACCAGGCTGATGTCATTTTCCCCGGCAAGCAACCCTACATAATACACTTGGGGAATTCCGGGTGCAAAAAACTGGATGGTACGTGCTGCCAGGTAGGAATCGTCGTTACATTCCAACGCTGAGTAATAGGTGCAGTTGACCTGATAAGTGTCCAGGTTTTGATACGCCGGTCCCGAATATATTTTCCGGGTGTTGGCACCCTTTTCGTCCAGCCCTGTTAGGGTGCGTTCAATCTCATCCTCGGTGAGCAGGTCGGCGGCATCCACCACACCGATCCCGTCATGCGTGTCAAGTGTGGTAATCTGCTTGCGCGGACAGATCGAAAGCCAGTGCTTCAGCCTCTTGCCGGTATGGTGATACAGTGTATGCAAAACCAGCATGGGCAATGCAAAATCATAGGTCCAGTATCCCTTTTCTGTAATTTTTTGATGGTACTTGTAATGTTCATGAATTTCCGGCAGCATCTCCGTATCGAATGGGGCCAAATACTCATTTAACCATTTTAATAATTCCCAAACGTCCGGCTCGAGAAAAAAACAATTTGTGCCGAGACGAATTGTGGCGTAAGCAAAAGCATCCATGCGTATCATTTTGGCAGAAGTTCGCGCCAGATAAATTAAATAGCTACGGAGAACCTCTTTGGTCTTTTGTGAATGCAAATCTAGGTCGATCTGTTCATAGTCGAAGGTACACCATATTTTTTCCCGGGACCCGTCCGAACGTTCAATCATGGTGTACGGGTGGCGTGGCTTACGGGTGTAGACCCTGGCCAGATCCTCTTCGCTGACTTCACCGGTAGGGCTTAATTTTTTGAAACTTAAAAACATGTCTGCATATTCCGAAGCCATACCCTTCTCATAATAATCCTGAAAATAGACCGATTGGCGACTGATGTGATTGACCATGAAATCGATAATCAAGTCAAATTCCGACCCAATGGACTCAATATCCGCCCACGTACCAAAGGCCGGATCCACTTCAGTATATGTCAAAGGTGCAAATCCCCGATCCGCCGACGAGGGATAAAATGGAAGCAGATGGATTCCGCCAATCGCTTTACGAAGATATCTTTTCAGCACATAATTCAGCTCCAGAAGGTTGATACCCAGAGAGTCCGGATAAGTAATAAGTTGAACAGTATTTTTAATAGGCATGGCTTCTTGCTCCGATTTTATGGCAGATACAATTATATTTTACCGATACGGGCTGTTTTTATGCAATATATGGGTATCAGGTTTTAATTTGAATAACCTCCCTTTCCGGTTGATGTGGAAATCCATTCAACGAGGCCATTTCATCTTTGTCCCGTGAAAACACCGGTTCGGTTTGAATATATAATGATACCAATTTGGCGATGGATGTCAAAGAAGAAAGATGCGTCCGCTCAAAACCGTGGGAGCCGTCTACACCGAAGCAGGCCAGTGCTGTGCGTGAATCGTTTCCGGCCTCTATGGCAGAGGCCGAATCGCTGCGATAATGCTTAAAAACATCCCTCACCACCACTATCTCATATTGATGGCACAGCTCAATGAGTTTTCGGTTCAAGTGATAATCATATGGGCCCGTTTGATCCATCATCCCGATTGTAACACCGTATTCAGTTGCATTTTGCAAAAGAGCCACCGGTGCATTGTCAATGACCACCATTTCAGCTACATCACCATAGACCGCTGATGAAGCGCCGGAACCGACTTCCTCAAATATGGTGAAGATGAGGTGACAATCCACCGGCAAAGAAACCTTTGATGAAACGATCCCTTTGGCAACGGTCAATAATGCTGCAACACCCGCCTTATCGTCCAGGTGTCGCGCATTGATGAAACCGTTGGATGTAACTTCGGGAAGTGCATCGAACGCAACAAAGTCGCCCACCTGAAAAGCGGCTTGCAGCAGGTCCTTTTTATCGGTTACGCGCTCATCTACACGGATTTCAAGATGGTCCCAGTCAACCGGTTGTTTGTTAACTTCATCTCCATAGGCGTGTCCTGAAGCTTTCATGGGCAGAACCGTTCCTCTTCGCGGTCCCTTTTCTGTAAAAAGGGTGACACGTGCACCCTCGGCGAAGCGGCTTGGCCATGTACCAATGGGTGCAATCAGAAGACGGCCATTATTTTTTAGCTTACGAACCATAGCGCCAAGCGTGTCCAGATGCGCCAGTATAGCCCGGTCACAATTTTTTTGCCGGCCGGGCAGGGTTGCACGGATAGCACCACGTCTTGTGGCGTTATAATGAATCTCCATTTTTTGCAGCTCATGCCCGACAAAATGAACAATTTGGTCGGTGTACCCGGAGGGGCTGTGGATGTTCAACAAAGCAATCAGTGTCTTTTTTAAGTAATCTTCATCGATTTCTATATTTATCATTCGTTGTCCTTCCGGGTTTATATGCACGTAAGTGATCTGGGGGATATCAGATCAATGAACTTCTTTCCAAAAACAAATTATATTTTATAGCAATAGGAAATAAAATGGGGAAAATTATGTAATTATAAGGATAAGGTTGCGTACGTTGAAAAAGATTTCAAATGGCTGCCGGGAATCAAATTCCTTATTTCACCGGTATTGCCTGGTGATCCGGACTGGCAATTCGGAACTTTTCCGATCCGTTTAACCAAGGGTTGAATCGAGGAGCCTCCGGTATTGGACAACAATGCGTCGATCTGCCGCCAGTATAAAATCATCCGGACCCGGTATTACGGGTGGTCCTGTTGCCGGGTTGACACCCACTTTTGGGGATCAATGGCAAAAGGTTGACAAATATGTTTTCATTTGAGTTAATAATGTAGATTCCGGTTCAAATTTTTTATAATATCTCGAAAAGTTCTCTGACTCGACAGTTTAAGTCATGATTATATACTATACAACATCAGGTTTTTAGACAAACTTTTAAACATAAATTTTCTTATGAATAAAAAAATGATTCTTTCAGTTGGTGAAATATTAATTGATCGATTTCCGGATTATGACAGAGTGGGCGGCGCACCGTTTAACTTCGCATATCATATAAAACAACTGACAGATATGCCGGTTCGCTTTGTATCAAGAGTAGGACCGGACCCTGAAGGAGAAGAGATCTTAAACTTCATCGACCGGTACGGTTTTGACAAGGCGGATATTCAGATGGATAAAACTCATCCTACCGGAATTGTAAATATTCAAACAGAAACTTCCGGCGGACATTCATTTGAGATAGTTGAAGATGCGGCGTATGATTACATAACGCTGGATGGTGTCCTGGAAAAAACTGTCGGCAGCATGATCAGTATGATTTATATCGGCACATTAATCCAGAGAACGTCATCCGGCCACAACACCGTGCAACAAATATTAAACAGCTGTAATGAATCTGCAACGGTTTTTTATGATATCAATCTTCGCCCTGCATGTTATTCCGAGCAGATTATATTAAGTACGCTTCAGTATACGAATATTCTTAAACTGAACAATGAAGAACTTCATCTCCTCAAAAATATGATGAAATATTATGAGCCGGATAATGAATTTATAAAATTTTTGTTTAATGAGTATCCGATAGATATTATTGCAGTGACAAAAGGTAAGAATGGCAGCACGTTGTATTCAAAGATCTGCATTGATAGCAGGGTTTCAAAATTAAAGGGTGAATTCTTAGATTCAGTGGGTGCCGGAGATGCGTTTGCGGCCGTCCTTGCAGTGGGATATATGGCAGGGTGGCCGCTTGCAACGATCAATCAGGAAGCCGGACGGCTTGCAGCAGATATCTGCAGTATTTCCGGTGCCATACCATATGATAAAAAAAACTATACAAATATAAAAAAAATTTTGAAAGGTTGATCTTTTGGCAAAAAAAAAGCTTTATATCCAGATGTTCAGCATCCATGGGCTTATTCGTTCTGAAAATATGGAACTGGGACGTGATGCGGATACGGGTGGACAGGTAAATTATGTGGTGGAACTGGCCACACATCTCAGCCGGATTGATTCTGTGGATCAGGTTGATCTGTTCACGCGCCTTGTTGTAGATAAGACGGTATCTGAAGACTATTCGGAACCGATTGAACAGGTCAATGACAAATTCAGAATTGTACGTATTCAATGCGGTCGCCGAAATTATATCCGTAAAGAACTGTTATGGCCTCATCTGGATGAATATGTTGATAATACCATTAAATTCATCAAACATCAGAACCGATTGCCAGATGTTGTTCACGGGCACTACGCAGATGCCGGATATGTGGCTATGCAGATTTCCCGGATATTTGGTCTGCCATTTATTTTTACAGGCCATTCAATGGGAAGAGTGAAAATGCAGAAACTTCTTGGCGATGGCCTGAAGAAATCGGATATTATAAAGAAATACAAAATTGATACCCGAATTGAAGCTGAAGAAGATATTCTTAGAAATGCAGATTTGATTATTACCAGCACCCGCCAGGAGGTCGAGAAGCAGTACGGTCAATACCGTTTTGGTGAAAATGTTGATTTTGAAGTGTTTCCACCAGGTATTGATATTCAGAAATTTCACCCCTATTACCATAATCTTAATGAAAACAGTAAAAAACCGGAACAGGAGTATTTTGCCAAGGCATCACTTATCCATGAGCTGGACCGCTTTTTTTTAAATCCTGAAAAACCAATCATTCTGACATTGTGCCGGCCGGACAAACGAAAAAATATTTCCGGATTGATAAAAGCATTCGGTGAAGACAAGGAGCTGCAGGCTATTGCGAATCTGGCAATTTTTGCAGGAATTCGAAAAGATATCGAATCTATGGAGGACAATGAGCGGGATGTGCTGACACAGATGTTACTGTCGATGGATAAATATGACCTTTATGGGAAAATGGCCATTCCCAAAAAACATGATTTCGAATATGAAGTGCCGGAACTTTATCGAATTGTGGCCGATAAAAAAGGCGTTTTTGTCAATTCGGCATTAACAGAGCCGTTCGGCCTTACCTTGCTGGAGGCTTCATCCGCAGGCCTTCCCATCGTTTCTACAGATGATGGCGGGCCTCACGATATTATACATAACTGCAAAAATGGTATTCTCATTAATGCCTCGCGCCATAAAGAGATATCAGAAGCAATAAAGCGTATTCTGGTGGATTCGGAAAAATGGTCAAGATATTCAAAAAACGGTATCTTGAACGTTCAAAAGTATTATACATGGGAAAGCCATGCAAAAAAATACATCGAACGCTTAAATTCACTTATGAAATCCAGAAAGGTAGAAAATATGAAAAAGGCGGTTCCCACAGATGCTATTGGTAAGCGCCTGACAAAAATGAATGCCTTCATTATTTCTGATATTGATAATACCCTCATTGGGAAAAACAATGATGCATTACCTGAGTTAATAAATTATTTGAACAAGAACAAAAACCATATTGCCTTTGGCGTGGCTACGGGAAGAACAATTGATTCCGCAGTCAATATATTGAAAAAACATAAAATACCTCTACCCGATGTCATTATTTCATCGGTTGGTACCGAAATTTATTATGGTGCCGAACTGCATTATGCACAAGGGTGGCAGGTCCATATTTCAAACAAGTGGCAGCGTGAAAAGATTGTTAAAATACTAAGAGATGTTGATTTTCTTGAATACCAAGAGGAAAAGAACCAGCGGCCCTTTAAAATCAGTTATAATATGGTGCCCGGAAAGGACCGGCTGCCGGTGATCCATGAACGGCTGAACAGGTATAAATGTCAGTATTCTTTAATTTACTCTCATAAAGAATATCTGGATATTTTACCTTACCGTGCTTCCAAAGGTAAGGCGATTCGTTATTTAAGCTACAAGTGGGATATTCCGCTGAGTAATTTTCTGGTATGCGGTGATTCCGGAAATGACGAAGAGATGCTGAAGGGAGAACCTTTGGCCGTGGTTGTAGGAAATTACAGCTCGGAAGTCGAACACCTGAAAGGGGCCAGAAATGTTTACTTTGCAGACAATAAATATTCGGCCGGTATTTTAGAGGCAATTAAAAAATATGAATTTCTGAACCATATAAAAAACAAAAATTAATAACATGCAAAATATTTTCAATACGCTTATCAGCAAGTCGGAGCAGAAGGATTTTAAAGCGCTGTTCGTCTCTATAGGCAAGGTCCGCAGCTTCCTACTATTAATAAATTTGATGCCGGTGAAGCCTATTGGATTATCGCTGATCATAAAGGAATATTTGTCCAGCCGACACTGTTTGAAGCTTTTAGTTTGACAATCATTGAGGCGATGTCTTCAGGACTGCCTGCGTTTGCTCCCAAATTCCGTGTGTAAAAGAGAGCTTTAACTGGCAATTGTACAGACGGCGATTTATCAATCTGACGAAGCTTTATGGATTCCGGAATCACAAGTTTTTATAAATGGAGAAAAAATGACAAAAAAAGAAGTGTTCGATAACTTAACCATTCAGGACGCCATTACAATTATCTCAATATATATCAGCCGGATTGACCCGTTTGAATGTGAATTGGATATTCAGCATATTGCCGGGTTATTAGGAAAGAATGAACTATTTAATGAAAGTTTTGAAAAAACCAGACAACGAATCAACAGATTTACAAATGAGCTTAAATCAACCGGGATTGAGGAGATACTGGATTTTGCAATTCCTGTTCTCAAAAACAGTCAGAGCACAAACAGTGCATTCGAGGCCGCTGTTGTAATCGCAACGACAGGCGGTAAACTGAGTGAAGAAAGAATAAGCATGCTAGATCATTTGATAGAAAAATTGGCACTTGAAAAAGAATTTGCAGACCTGCTTGTAAAAAATATCCCCAGACAAGGCATCCGAACTCAATAGAAAATATCAGGTTGATTTATGGGAAAGCCAAAAAAAAATAAGAAAGTGACAACGGATCTGTTGAAAATTAAATCTGGGGAAGCGCTTACCGCAGAGGAAGTTGACCGGTTATCAAAAAAGCCCGGTCAGCTAAAAAAGTATCTAAATTCTTCAGAAAACAGCTCATTAGCTGATTTGTTGTTTGGCCTGACATATGAAAGATTCAGCGAGAAGGAAGCCGGTAAAATATGGGAGAACATTCTTGATCATAAAGTTACATTAAATAAACAATTGAAAAGAGATATTGGTATTTTGGTAGCCGCATTGGATTATCTGAGCAATATTACCGATTTAATTTCACAGCCCAAGATTATTCAAGATCATAAAGTTGAAACGGCGGCCAAAATGGCGACAACTGATGACTTGACAGGATTGTATTTGCGCGACGTATTTGAGTTTTCATTACAAAAAGAGATTTCAAAGTTTTTTAGATATGATAACCCTCTTTCTCTTATTATGATGGATATTGATGATTTCAAGATTATAAATGATGAATACGGACACCAAAAGGGTGATGAAATATTAAAACAGATCGGAGAAATTATTTTAAAAAACTCAAGAGAGAGCGATATTCCTGTACGGTATGGCGGTGAAGAGTTTTCTGTTATTTTGCCGGAAACACCAATTGGAGAATCTATAGTATTGGCTGAAAGGCTTCGAAATGAAATTGAAAAGCATTTTAACGGCAAGAAAATGCCGGTTACGATCAGTTTGGGTATTGGTTATATGCGTAAGAACATATCATCTTTTCAGGCCCTCGTGAAAGATGCGGACGATGCACTGTACACCGCAAAAAAAAGCGGTAAAAATAAAGTTGTTAAAGGATCTTTAAAGTAAAAACAGCCTGCCTTTTAAATTGCATGCCCACTTATTGACTTTATACGACCATTAGCGCTCAAAGAACACCGCAAAAATAATATTAAAAAAAGGGAATAATTTTATCCTGTAAATCATCTTTTAAAATAAAAGGAGGTATAAGGGGGATAATAATTTTCTATTTCCACTCGACAAATGGTGAATTCGTAATTATTTTATATATCAACATACACTACTTTTCATTTCAGAGGTGTAACAACATATAATAAATCATAATCGTTATTATTCTGATTTATCAATTCAGTTTTGAAACCGGCTTTTTAAAATTTTCCTCTTCTTTAAATTTAAACACGGTTTCTAATACGATTATGTACAGGAGGTAATATTATGAATACAATACTTAACAAATTAATCATATTTTTTGGAATTATCTTATTAGTAAGTTTGGCCTCAAATATTTATGCCGGTGAGATAAAACAATCAGCCCGGGATCACTACGCTATCGGGAACTTGTCAAGCAATCCGGGTGACTTTACTGATGAGAATGTTTTAAGAAAAAACATTGATGACAAAAACCGATTCGAGTCAAAAAAGGACATGGACAAAAATCAGGATCTTAATTTATCAAATGAATACAAGAGGGTTGTTTTTAAAGGCCATGGCACCACATCTGTTAAGCAAGACAGCAAGTGTTTTGGAAAATGTTAACATGCAGGGTTTTGAAACTTAAGTCCTGAAATTTTATTGCAAAAACAAAAAGGCGGGTCAGTTATATGCTAATGTGGTTAATGAAATATATTCTGTCCCGCCTTATTTTTACTATGTGCCAAGTATAAATTACCTTCTCCCGCAAATATCCATATCTTAATTTGTTAACTCCTCAATAGTTTGGTCTATGGTAACACCGCACTTTGCCAGTTCGTCCAGGAAGTACTTGCGTGCTTCATCATTGAGTTGTTCCGGTACAAACAGCCCTTTTTCAGTAAACTTGTCATTGGCCATCATTTTGGTAAAAACAGCCGCACACTGGCCTGTAAAAAATGATTCCTGTGTAATTTTGTATTTCTCAAAAGATTCAACCAGGCCGGGTGCAATCGCATAATTATCAACTACAATTTTTTTCCCATCCTTCATACCTTCTACGCGAACCTGGAAAGCACCTTCATCCAGCTCAAGGCCTTCGTCAATAATGGCCTGGATCTCATCCGGATGCTTCGGCGGTCTGGGGATCAACTGTAAGAGGAATTCCATCGGGATAACCCTGGTGCCTTTGTAATCCACCGGTTCTTCAGAAAGCATACCCAGTTTGAGCAGGTTCTCAGAAAGGTCAACCGTCGGACCACCATATCTGAAGGCTACATTTTTCACACCCTTCAGGACAGTATCGGCCAGAAGGCCCATAGTAACCGGTTCATCATGGAAATGATCCACCATACGGATTTCTTTTTCGATACCTTTAAATTTAAGCATGACAGGCCGGCTGTACGCATGATCTTCAACTATTTCACCATTTTCAACGCGATAAGTTACATTGCCCATATCTTCAAGGGCGACTTCAGGGGACCACCAGAATGGCGTAAATTTTTTGGCCCACACACCTTCATATGCGTTAATATCGATTGATTCACATGAATCCATCTTTTCGACAGATTCTCTTGCAACAACATTGGCAAAACCCGGTGTTGAGCCGGCACCGATAAGGGCCGTAAGATGTTTCGCTTTAAATCGTTTATTCCAGTCTGAAAACATTTTTTTGTAACTTTCAACAAAACCGATATCATCGTCAACATATCCGGCCATATCCATATAATTGACGTTCGTTTCCAGTGCAGCCTCCATAATAGCTTCATTGAAATCAACAGGCAAGCCGTTTACGATTAAATCGCAGCCTTTTGCAGCTTCGATAACTTTTTTAATATCACTTGCATCAAGTTGTATAGCCGTTGCTTTATCCAATGTGTCACCAAGCGCATGGGCCGCTTTCAGATCATAGTCTGCACAAATAATTTCTGAAATATTGAGATCTTCACTCAATCGTTTTGCAATGGTACTGCCCTGGGCGCCAACACCGACAACTATAATTTTTTTCATTTTAATCCTCCATATTTTTTCATTCCGGATATTTATTCCGGAGAAATTTTGCGGGGCAAGCGGGCTGTGTGAGTGATGGACTCTTTCTCCCGCTTCGCAAGCCCATCCCTGTCCCCAGGTTGATGCTGCAAATTGTTATCATCTTTAATAATGGTAATAATTAAACTCTGAATAATTAAAAAATATTGTAATATAAGTATATTAGATATATTTAATTTAACGTTGTTTAATTGTCAAGAGAAATTTTGATACGGATTTGTTTTTTAGAACGAATTCCTTAGGGCGGACAGTAGCAAAGCGTATAGCTTATTTAAGAGAAATGAGCGTATCGTTTATCTCACTGTTCGGAATAGTTTACAGCGGGAGCTGTATTATTGACGGATACTATTTAAATATCCCGTTACAGAGAGATTGCAGATATTTTTCCAGCGCATCGTCAAGCTTATAATTAAAAAAATCAAATTCACCGGATACATGGTAAACATAAAATCCTTCCATGGTAGAAAACAGGCTGAAAGAAATTGTAACCGGATCCGTCTCCGGGGTGATGCTGCCATCCTTTATACCTTCTTTAATAATATCAATGACAATTCCGAAAGTATCTGTACTCTGTTTTTCAATCCGGTGTCGCAGGGGAGGGGGCAGTTTAAGGTTTTTCAATTTAACCTCAAGGATATTGGCTTCTTCCTTGAGGATAAATTCATAATAGGTTTTGATAACAGCAAGGAGGCGGTTGTAAATGGTATCTTCACTTTTTGAAGCTTCAATAAGCGCATCTAATTCTTTTTGATATACCTCTTCCAGAATGGTGCCAAACAATTCATCCTTGTTTTTAAAATAAAAATAGAGTGCAGCCGGTGTCAGTTTCGCTTTTCCGGCAATTTCCCTGATGGTGGCGCCGTCATAGCCTTTTTTAATAAACTCTCTTTTGGCTACCCTGAGGATCTCTTTGATTCTGATTTGTTTTCCGGCTTCAGTTCTGGCTCTTTTCATTTGACAACCTGTTTGTCGTATATCAAAGTGATTATGTTTGTGTAAAACTTAATAATATCAATATGTTTACATATAAATGGTTTTAAGGGCAAAGCACAAGCATTTTTTTTGATAAATCTTTAAAAAATTTATAACAACTTTTCAGCCTATAGGTCAGGAAGACAGAAAAACAGCTTTGCACTATAAAAAATACTTTGAATAAAATTCGTTTATTAAAATGCAATACAGTTAAGTAAATTATATGGAGGTGAATTATGGGTAAAAAAGTTATTCGTATGGATTCGGATATGATATTACAGGCTATTCCGCAAAGTGCGCCGGAATGTATTACCGACGGTGATCCGCAGGAAAAAGATCATACTGCTTTTATGAGTGAAGACGGTATGTTGACGGCAGGTGTTTGGGAAAGTACAGCCGGAACTATTGTCGTTGAAGAAACACCGGTTGATGAGTTTTGTTATATTATCAGCGGGAATGTGGAGATAACAAACCACGTTGATGACAGTAAAGAGGTGTTTAAGACTGGTGACGCTTTTTTTATGCCCAAAGGAATAGCCATGACCTGGCATGTGTCTGAGAACGTCCGTAAGTACTATGTTATTCGGGAATATAAATAATGACTATCTCTAAAAATCTGAATTACAAAGTTCAAGAGATTATTGATATTGTTATACGTATACGGAGTTAATTAAAAAACATGGTCGGAATAATCCTTTCTCTTGTGGCCTGTGTTACCTGGGGATCGGCAGACTTTCTGGGTGGTTTAAAATGCAGATCAATGCCTGTGCTTGTGGTATTGCTGGGTATGGAGTTGGCCGGCGTTATAATTGTTATCGCTGCATTAATGGTTTTTGGAGGGCCCATTCCGGAAGCCCGATATCTCTGGTTTGCCGTTGCTGCCGGGTCTGTTGGGATAACAGGGTTAGGGTGTGTTTATCGGGGTATGGCGGTCGGAACAATTGGTATTGTTTCGGTGATTGGTTCTGCCAGTGCTATTTTGCCTGTCAGCTTTGATCTGATGCAGGGAAATCGGCTCAACCTGTATCAAACACTTGGAATTGTTCTGGCCATATCCGGAATCGCATTTATTTCTATGGAAAAAATGTCGGTTAAGGAAAAGAAACGATTTATGGCCGGGCTCGGATTTGGCAGTGCCGGTGCCGTTTTAACGGGATTTGCTTTTATCTTTACAGATCTTGCCTGTGAAGGTGACCCATATTGGGCGACACTTTTTGCAAGGTTTACAATCATTTCTATGGTATCCGTGGCTTTGTATATTCAAAGGCCGATATTCAGGGTGAAAAAATCCGACATATCCGTACTTGTTTCAATAGGCGTGCTGGACACAGTCGGTGTTATTGCCTTTGCCGTGGCAACAACCATGGGGTTTATCAGTATTATTTCCGTTTTATCCTCCCTTTATCCGGTTGTAGCTATTTTGCTGGCAAAAGCGTTTCTGGATGAACGGTTGAGTAAAATTCAGATGATGGGTGTGACGATAGCATTAGGCGGTATTGTTCTGATTTCCGGCGGATAAGGCTGTCTTTCGTTTGTTTTTCCTTTACCGGCAAAGGCTCTTCTGAATATAACGACATGGTTAAAAGAGTTATATTGTTTTTCTGATTTTAATGAACATATCCCTTAAAATGATAACCACATGATTTTCCGGTAGTCAGTGACTTCATCAAAAGATTCCCGGCCGGATAAGTGACCGGCCGGGCGTATTCATCTTACTTACTGATTTTGTTAAGTCCCTCTTCCATAATCGAAAGCCCTTTTTCCAGTTGGTCATCCGTAATAACAAACGGAATGAGTGTGCGGATGATGTTGCCGAATATACCGCAGGACAGGGCAATCAGGCCATTTTCATGGCAGTAGCCGGCCAGTTCCCTGGCTTTTCCTGCTGCTGTGGCTTTATCAAGGTTTGGTCCAATCAAAAAACCCCGCATGGCACCAATACCTCTCAGTTCACCGACGATTTCATACTTTTCCTGCCATTTTTTAAATCTGGTTTCGAGTTTTTCTCCAAGAGCAACCGATTTTTCAAGCAGATTTTCATTTTCGAAAACATCCAGTACTGCCAAGGCTGCAGCACAGGCAACAGGGTTTCCGCCGTATGTACCGCCAATGCCGCCGGGATGAACTGAATCCATAATTTCCGCTTTTCCTACTACGGCAGAAAGCGGCATGCCGGCTGCAAGGCTTTTGGCAACAGTCATCAGATCCGGTTCAACACCAAAATGTTCTATGGCAAACATTTTACCTGTTCGGCCCATTCCGCTCTGGATCTCGTCAGCAATAAAAAGAATGCCGTGTTCATGGCAAATTTCCACAAGGTTTTTGAAAAATTCTTTTGGGGGTACGATAAAGCCGCCCTCTCCCTGTACCGGCTCACAAATGATTGCGGCTACGGCTTCCGGATTAATGGAAGTTACAAAAAAGTCTCTGATTTCATCCGGTCCGATGCCGAGGGGCATGCGATATACTTCGGGTGCAAACGGGCCGAATCCAAACTTATACGGTTTGACTTTTGCGGTCATTGTCATGGTCAGCTGTGTCCGGCCATGATAAGCATTATCGAAAACTACAATGGCCGGCCGTTTTGTATAGTAGCGGGCAATCTTTATGGCATTTTCAACTGCTTCGGCGCCACTGTTGGCGAAAAATGCTTTTTTCTCAAATTTACCGGGTGTGATGCTGCACAACTTTTCAGCCAGCTTTACGGCAGGTTCATACGGGTTAACCATAAAACAGGTATGGATCAGTTTTTCAGCCTGGGTTTTTATGGCCTCTATAACTTTGGGATGCCCATGGCCAATATTCATTACACCAATACCGCCGGCGAAATCGATATATTCATTGCCTTCTACATCTTTTAAAACCGCACCGCTTCCGGATTCAATGAATTTCGCTGAAACAGTGCTGACACTTTTTGAAACAAATTGTTCTTTGGTCTGGCCGAGTTGTTTGTTTGAATTTTTGCTCACGATTGTTCCTCCATATATGACTTTAACGTTAAGTGTAACAATTTAATTTATTAGCTCATTTGCTAATTGGATAAAAAAAATATTAAGTCAAGTTAAAAGTCTGGTTTTCCGTGTCGAATATTTTCTTATGCAATATTAAGCCAGATAAAAAATGTGGCCATTGAGAAGATGGTTCCGGCAGAGACAACAGCACTGGATAACTCAGGATCACCATTCATCTCTTTTGCCATGACATAGGTAACCGTAGCTGTGGGTGAGGCTATCAGTATCAGAGCCGGAAGAAACCGGAAAGCGGGTAAATCAAAATATTGATATAAGATAAGGGCTGTCAGTGGCAATAAAATCAGTTTAAAAAAAGTGATGACGATAACAGCCGAAAGTTTATCTCTGATCTTTTCAAACGATAACGAGGCACCAATAATCAAAAGTGCAAGGGGCAGGGCAAGGTGTCCGAGCAGATCCAGACTGTTACTGATCATCATCGGAAGCGTTGATCCCGTCATTGAAAATAAAATCCCGGCCATGGCCGCTATGATGGGCGGATTTGTCAGGATGCTCATTATTGCCTTAGATATGTTGCCAGAAGAGGACGTTTGGGCCGGTTGAAACGAAAGAACGATAACGGCCAGTAAGTTTTGCAGTATCATGATAAATCCTGCAAAAATACCGGCCCGGGCAAATCCTGTTTCATCGAGAAAGTAAAAGGCAATGGCAAGCCCGATATATCCGATATTACAGTGAAATGAACACTGGCTGACTGATCCGGGAGAAAACCATCGATGCCGGTTTATATAACCGATTGACCAGGAAAGCCCGAAAATGATCAGCATTGCGGCCATTGTAATTCCCAATGTAAGCGCATCAAACTGGGAATTTAAAGATGTTTTTGAAACAGCTCTGAAGACCAGAGCGGGAATGGCCAGGTAAAACACCAGGCGGTTTGCCGGGTCAAGAAACTCTTTTGTAATATATCCTCTGTGCCGGGCAGCCTTACCCAGAAGAATAAGAGTAAAAATCGGTATTATTGTATTCAGGATGTACAATTGTCAGTACCCACCGGTTTTGTTTCAGGTTATTTTAAATACCGATAGTCAACCAGCACTAAAGTCGATTGAACAGTATGTGACATGATAATAAATCATTATCATATTTTCAAGGGAGGAAAATCATGGAATCTTAAACCTAGGAAAGGTAGGGGGGTATTTTTTAATATTTCAGGGTTATCTATTTTAATGTACGGACATTAGGGCAATTTATAAAAGATTCCATGATTCTCCGGGGCAAAATATAGTTTTTTTAATCCTGCAGCTGGTAACCGACGTCCAAAAGGAAGACAAGTTAACAGGAAAAGAATAATTTAATTGTTCTGTATTGATTCGGTTATTTTATAAAATAATACGCCAAAACAAAATGATTGGCAATCGTCCAAAAGACGATTTTTAGTATTTTCAGGCGTTATTTTTTAATGCGGTGCTTTCTTTATAAGTCAACAATTCCCAGGTCGATTGCGAATCTGATCAATTGTGAAATATTGTCCATTTTAAGTTTATCCGTTATATTTGTACGGTGGGTTTTTATCGTGCTTATGCTTACACAAAGAATCGTTGCAATCTCCCGGGTCGATTTCCCTTCCGCTATCATCTGAAACACTTCACGTTCCCTGTTTGTCAGTTTATCATAAAGGTCTTCCGTCCTGGGCTTTCCATCTTTCAGTGAAATATATTCATCAACCAGTTTACGGGATACCGCCGGACTCATATAGGTTTTGCCGTTTAATACAGCCCGTATAGCCTTGATAATCTCCGAACCTGATGAATCCTTTAAAAGATACCCTGATGCCTTCATGCTGAAGACTTCACTGATAAACCGTTCATTGGAATGCATTGACAGAATGATGATTTTGATCTCCGGATTTGTTTTCATAATCTGTCTGGTTGCTTCAACACCATTCAGTTCGGGCATGGCAATGTCCATCAGTATAATATCGGGGCGCAGCTCGTCAGCCATTCTGACCGCTTCACGTCCATTGGATGCTTCACCGATAATGTCAAAGCCGGGAACTGCTTTCAGGATATTGATGAGGCCCTCTCTTACAATTGTATGATCATCCGCCAGTAGAATCCTGATTTTATTCTGAATCATCTGCATTTTCCTTTACAGGTATTTCAACCCTTATCCGGGTTCCTTTTCCCTTCGGGCCCCTGATTGTAAAAGCACCGCCAAGCATGGAGACACGCTCTCTCATACCCAGAATACCCAGAGAAAATTCCTTGCTGACCAAATCTTCAGGTTCAAAGCCCTTGCCGTCATCTTCAGCTAAAAATATAATTTCAGGATAACTTTTAATGATTGAAAGTTTGAACCGGTTTGCCATTGCATGCTTAATTGTATTATTAAATGCTTCCTGTGAAATTCTATACAGCATCATTTCAATTTCTGAATTAATTCTTTTATCAAACCCGACGATTTTGAAATCAACCTGAATGTCACTCCGGTCGGCCATTTTATCAAAATAATATTCAAGAGCCGGGCCAAGTCCCATGTCGCTCAGAAGTGCCGGGTGAAGAGAGTAGGATAATCTTCGTATTTCCTGATAGGTTTGCTTGATCTGTTTTTTTATATCGGAAATCTGGCCTGAAAATTGTTCTGATTCCGCGGCAAGATCTTTTTTCAATTTATCAATTGATAAACTGATGCCGGTCAGCGCCTGGCCGATTTCATCATGAAGTTCTCCGGAAATACGCTTTCGCTCAATATCACTTGAATGCAGCAGCATGGCGGTCAGCTTTTTCAGATCTTTTCTGTGATATTCAATGGCCTGCAGCAGCCGCGTGTTTTCAATTGATTCTCCCAGCAGGTTTATAAATGATCCAATCAACTGAAGCTCTTTTTCTTCCGTTAATGTCCTGCCTGCAGGTATTTTAATTCCTATAAAACTATTGGCTTTGCCGCCGGCGGTAATCAAAAATGAAGTCAGGACCTGCTCTTTACGGCCGGCTGCCTTGAAGGAGACTTTAAATGAGGGGAACATGGCTTCCGGCTGCAAATAAAGCTTGCGGTCAAGCAGTGCATGTGCAAGCTCTTTATCATGGATTTTAATTTCATAAGTCGTTCTTTTTTCGTCAAGCAGATTTAATTGGGCCTTCAGTACAAAATTATTATTTGTGCGGTCAATAAGAAAAATACCGCCGGAAGAAAAGTAAAGCGGTTCCATAATTCGTTTAAGAGCGATCTGCAGCAGGTTATCCAGGTCATGGGCTCTGGCCTTGTTCAGCTCAAAAGCTATTAAATTCAGGGTTTGTAATTGACGCTGTCTCAGGCGAAGTTTCCGTAGTGCATCCATCCGGATAGTAACATCTTTGGCAATCAGATCATATCTGGAAATATTGTCATCCTTGTCACGGATACAGGTCCCGCTTGTCAGGCAGTGTATTTCAGTTCCGTCATTTTTTCTGAATATGGAATAAGCATCCTTGACATATCCATAGTGGTTTGCTTTTTTCTGAAAAATTTTCCACTGAATATTATTTATATATAAATGTTTTGCAAAAGAGAGTTTAAGCAATTCTGATTTCGACTTATATCCAAGCTGATCGACACATGCAGCATTTACATCAAGGATTTCACCTTCGGGATTTGTCGTAAAAATCATGTCCTGTGAGCTTTCAAAAAGACTTTTATAATTGACTTCCGAAGTCCATAAATTTTTTTCAAGCTTGTTTCTTTCAGCAAACAATATAATAAAAAAACCTGTGGCACCCAGTATAATGAATGACAGCAATACGGTATAAAAATATAACTGTCTGATCTGTTTCCGGATACCGATACCGATCAGGCTCACGACCTCATTAAGGTAGCCGGTAAAGGAGTGGTGTGACTGGGAGACGCTGGTACGCAAAGCAGATATGGTGTTGATCAGATTTTCATCAAAAAGGCCTAACGCCGATTTTTCACCGAATTCAATAAGCAGATTACCTGAGTTGGGCAGCATTTTATTTTGATCAATGAAATCTTTTAATGGAGAATTCGCTTCCATAATTTTTTCCCATATGACTTCCCAGTACATCATCAGCATTTCCGTTTCAATATTCAGTTCCGAATCATTCTCAAGAATATTGATGGTTACCGGTGATTGGAAAAAACTTTTGAAAGCCTCATTGAATTCATTGTTCAGTCTGAGCCACCGATCCCTGCTGCTGTCCAGGTTATATGTCATAAAAAGGTCTTTAGTTGCAATTTCCGAGCGGTTCCATGAATACAGCAGTTCGTTTGCCCCGGCATAGGTATTCTGCAGGTCATGAAGTTCTATATTGCTATAGAGCCCTATACACAGAAGTCCGCTGGCGCAAATCAGCAGCAGTATTCCGGTGGCAATCAGAAACCGGGGCCTTATCTGAATTTTTTTTCTCATGCCGTTTTTTTTAGATGTAATTGTGATGGCTTGTCCATTCTGCCTTACTGCACTTTGAACCATTACTCCATCCAAGGCGGCCTTTGAAATTGATAACTCCGGTAACGCTTATCCGGCCCATAAGAAATTGTAATCAATTGCCCATCCTGAACCTGGAAATGCGGTCGCGGCCATAACTTTATAGGTATTTTGTTGTCACTGTCAAATTGAACGGTATTGCCGTCAAGGCATTTGTAGGCGGTAGCTTTAATATATTTACATATTGCGGCGTAGTTTTTAACATCACCGATATTACGAACAGCCTCAGCCCAGATCATTACACCGGTGTATACAGCAAATGAACCGGATGTCGGTCCGGTCTGATAGGCATTTTTATATTGATCAATCCATAACTGTGCCTCGGGGGTAGGTGCAATCGGCAAAGGCATAGATGTGCTGGCGCCCAGAAGTCCATTAGCCTCATCGCCGAGTTCTTCAATAACCCCCGGCAAAGTCAACCCATATCCGAGGTTTAACAGGGATTTTGGAGGCATTTCCTTAAACTGCCGGAAAAATGTTATGATATCCGTGCTGGATACAATTTCAACATAAATGATTGCCGGTTCAGCTTTCCGGATTTTGGTCAATAACGGAAACCAGTTCACGGTATCATAAGGTACGGTTTCATGAATTACGACATCCCAGCCGCTTTCAATGGCGCGGTCTCTCATTCCGGAACCGGCATCAATGCTCCAGTAGTCATCGGCAACAACAATGGCGATTTTCTTTTCAGGATGCTGAATCGGCAAACTCATCATAAAATCAAATGTATCGATCGCCTGATTTCGTTCAACATCGTTTAGCTGAAACACATTGAAATATTGAACCGGATCATTTTGAATAACTGCAATAGATTTGCTGGAAGAATCAAACATGAAGAACGGTATATCATATTTTCCATATGCACGGACATCCTGACCCCACCCTGCCCAGCCGCCGTGGATGGAATCAACCTGTTCATGAACGGCCATATGATATGCGGCCTGAATCACCCTTTCCGGTGCCAGATCCCGGGTATCAAATTTCACAATTTCAAGATCCCTGCCCAGTAAGCCACCCATTTTATTAATTTCATCAACAGCCAGTTTTATGCCGCGGTACAGGCTCAGCCCATCGTATGAATACGGTCCGGTAAAACATAATGGTGCTCCTACTTTGATTGGTTCGGCTGCAGGCGTTATCCTAAAAAATAATATGGGAGATAAAACTATGAAAATAAGGACATAAAAACATTTGTTCATGTTATGCCTCTTTTGACTCAGGTAATGGAAAAAATTGCTATCGCAAACCGTGAAAAAGAAAACAATTAAATATAATTTTTAGTATTTTCGTATACGATATTGATCCATAACTATCATAAAGTCAATATTAAGGCGACCGCTAATAATTAGCTTCAGGATTCGGTTATTATATCGAAAAATTCAATTTGTGGGGAATATCAGGGACCTGTCTCATAAATGGAACAGATTCCGAGGTAAGATATTAATGAAAACACTGAATGTTTGTTGTTCGGTTTTCCGGGGCTATTTGAAGTGAAAAAAACTAATGGGCAGGTATTACGGCGCTGACTTCAGGATTAACAAGGGCAGTGAGCTTTTCCGCTTTTATGAAACGTTTAATTTCATTTGCAAGATCCACCTTGTTCTGGTTCATGGCATCTTCAGAATACCAGGCTGAATGCGGTGTTATAATGATATTGTCATTTTGTAAAACAGGATTATCTTTGTTCCAGGATTTCTCATTTTCCATCACATCCAGTGCCGCACCCCGAATCTCGCCGTTTTCAAGGGCAGATATCAAGGCTTGTGAATCCAGCACCCCTCCCCGAGCGACATTAATAACACAAGCACTTGATTTCATTAAACTGAATGCATTTTTGTCCATTAAATGATATGTCTCATCAGTCAACGGCAGGTGAAGGCTGATATAATTACTTGCCTGCAGTACTTCTTCAAATGTTGATTTAATAGCGCCGCTGAGAATCGGATCGATAATATACGGGTCATAAAACAGCATATTCACATCTAACCCTTTTAACTTTTTAGCAACGCACCTTGCAATTTTTCCGAATCCGATAAATCCTACTGTAGAGCCACTGAGCCTGAATAGCGGTTTAAGGTCATTATAATTATAGTGCCCTGCATATGCAAGGTTATGTGCATGAACAATTTTTCTGGCAAGGCATAAAATCAGAGCAATGGTATGCTCTGCCACCTCCTGTAAACAATAATTCGGATTGTTGCATACCCGTATTCCGTATTGTGTTGCAGCCGGCACATCAATGATGTCAAAGCCGATATTGTTGCTGACCACCAGCTTTAACTTCGGGCAAGCTTTAAAAACCGTTACACCTACAGGAATCAGTTCACTAATGATGATATGGGCATTTTCGGAAAGAGCGATAAGTTCTTCAACATTATGGCATTGCCCGTCAATCAGATTTACACCCAGAGGTTCCAAAATAGTATACACTTCATCAATATCCGGAAAGCTTTTGTCTGCATATACGATATTATATTGTGTCATTTTATATTCCGGCTACCTTTTATTTACGGGCTTTTACCACAATAATTGACGGACACTCTTTTCCCAGGGCGGTTTTTAGCGCCAGTTGCATCTCTTCTCCATTCCTCACCGCTTCACCTTCAATTCCGTACGCATGTGCCAGCTTGATAAAATCCGGGTTTTGATGATCAACCGCAATTTTTTTTCCGGGAAACCTTTCCTCCTCATAGGTATGAATTTCACCAAACCCTGAATTATCCCAGATGATAACAGGGATGCAAAGTGAATTCTGGCAAGCTACCCCCAGCTCTGCCATGGTGAACTGGAACCCGCCATCACCTGCGAGTACGCAAACCGCTCTGTCCGGGTGAGCAATCTTTGAGCCGATTGCAGCCGGTAACGCCAGTCCCAACGTTCCATATCCGCAGGGATAAATATATGAATCAGGCTGGTAAACGGGGAATTCACTGATGCCGACATATGCCGGTTGCGTAGAATCAGCGCAGATAGTTGCATCTTCAGGGAGTGCCGCTCTGATGGCATGAACCATCTCTACCATTAAGGGTAAGTCCTCATAGGGAAAGATATCAATCAGCTCTTTATTGGCCCGGGCTATGATTTTTTTTACACGATCTTTGTTTTTCGGGTTTTTATCATCACCGGTATCAGTAAATGTGAGCAGCTGGTCTATCGTCCTGGCAGCATCTCCGTGGATGGCGATATCTGCCCTCAGATTGTACTCAAATCCGGCAGGATCCATATCAATCTGAATAAGTGTTCCGTTAAAGGAAACCGGATCCCCATAAAAATCCTCAGACATCTCGGTTCCTACGGCAAGCATAATATCTGCCTGCCGGACATAGTCGCGGATTGCCGGGAAATGCTGCCGAACACCAAGACATAGTGGATGGCGTTCATCCATAACGCCTTTTCCCCCGGGTGTCAGCAACACAGGAATACCTATATTTTCGGAAAGTCCGGTAATTTGAACGCCTGAATTGCGTGCGCCGCCGCCGGCCAGAATAATCGGTCGATTTGCAGAAATAAGTTTGCCGGCAGCATGTTTGATCTGTTCATGTGATGTCTTCGGCACCTGAATGCTCAGGTCATAAATATTCAGTTCAGGCAGGCTGCCTGCCTCCTGTTCAAGGATATCATATGGAATTTCGATGTGAACCGGGCCGGGTCGTCCGGAAACCGCCAGTTGCCGGGCTTCAGCAATGTATAAAGGAATTGTTTCGACTGACTGAACGGTTCTGGTCTCTTTTGTTATAGAGCGGAGCATCGATTTGCTGTCGTTGAGTTCATGAAGCATACCGCTTCTGGTGCCATGAAATCGGGTAGGGATGTGGCTTGAGATAATAACAAGCGGTTTGGATTCATGAAAAGCTTCTGCAACAGGTGTCAGAACATTGGTTAACCCGGGTCCTGAAATAACGATAATGATACCCGGTTTCCCGGTGGATCTCGAATAACCGTAAGCCATGTAACCTGCACCCTCTTCATGGCGGGATGTAATATGACGAATACGGCTGTTCAAAAGGGCGCCGTATATCTCAAGATTATGAAGTCCGGGAATACCGAATACGGTATCCACACCGCATAATTCAAGCGTTTTGACCACAAAATATCCACCGGTTCTCTTTATCATTTGACACATCCTTATTATAGTTTGGCAATACGCACTCTTCTGAACAACATGTGTCGAAAGATCCTGATCCTGTCGGATCAGGATCTTTCTTTATGGATGACCAATCCATGAGGAGAAATTCAGTGAAGATGCTGAATTCCTTTAAAAAAGCAGATTTCCGGAAAATCCTGGTTGGAAATTATAAATACCGGAGGCATTGCCGGAATAATATCGGGTTTATCCATTGGAATAATAATTTTCAAAAATATCTGCATGCCGTTAGCATTTAGACGGCTGTTTGCTTTTTCCCCGGAACAAGCTCAGGTATTTGATCAGCCTTGAAATAAAGTGTTTTTTCGGTTCTAAACAGCCGGGGTTGAAGGAAATTGTATTTCCTTCAATCCCGGTTTAATAGTTCATGAACAGAAATTAAGCTCCATTCATGAAATTAATTATATATTAAATACTTCTGGACAATGTAAAAACAAAACGCTCATTAACTTTTTTACCATATGCTTTAAGATCTTCTTTATCACTCGTCCAATGGTAGGTCAGATCCAGCCCAAACCCTACTAAACTCGTATTGATGCCAACGGAATAGTGCTCATACTGCCATCCGTCACCGCCGGCAACGCCCTGACCATTTCCGTAAAGTTCATCACCATCAAAATCTACATGTCCGATAAGACAACTTAAACCAAAATTATATGGCAGAACAAAATCTATAGCACCATAAAAATACTGGTAAAAACCTTCTTCTTCACTGTAGTCCGGTGAAAAAAGATAACCGGCACTAATAGTGGGCTCAAGAGGCATATTGGATATTGTATAGTAAACGTCGCCGTTAAACTCAAAATAATCCCACTCTGCATAGTCATCATTAGCACCGGGATACATATAATATGCGCCCATAACGTTAACATCCACAGGGCCGAGCGTTGTATAATAGCCAAGATAAGGGCCAATTTCTATGTCATTTCCCCATCCGCCGTCATCCCAGCTTGATGCCCAAACACCGGCATAAATGCCAACTGGATTATAGTAATCAATCGTTGCCTGAACTGCGGGATCGTAATCAGAATAGCAGGGTAAACGCATGTAGAAAAGTTTTATAAGCAATTGATATATCAGGGAATAAAAAACCTAGACATTTTGTTTTTTATGAGGTATCTATTGGCAACGAAATCAAGGAGTTGCCAATGCCAAAAAAGAGAACAAGGACA
>JAIPEE010000009.1 GCA_021737275.1 Desulfobacterales bacterium
AATTATTAAGATGCTGATAAATCAGCTTCTTGGTTTTTTCAGAGACCCAACTCTTTTTAAACAGTTACTATTTAGTTTTCAAAGATCAAACACTCAGCCACTCGCATGGCCCCGACTCGTTTTTATTTGCGCCGGAAAACTTGGACTTTCTACCCCCTCTGGTTGATGTTGTCAAGAAGATTTTTTAATTAATTTCTCTTATCTCAAAGACCCCCTCGCTCAAAAGGAAGAACACTTCTACACTCTGTTTTTGGTTCCGTCAAGGACTATTTTTAAAAAAACTATTTTTTTTATCAGCACCCGAATTTCGTGGATCTATCACATTCTCCAGCCTACTGATATGAATTACTTTTTTACTACTTTACTTTCAACTTATGAAACTGTTTTTTCCCTGCCCGCAGCACAATTTCCCCATCAGAAAGGTCTTTATCCGTAACAAGGTAATCGAAAGAGGTAATACGATTCCCGTTAACATAAGCACCACCCTGCTGGATTAAACGTCTTGCAGCACCACCAGACTGTGACAGCCCGGTAATCTGAAACACTTTAAATGCAGGTATACCCGCTGTAAGGACTTCCATATCAACTTCAGAGTGAGGCACAGAAGCATCATCACTTTCTGAGCCCTCCCTAGGGATGCAGCTTGAAGGAAGCAGATCTGCAGGTAATTTGCGGGAACCAAACATTATTTCTGCGGCTCTAAAGGCATTTACAGCCTTCTCTTCACCATGGGCCAGGGTGGTTGCCTCGAATGCAAGTATGGCCTTAGCCGTGTTCAGATCAGCATCCGTAAGGTCTTTAACCTTGCGGATCTCATCCATGGGCAGAAATGTAAAGAGAGAGAGAAAACGAACGACATCGCGGTCATCCGTATTTACCCAGAACTGAAAATAATCATAGGGTGATGTACGTTCAGCGTCAAGCCAGACTGCACCCTTGGCTGTCTTTCCCATCTTTTCACCGCTGCTGGTGGTGACAAGCGGAAAAGTAATACCAAAGGCGGTTTCCTGACACATACGCCGTACAAGCTCAACACCGGCAACAATATTACCCCACTGATCTCTGCCGCCCATCTGAAGATGACAACCATATTGTTTAAAAAGTTTCATAAAATCATATGCCTGAAGGAGCATATAATTAAACTCAATAAAACTGAGACCTTCTTCGGATTCAAGCCGGATTTTATAACTTTCCGCCTTGATCATCCGGTTGATACTGAAATGCTTACCGATGTCTCTTAAAAAAGGAATATATTCCAGTTTTGTCAGCCAGTCCGCATTGTTCACCATAATGGCTTTCCCATCACTGAAATCGATAAAACGGGAAAGCTGGCCTCTGATACCTTCCATATTCTCTTCAATGGCCTCATTAGTAAGCATCTTGCGCATTTCCGTCTTGCCGCTGGGATCGCCAATAAGCCCCGTACCGCCACCAACAAGCGCAATGGGTCGATGACCATGCCGCTGCATATGAGCAAGAGACATAATCGGAACCAGGCTGCCCACATGCAAACTTGAAGCTGTTGGGTCAAAACCGATATAGCAGGTTACGTCATTGCCCTCTACATATTCATTCAACTCTGTATCATGAGTTGCCTGCTCTATAAATCCTCGATCCTGAAGGGTTTCAACTACATTCATTTATCCTTTTCCTTACTTGTTCGCATATTCAACCGCTCGTGTCTCCCTGATAACAACTACCCTGATCTGTCCCGGGAAGGTCAACTGCTCTTCAATCTTTTTCACAATATCCCTGCTCACCAGAACGGCCTCATCATCAGAAATAATCGAACTTTCAACAATAACACGTATCTCCCTGCCGGCTTGAATCGCAAAAGAATTGGACACACCCTTGAAGGAGTTGGCAATACCCTCAAGATCTTCCAGTCGCTTGATATAGTTTTCAAGCAGTTCCTTACGTGCACCGGGCCGTGCACCGGACAGGCCATCAGCAGCCTGAACCAGAAGTGCATAAACTGTTGCCGGTGGAATATCTTCGTGGTGAGCAGCAATGGCATGGACAACCTGAGATGACTCACCATGTTTTTTGGCCAGTTTAGAGCCGAGTAGCGCATGCGGCCCTTCCACTTCGTGATCAACAGCTTTGCCAAGGTCATGAAGCAAACCCATTCGTTTGGCAATTTTCTGATCAAGACCCAATTCGGCAGCCATGATGCCGCACAGGAATCCTACTTCAACTGAGTGCTGCAACACATTCTGGGCATAACTTGTTCTGAACTTAAGACGGCCAAGGAACATAATCAGTTCCGGATGGATGCCATGAATACCCAGCTCAAAGGCCGCCTGTTCACCGGCTTCCTTGATCGCATTATCAACTTCTTTGGTTACCTTTTTAACAACATCCTCAATTCGGGCAGGATGTATTCTGCCGTCTGCAATCAGACGCATCAGAGAAATTCGGGCAACCTCTCTCCTGACCGGATTGAAACCGGACAATATAACGGCTTCAGGTGTGTCATCTATAATCAGATCAATACCGGTAGCTGCTTCCAATGCACGGATGTTCCTTCCTTCGCGGCCGATAATACGGCCCTTCATCTCATCGCCCGGCAATTGGACAACTGAAACAGTCCGTTCAGCAACATAATCGCCGGCATACCTTTGAATTGCCGTTGCCAATATCCGTTTGGCTTTTTTATCAGCCTCTTCCTTGGCCTCATTTTCAATTCGTTTTACAAGTTTGGCTCCCTCGTGCCGTGCTTCATTTTCCATTGCCCGGACCAAAAGCTCTTTGGCTTGATCCGCAGTCAATCCTGAAATTTTTTCCAGCTGTTTTTTTTGTTCTTCAACCAGTTCATTATATTTTTCTTCACTTTTAACAATGTCCTGCTCACGACGTGTAAGATTTTTATCTCTCTGTATAACACTCTGTTCTTTACGTTCGGAAAGTTCCAGTTTTGCATCTAAAGCTTCCTCTTTCTGAGTAAGGCGTTTTTCCCTTTCTTTTAAATCACTTTTTGTCTCTTTGGTTTCCTGGTCAAACTCACTTTTCATTTTAAAAAGTGTGTCTTTGGCCTCCAGTTCAGCAGATTTGACAATCGTTTCAGCATTCCGCCTGGCATCATCACGAATTCTTGCCGCTTCCTGTTCAACTGCTTCAATTTTCTTTGAAGCAATTTTATCTTTAACCCAGAAAGCAATGGCAAAACCGGTGATAAAACCGATGATACCAAGTATGATATTATATTCAGACATATTTTATATCCCCCAGATACAAATGATGATTTATAATATTACCCCTCCGTATGGCGATTAACTTTTCTGTTAAAGTTATATCGCTCTTATATTATATCACCCTGTGTTTATAATCCTAATACTAAAGGTTTCCGCCATTATCCTAAATAAAGGACAAAAAAACCATATAAACTGTTGTCTATATCACTGTAACAGCCTAAATAATATCAATAAATTTATTTGGAGCAAATTCAAGGAGAAACGGTGAGAGTTCATTTTATAGATTTTATTTTAAAATTAAATAAAATCCATACCGGAATGATGGACCATTATTGAATATCGAAACGAGATCCCCGCCAAAATGCCGTGTTGCCAGGTCTTTGAACCTGAATTCAAAGTGGGCGCTTTGTGATTCCTTTAGGCTTTTCTGTACAAGCAGAACTTGCGCACCGGAATCAGGGGAAGCCCCCTTTTATTAAATTATTGGATCAAAGAACATCTTACAATCACGAACATGGCAGGGGTCTCGTAAAGTGATCATTCAAATTAATTGGTTCCGGACACTAATCATCATTTATTATAGTGCTATAATGATTTATCCTGATCAATTTCCGGTGAAAATGAACTGAAAGGTCTTTACTTTAAGCAACCCGCTACTTTACATACTCATTTAATACGCGAACCAGATTTCCTGTCTTGCCTGAAACTTCCTGTATTAATTTATTTTTATTCTGTTTCAACTCAAAGTTTTCATTGGCAATATTTAGTGCAGCTAACAGCAGAATCGACAATTTAGAAATATTAGAAGTCTTTTCAGAATGCTGAGATTCTATTTTCGATACTTCCTTAACCAGGTAATCCGCAACTTCTTTTGCCTTATTACCGTCTGATTCGGCTTTAAATGTAAATGGCTGCCCGAAAAGCTCTATAGTTACAATCTGTTCCAATTAAATTGTATGCTACCTTTCTGAAAATCACCGCTATCGCACTGCCAACCAGATTATTATGAATCTTCCAATCTGGATAGCAGGCCATCAATTTTTGAACGGATCAAAGCCCTCTCCTCTGTGAAAGTATTTTCTGCGTCTACTTTCCCCTGAAGTTCACTCTCTAACTGATCAATTCTGTTCTTCAGCTCTAAATTCTCTGCCTCGATTAATTTTCGGCCCTGAATTAGCTTTTCAATATTTTGTTCAATTTCTTCAAACTGTTTAACTATTGCTTCGTTATCCACTATTCACCCCTGATTAATTATTCGATTAAACCCTGACAATGCAATATTGTCAAGATATTTTGATTATCCAGCCTCCAAAACGGCTTCTACGGCCTTAAGATGTTCAACACTGTTAATACCTGAAAATTCCACAGCATTTTCACCAAGCATCATTCCAACAACCTGATTCTTCTCATTAGCAATTTTCACAATATCAGTAAGATAATATTCACCTTGGGCATTATTGGCCTGAAGTTTTGAAAGCGCTTCCTTTAAAAAAATCTGATTAACGCAGTAAACACCTGTATTTATAATATTTATACATTTTTGTGCATCTGTTGCATCGGCCTGTTCAACAATTTGGGATACATTTCCATCTTCATCAACAAGCATCCTGCCATACCCGGTTGGATCATCAAGCTGAACGGCAAGCACGGAAACAACTCTCCTGTTCCTGGCATGATCCTCAGCCAATTTTAAAATGGTTTGAGATGTGAGTAACGGCACATCCCCGCATAAAATAATAACATCTTTTATCTTTTCAGTCAGATAAGGTAATGCACACTGGACAGCATGCCCGGTTCCAAGTTGTTCTTCCTGAAAGGCAAAAAGAATATCATGTGTTTTATTAATGACCTGTCTTACTTTTTCAGCCTGGTGCCCCACTACAGCTATAATATTATTACCGACAGCCTCGCCGGCTGTTTCAACAACATAGGTAATCATGGGTTTTCCCAGAACATCATGGAGTACCTTTGCCTTATCTGACATCATACGCGTTCCAAGGCCTGCCGCTAATATAATTACAGCCGTATCTTTTAGCACTAATGTTGCTCCTGAAAGGGTTAAAAAAAATAGGGCAAACCGTTTATCGGTTTGCCCTATATATTTATATTATCTATTCGTCAATGTATAATTTACTGTTTCCTGTTACACATTTTTAACGAGCCGTAATCGATGCATTGCCCTGTCAAGCGCTGCTTTAGCACGTGCAATATCAACTTTTTCCTTGGTGTCATCATCAAGTCTTTTCTGTGCTCTTTCCAGTGCTGACTGTGCGCGATCAACATCAATTTGAGATCGTCTTTCAGCAGATTCTGCGAGAACAGTAACCCTGTCCGGCAAAACTTCAGCAAAACCACCACTTACAAATACCATTCGTTCTTTTCCTTCGGCATCCGTATAACGTATAGAACCGATTTTAAGGGTACTGAGAAAAGGCGTATGCCCTGCCAGTACACCAAACTCACCAAGTTCACCAGGGCAGACAGCAATCTCTACTTCTTCGCTGACGACAGCCTTTTCAGGAGTCACTACTTCAAGCCTGATATTTTTTGCCATAATTTAACTCCCTGCTAATTATGCTTTAGCCATTTCTTCGGCAGATGCAAGAACTTCTTCTATTCCGCCCTTCATGTAGAAAGCCTGCTCAGGGATATCATCGTGTTTTCCTTCAACGATTTCCTTGAAAGCACGAACAGTATCCTCGATCTTTACAAATTTACCGGCAACACCGGTAAATGTTTCAGCCACATGGAAAGGCTGAGACAGGAATCTCTGGATCTTTCTTGCCCGGGTAACCGTCAATTTATCTTCATCTGACAGCTCTTCCATACCAAGAATAGCAATAATATCCTGAAGATCTTTATATTTCTGAAGCATCTGCTGAACTTGACGAGCTACCAGATAATGTTCTTCTCCAATATATGAGGCATCCAGAATACGGGATGTTGAATCAAGCGGATCCACAGCAGGATAAATACCCAATTCTGCGATCTGACGTGAAAGAACAACCGTACCGTCCAGATGAGCAAATGTTGTTGCCGGTGCAGGGTCGGTCAAGTCATCAGCAGGCACATAAACACACTGTACTGAAGTAATGGATCCTTTGTCAGTTGATGTAATACGTTCCTGAAGCCCACCAAGGTCAACGGCCAGTGTCGGCTGATAACCAACAGCAGAAGGCATACGGCCAAGGAGCGCTGAAACCTCAGAACCGGCCTGGGTAAATCGGAAAATATTGTCAATAAAGATCAGAACGTCCTGGCCTTCAACATCACGGAAATACTCAGCAGCAGTAAGTGCAGACAGTGCAACACGAGCACGCGCTCCCGGAGGCTCAGTCATCTGGCCGTAAATAAGTGCAGCTTTAGGAAGAACACCGGAATCTTTCATTTCATGGTAAAGGTCATTTCCTTCACGGGTTCTTTCACCAACACCGGCGAAAACGGAAATACCACCATGCTGCATTGCAATATTATTAACCATCTCCATCATGATAACGGTTTTACCAACACCGGCACCACCAAACATACCCATTTTACCTCCACGGGGAAAAGGTACGAGCAGGTCAATAACCTTAACACCGGTTTCAAGTACGCGAACAGTAACATCCTGTTCAGTAAACTTGGGTGCCGCACGATGGATCGGCATCATTTTTTCCTGGCTAACAGGGCCCAGTCCATCCACCGGACGTCCAACAACGTTTAAAACTCGTCCAAGACCGGCTTCACCAACCGGCATCATAATCGGATTTCCACTATCCTTTACGGACATACCCCTTACAAGACCATCCGTAACATCCATTGCAATTGTACGAACAACATTGTCACCAAGATGCTGGGCAACTTCTACAACTAGATTGTCTTCTTCATCGCTGATTGCCGGATTTGAGATAAACAGTGCTGTAAGAATGTTAGGCAGTTTACCCTGGTCAAACTCAACGTCAACAACAGGTCCCATTACCTGTGTGATTTTTCCTATGTTCTC
This sequence comes from Desulfobacterales bacterium, assembly GCA_021737275.1. Lineage (GTDB taxonomy): Bacteria > Desulfobacterota > Desulfobacteria > Desulfobacterales > JAIPEE01 > JAIPEE01. Next base: position 7,177 of record JAIPEE010000009.1, read on the forward strand.
TCCCATTTAACGACCTCCTGTGTACTATAAACGGTATTTTTTATCCTTTTAGAGCCTCAGCGCCACCAACGATATCCATCAGGTCGGCTGTAATAGCAGCCTGCCGGGCTTTGTTGTATGCCAGAGTAAGGCTATCAATCATATCATTACAAGCTTTTGTCGCATTATCCATTGCCGTCATACGAGCAGCATGTTCACTTGTAGATGTTTCCAGAAGTGCATTGTATATCTGCACATAAATATTACGGGGGAGCATATCGCCAAGCAGCTCATCCGCTGATGGTTCACAAATGTGTTCCGGCAAATACGGTGCATTCTCATCAACTTCTTCTTCAACCTTTTCTATAGGTGGAATGGGAAGGATCTGTTTCATGACGGCATTTTGACGTGCCATACTGAGAAACTCTGAATAGATGATATAGACTTCATCATATTTATCAGCCAGAAATGCATCAATTATTTTTTTACCGGAAACACTGGCGGTATTAAATCCAAACTTCGAGCCGACAACGCCAAGATATTCATCCTGAATTGTCAACTTATTGGATTTTGCCCAGCCACGTCCCTTCTTACCAAAGTTAGTAACGGAAATTTCAACATCTTCGCCTTCTTTTCCCTTAAAAAACTTTTCAGCAACGGAAATGAGATTGGAGTTAAAACCACCACAAAGCCCTCTGTCTGAGGTACAAAGAACAAGGTGAATTTTTTTCACCTCTTCCTTGGCGAGAAGCAGGGGACTTGACTCTTTACCTGCTTTTTCTGCCAGACTTCCAAGAACTTCAGAAAATTTAGCGGCATACGGACGAAAGGACTCCATTTTACTCTGGGCACCACGCAACCTGGAGGTTGCAACCATATTCATGGCTTTCGTAATCTGCTTAGTTTTCTTTACACCAACTATTTTTGTTTGAACTTCTTTTAATGTTGCCATACAGGTCAGCCCTTATGAACTTTATAAGTTTTTATCTCAAATGCATTATTTAACAGTGTCTTTAAATTCTTCATCATATGCGGTCAAGGCTTCTTTCATCAACTTTTCAATATCATCAGTAATTTTCTGCTTTTCCTTTAACTGAGCGAAAACCTGAGGAAATCTCTCTTCAACAAAAGGATAAAGACCTGCTTCGTATTTATCAACCGAATCGATCGGATACTTATCAAGAAAACCTCTGGTTCCGGCAAAAAGAATGGTAACCTGTTTTTCCATTGATAACGGCTGATACTGAGGCTGTTTCAGGATTTCAACAAGTCTCTGTCCACGGGTCAACTGTTTTTGGGTAGATGCATCAAGATCACTACCAAATGCGGCAAATGCTTCCAGTTCACGGAACTGAGCCATATCCAGACGCAAAGTACCGGCAACCTGTTTCATGGCTTTTACCTGAGCGGCACCACCAACACGGGAAACAGAAAGGCCAACATTAATGGCCGGACGGGTACCGGCAAAAAACAAACTGGGTTCAAGATAAATCTGACCGTCAGTAATTGAAATAACGTTTGTTGGAATATATGCAGAAACGTCACCAGCCTGGGTTTCAATGATCGGCAGAGCGGTCAGGGAACCGGCACCCAGTTCATCACTAAGTTTGGCGGAACGTTCGAGCAGACGTGAATGGTTATAGAAAATATCACCAGGATAAGCTTCACGTCCCGGCGGACGTCTAAGAAGCAAAGAAACCTGACGATAAGCAGCAGCCTGTTTTGAAAGATCATCATAAATAATCAGTGCATGTTTGCCGGCATCACGGAAATATTCACCCATCGCACAACCGGCATAAGGTGAAACAAACTGCAGCGTTGCAGGATCGGAAGCACATGCGGCAACGATGGTGGTGTACTCCATGGCACCATGTTTTTCCAAAACAGCATGAACCTGGGCAACTGTTGATTTTTTCTGGCCACAGGCAACATAGATACAATAAACATCCGTATCTTTCTGCGCAAGAATGGCATCGATGGCACAAGCAGTTTTACCGATCTGGCGGTCACCAATAATAAGCTCACGCTGACCACGGCCAACCGGTGTCATTGCGTCAACAGCTTTAAGGCCGGTATAACAGGGCTCATGAACACCCTTTCTGGCGATAACACCAGGTGCCACCATTTCAACACGACGGGTCTCTGTGGCATTAATCGGTCCTTTGCCGTCCAGCGGCTCACCAACAGCGGAAACAACGCGTCCAAGTACGGCTTCTCCAACAGGTACCTCTGCAATTTTGCCGGTACGTTTAACAAGATCACCTTCTTTAATAAAGGTATCTTCACCCATAATAGCGATACCAACGTTGTCTTCTTCAAGGTTCAGAACCAGTCCGAGAATTCCACCGGGGAATTCAACCAGCTCAAGGGCCATTGCTTTTTCAAGGCCGTAAACCCTGGCGATACCATCACCAACTGACAGAACAACTCCGGTTTCACTCAGTTCGACCTTCTTGTCATAATTTGCAATCTGATCTTTAATTATTTGGCTTATTTCTTCAGCTTTTAATTCCATTATACACTTTCACCCCTTTTTAAAGATTCTCTCATATTGAGTAACTGTGTTCTGACACTTCCGTCCAAAACAAGATCCCCGATTCTTGTAACGATACCGCCAATGAGTTCGGGATCCTCTTCAGCATCAAGAATAATATCTTTACCTGTCATGTTGGACAGGGTTGCACGAATCTTATCCGTGGTTTCGGATGAAAGCTCCGTAGCCGAAACCAGGCTGGCTCGAAGAACGCCTTTTAATTCGTCAGCCAGTTTTTGATAAAAATCATCTATTGCACCCAGGAAACCAATTCTTCCTTTATCGAAAAGCAACATAAGAAAGGCTTCAGTAACCTTCGCCAGGTTTAGTTTTGCAATAACTGCCTGCAGAACCTTTTTGCGCCCTTCCATATCATAAAGGGGGTTATGAATTGCCTGTTCAAGTTCTTTTTGTGAAGAAATTAACGCTGAAACACCTGCAATCTCTTCACGGTAAGTTTCAGCCTGCCCATCTTCTTTACCAATGAGCAGAAGTGCTTTGGCATAACGCCGTGCGATCGCCATATTTTTCACTATGACACCACCTTCTCTAAATATTCATCAACCATTTTTTCCTGATCATCAGCCGTAATTTTTGCCTTTATTATTGCTTCAGCTTTTTCAAGTGCTTTTTCCAACACCTCATCCTGAAGTTTTTGCTTTGCCTGGCTGAATTCATGCTCAATATTTCTTTTGGCCTGTGCCTCAAGTTTTTCAGCATTTTTTTCAGCTTCTTTAAGAATTCTTTCCCTGGCTTCTTCACCCTGACGGATATATTCAGCTACCAGCTTATCTGCTTCACTATCAAGCTGTGCAAGCCGGTTATTATATTCAGCAAGTTTCTGCTCTGCTTCTGATTTCCGGTTTTCAAGATCAGAAATCTGTTCCCTGATGCCTGTAATTCTGGAACCAAGCGCTTTGCCAACCGGTTTTCTTACAAGGAGGAAAAGACCAACGGCCAGTGCAACAAAGTTCATGACACGATAAGTATCAGTTGAAACCCAGCCTTTTGGTTCTGCTTCACCGTGACCACCGCCTGAGGATGCAAAAACAGGCATCGCAACAGCACAGAAAAGGATCAGTAATGTAATCAGAATCGGGGCAAGCTTTTTAATACACATTATACGGCCCTCCCCAGAAGTTTCTGGCCAATCGCAGTTGCGATGTTGTCAAGTTCACCCTGCAGTGAGACCCTGACAGCTTCAGCATCTTTCAGGATTCTTTTGCGCACTTCAGTAAGCTCTGCCTGAGCCTTTCGGTTAATATTCTCAATCACTTTTTTCTCTTCTTCTGATGCGGCCTGCAAAAGGGCGGATTTTTCATCTTTACCCCTGGTCCTTGCGGACTTAAGCCCTTCAGTAAATTCACTATCTTTTTCAGCGGCAGATTCAGCTAATGATTCTATTCCCTGCTCAAGGCCTTTAACTTTGTTGCCCCTTTCGCTCAGAATTTTGCGAATAGGTTTAAAAAGGACAGCATTCAAAAGAAATATCAATATTACAAAATTGACTATCTGGAAACAAAGTGAAAATGCATCAATTTGTATCATTGAACGGAGCCTCCAACTTAGCACCTAATATGTTTACAATAAACGAACTACACCAACTTTTGATATACCAATAGGGGTTTTAGTAAAATTTTATATCCATAAATGGATGTAATTAGATATAATACACCAACCCCATAATGATTAACTCGGCGGTCTATAACATCCACCGGAATACGTTGTCAAAGGTTTTTTAAATATTTTTACCATCTTTTGATAACATTGTTTCAGTCCATGCAATACAAAATATAACCTTCTGTTATTATAATTATATTTTTAGATGATTTTTTTCACTCAAACATGAATCGTCTCATACTGACGTTCATTAGTAACCCTATACAGATCATGACAGTGACCGCCGATGACCCCCCGTAGCTGATAAACGGCAACGGCACCCCAACCACAGGCATTAGCCCCATAACCATACAGATGTTGATAACAATCTGCCAAAAGATCATGGCTGTTACACCGACTGAAAGGATAATGCCGAATGGTTCTCTGCACCGATGGGCAATATGAAGCGCCCATAAAATAAATCCGGCAAGAAGAATCAGGACAACAAGGGAGCCGGCAAAACCCCACTCTTCCGCCAGTACGGAAAATATAAAATCAGTATGCCGCTCGGGTAAAAAGGAGAGAGCATTCTGGGTACCTTTTAAGAATCCTTTACCGGACAGCATTCCAGACCCGATTGCAATTTTGGATTGAATAATATGGTAACCTGCCCCCAGGGGATCACGGTCCGGGTTTAAAAAAGTCAGAACACGCTGTTTCTGGTATTCCTTTAATAAGTATATCCATGCCAACGGTACCAATACGGTAAAAGCAACAATGATAGAAATAAATGTCCGGCGTTCAATTTTGACATAAAACGTCATTGAAGCAACAATGAGCACCAGTACAATGGCTGTTCCCAGGTCAGGCTGCTGGATAATGAGCGCACAGGGAATGATTGTTAATATAAATGGAATAAGCAGCTCTCTGAAAATGAGCCCCTGATTATGAGCCACTTTTGAATAATATTTGGACAGGACAATAATCAATCCGATTTTCATTGTCTCAGAAGGCTGCAGGGTAATCGGCCCTAAGATGAGCCAGCGCTTTGAGCCGCCTGCCTGTTTCCCGAAGATCAGCACACAAACGAGCAAAACCACACATAACACATAAATAACGTTGGCCCACTGATCCAGAGATTTGTAGTCGAAAAGAAAAGCGGATGTCATGGCAGCAAGCCCGATGCCGAACCAGAACAACTGCCGGTAAACAAGTGACTGCTGGGGCGTTGGAATTCCGGCAGTTACGGCACTATATAGGGTGACCAGTCCCAGGCCGCAAAGCAATACGGTCATAATTAAAAGCGGCCAGTCAAAATACTGTACAAGTCTGCGATCAAACATATGATACTACCTTTTTACCATTTCCTCACTATCGGGTTTATCCGGCAGCAGATAGGTTTGAATAATTTCCCTTGCAATGGGTGCGGCGGTACTGGAGCCATGCTTACCATGTTCCACAATAACCGTAACCGCTATTTCAGGATTTTCTGCCGGTGCATATGCAACAAACCAGGCATGGGACTTCAGATGGCCGGCCAGTTTTTCTTCATCCTGCTCTTTTACGCGAGCCCTGCCTACCAACTGGGCTGTTCCGGTCTTACCGCACATTTCAATATCCGTATTTTTTAGCCTGGCTTGCCATGCCGTACCTTTTCGTTTGTTTACAACTGTCCACAATCCCTTTTTGATAATTTCCAGATTTTTTTCACTGACGGGTAATACGCCGAGCTCTCTCGGCTCGGGTCTGAAAATCAGATCATTTTCAGGAACGGCGGCATATTGGATAATTTCCGGCTTCATCAGCCTTCCCCCATTGGCAATTGCTGAAATCATAGATAACTGCTGAAGCGGTGTTACCAGATTATAACCCTGCCCTATAGCAATAGAAAGGGTTTCACCACTTTGCCACGGCACTCCCGTTCTTGCATACTTCCAGGCTGCTGTTGGAATCAGGCCGCTTGATTCATGGTCCAGGTCAATTTCTGTGGGATTGGCAAAGCCACAGGCTTTTGCATACCATGCAAGCCTGTCAACACCCAGCTTCTGGCCCACCTGATAAAAATAGACATCACAAGATTCAGCCAGTGCGGTATTAAGCGTTATCGCACCGTGGCCTCCTCTGCGCCAGCACCTGAATGCACGATCACCGTACCAGATAGATCCATTACACTCAAAAACCGTATTTTCATCAATAACACCCTCTTCAAGGCCGGCCATTGCCGTTATAATTTTATAAACTGATGCCGGTGGATATGTCCCCTGAATCGCCTTATTTTCCATCGGTCTCAGGGGGTTGGTTGAAAGATCCTGCCACTCTTTATGGGACATGCCGCTGACAAATATATTCTGATCAAAGGAGGGGCTACTTGCCATAGCAAGCAGTTCGCCGGTTGATGGTATAATAGCCAGAACGGCGCCGGCTTTGTCCGCCAGAAGAGATTCCGCTTTCTTCTGCACTTCATAATCAATGGTCAGGTGAAGATTATAACCGGGAATAGCATCAACCGTATCGATAACACGGACATTCCTGCCGCGGGCATTAACCTCGACCTGGCGGCCGCCGCGCTCACCTCTCAATAATTTTTCATAAGTTTTTTCTATACCGAATTTACCGATATAATCGCCACCCCTGTTGTCCGCATATTTTTTCATCTTCAGTTCAGCGGCACTGATCTCACCGAGATAACCGACAAGATGGGCGGCAAACTGTTTATCAATATAGTGCCTCAGGGGCTTAACCTCTATCGTGACCCCCGGCAGGTCAAATTTATTTACAGCAATTGCAGCCAACGCATCACGCCCGATATCCTGCATAAGCAGCACCGGTTTATAGGGTGAGGCGCCCTGCTGACGTTTAACCTTCTGAATAAAATCTTCTTCAGGAACATCCAGTAATTTAGAAAGCTTTGAAAGAACGTCAGCCATGGGCCGGGCATCCTTGGGAATAACGGCAACACCAAAAGAGGGCCGATTGTCCACAAGCAGCCGACCATTTCTGTCAAAAACCAGGCCTCTTGGCGCATCAATACTTTGAAGGCGAATACGGTTATTTTCAGAAAGACGCCTCAACTCATCTCCCTGGACCACCTGAAGATAAAAAAGGCGGGAAATCAGAACGACAAAGACAGCCAGGACACAAAATATCACACCGCTGATCCTGCTTCGGAACCAATCGGCATTTACGTTTGTTAAAAAATCACTCACTATTTTGCTGTCCTGAGGCTGATACTGATATTAAAAAAATCTTGAACCCAAAAATGTTGTCTGTTTTTACGATTTGGCTCCCGGCCATGGCAGGTCTTTTGCTAATAACCTTAGCCGGCCGCTGAACCCGAAAAGATCGAATCCCATCTACTCCTGCACCGGATAAAGATATTCAATACTATGGGGCTGGTTAAAATAGCCCATATTAACTGCGATACAGCCACATGAAGCGCTTGCGCCGGTATAAATGATTTTGGTGACAATATGGCCATTGTACCGAGAAACACAATGTTTTCCAGAGCAATTCCGGCAACAAATGCCAGTTGAAGAAAAAGTCTGTTTCCTGCATGAAAAAAATTTATAAGAAAGGTACCGCCAACCAGTATCCAGAAATATACGGTCAGGTAAATTCCAAAAGGGGCACCTGAGAGGTTATCCATGAGAAGGCCAAGCAATAGTACGACGGCAACGCCCTCTCTTAAAGGTCTGAAAAGGGATACATATATAATAAAAGGTGTAACGAGATTATAACACTGAAACGGAACAGGAATAAACGGTACAATTGTAGTCTGGATGACGACAAGAAAAAGACCGGCCAGTATATAAAAACAGATATTCATTATCCGTCCTCTTTTTCATCCGCTTTAATGCGGGCCATTACAAAAACCTCTTCAAGGGTTTCAAAGTCGACAAAAGGTTTTACAGTTACAACCTGAAACATACCGGAAGAATTTTTCACAACCCCGGATACAACACCAACTCGTAATCCCTTCTGAAAGATACCGTCGAGTCCTGAAGAAATAACGGTATCTCCTGTCTGTATTTCATGTTTGCGCAATACATATTTTAGCGCACATTGGCCGGAACTCTCACCATGAACAACACCGCGTGCCCGGGAATTCTGTATCAGTGCATCCACAGCACTATTATGATCAATCAGCAAAAGTGCTTTTGCATAATGAGATGCGACATCCGTCACCTGCCCGACAACACCTTCAGGGCTCACAACGGCATCACCTTTTTCAACACCGTCATCACTGCCCTTATCTATAGTTATAGTTTTATGCCAGGAGGTAGGATCTTTACCTATAATTTCTGCCGCAATAAGCGGGCCTTCAGTCTTTTCAGTAAATTTCAGAAGGTTCCGGAGGCGCGCATTGGAAAGCTCGGCCTCAACCAGCCGGTTATTCTTTTCGGCGGCAAAGCTCAGCTCTTTCCTGAGCCTGTCATTTTCCATGGAAACAGAGGAAAGATAAAAATAGTGACGCCAGATGTCCTTGACAAAACCGATGGAACGGGTCAGGGCCTTTTGAAAAGGTGAAACGATATAAAGGGCAGTGGAACCGGAACCGTCTGTTGCATTACGTCTGCTTGTCACCGAAAGAAATATCATATTGAACGTGATCAGAAAGATCACGCCTATAAGCAGCACCATCTTTTTTGAAAGCATGGTTTTATGTAATCAATACCTGTTTAAGTTTATCAAGTTGATCAAGCACCATTCCCGAACCTATTGCAACTGTGGTAAGCGGATCCTCGGTAACGGTTATCGGAAGGCCGGTTTGTTCCCTGAGCAGTTTATCCAGATTTTTTAATAATGCCCCGCCGCCGGTCAGTACAATGCCACGGTCGACAATATCCGCTGAAAGTTCGGGCGGTGTCTGTTCAAGTGCAATTTTAACCGTCTCAACAATGGCCTCAATCTCTTCTGAAATAGCCATGCGAATCTCTTCAGAATCGATGGCGAGAATCTTCGGAATTCCGGAAACCAGATCCCTTCCTTTCACTTCAATTGTTTCAAGATTTTTGGCGTCAGGATAAGCATTACCGATGGTTGTTTTAATAATCTCTGCCGTACGTTCGCCAATAAGCAGATTATATTTCCGCTTGATATACTGCATGATAGACTCATCCATCTTGTCACCGGCCACCCTGAGCGATCGGCTGTAAACAATACCGGCAAGGGAGATAACAGCAACCTCCGTCGTGCCGCCGCCGATATCAACAACCATGTTACATGTCGGTTCCGTAATCGGAAGGCCTGCGCCAATCGCGGCAGCCATTGGTTCTTCTATCAAAAACACTTCACGAGCACCCGCTGATTCAGCAGACTCCTTGACAGCTCTTTTTTCAACCTGTGTAATTCCCGAAGGCACGGCGATAACAATACGCGGCCGAATAAGCTTCTGCCGGTTATGCACTTTTCTGATAAAATGCCTGAGCATAGCTTCAGTAACATCAAAGTCTGCAATAACGCCATCCCGCATGGGGCGGATTGCCCTTATGTTACTTGGCGTTCTGCCTAACATATTCTTTGCCTCAAGACCAACTGCCAAAACCGGTTTTTTGCCGGAACCATCCGTCCGAATGGCAACAACAGAAGGTTCGCTTAAAACAATCCCCTTCCCCTTAACATTCACAAGTGTATTAGCGGTGCCAAGATCAATTGCAAGGTCACTTGAAAACAATCCCAAAATTGCATCAAAAATCAGGCTCATGTTACCTCATTAACAGCACATGGAATGTGCATGGTTGAAGGTTTTGACTTATATCCGGCACTCATGCCGAGAGTATTGCTATAATATTTTTCGATTCAAAATAAAACTTTTTCCGGGTAGATAAGAAACCAAAACCGCATAAACAGTTAATCTTGACTAAAATAACAAAACACAGTCGATAATACAAGGAAAATTGAATAAAGCACCGTGTAAAATTATATATCTGAAGCCGGGACACCTATCTGAAAAGCCATTTTCATAGCCTCATTATGTAAGATTGGCCGAAATTCCTTTATTTTCAGGTTATCCCGTGAAGGATGGATACGGTTTGACAACAGTATGATAATAATTGAACGATCGAGATCCATCCAGAAAGATGTGCCTGTAAATCCGAGATGTCCGACACTGTTTCTTGAAAACAGCGTGCCGCTCGAAGAATCTGTTGAAGATGGCGTATCAAAGCCCAGTGCCCAGTCTGTTTTATCCTGACGGCTGAAAAACTGCCGGGTATAAACAGTTGGGAAAAAAGTATCCCGGCCATGTTGATATGCCGCAAGTAATTCCACCAGCACCTTATGAATACTGCCCGCTGTGCCAAACAGGCCGGCATGGCCCTCAACACCGCCAAGTACATATGTATTATCATCATGTACAGCGCCGGATAAAACATTCCCGCGCCAAGGGCAATCTTCGGTTGCAGCAAAAACTTTTTCGGATTGTTTCTCTCCGGGGCTTAAAAAGAAAAGATTTTCAAGACCAAGCGGCTTATAAATATGTTTACCGACAAAACAGTCAAGGGACGTGCCGGTTATGGTTTCAATCACCCAGTTTAAAATTATAAAGCCCAGATCACTGTATAATGTGCGTTGGCCGACCGCATTCACAAGCGGCTCATTTACGAGCAGCTCATGGAGGGCATGTTTTCTTTTTTCAGGCTCGATTAAAACCAGCCGTTTATAATAAGGAAGCCAGGCCGGCAGCCCGGATCTGTGGCAAAGAAGATTCCTGATAGTAATGGGGGCTTTATCAGTACCTTTAAATTCAGGAATGATAGACGCAAGCTGCTGACCAAGGAATAATTTTTTTTTTTGAACCAGAATCATTATGGCCGGTGTTGTTGCAAGGGGTTTGGTCAGAGACGCCAGATCAAACAGTGTATCAACGGTTACTTTTTCACCATTACTGATATTGGTCTGTCCATAAGCTTTATGAAAGATTATTTCATCTTTTTTTGCCACCAGAAGTACGGCGCCGGGAAAGACTCCATCTTCAATAGCCCGCTGCATCAAAACATCCGTTTTTTCCATGCAGATATCTTAGACTCCCCTTTGTTTACTGTAAGCTACCTGTTTGCTTACAATAATAGCATTCCTCTCAGTATCCAGCGTTACCATAGCGCCAACCGGAACTGTAATATTCTCATCTTCATGACCAATAGCAAACCCGCACAATATGGGAATTTTTTCGTCTCGAACAAGATCTGAAATCAGATTATGAATTTCAGAAATATCACCACAATCCCTGAAACTGCCAACAGCAAGGCCCGCAATATCATCAAAGCAGCCTGCCAGTTTCAGATGCATCAGCTTTCGGTCTATCCGGTAGAGCGCCTCACCCCTATCCTCAAGAAAAAGAATGGCGCCTTTAAAATCCGGCGCATAGGGCGTACCGGTTGTATGGCATAACAGACTCAAATTACCGCCAACAAGCGGCCCGCCTGCATGACCGGATCTGATAATTACCGGACTTTCAGGAACAATATTTTCCCAGATATCGGCAGTAAACGCTTCAAAAAATCTCTTTTTTGTATTTTCAGTTGATGCCGGAAGGGTTGTTACCAATGGCGTATGAAATGTAACCAGACCGCACTTTCTGTAAAATGCATTCAACAACACGGTAATATCACTGAAACCGGCAAAAATCTTCGGGTTATCCCTGATCACATCAAAATCAAGAAGTGAAAGGATCCGCATCACACCATAACCGCCGCGGGCACAGAAAATTGCCTTGATATCCGGATCTGCAAAAAGCGTGTTCAATAATTTTGCACGTTCAAAATCAGAGCCGGCCAGATACCCAGTCCGGTTAAAAATCTCTTCAGGAACGTGGACAATAAACCCCATATTCTCCAGAACACTGATGCCCTGCATAAGCATGTGCTTATCAAAGGGGCTTGCAGGTGCTGCAATGGCAACGGTGTCGCCGGGTGATATCAAGCCGGGAAATTGTGCATTCTGTTCTTTATCAGTCATAGATTATCGTATTATATTGTAAAAATTTCAGGTTGTTATTTCGATTTTAAAATATTAATCAGATAACACAACATACCTTGACATGACAAGGGCAAAGTGATAGAAGCCCATTCAAGTCGGGGCGTAGCGCAGCCTGGTAGCGCACTTGAATGGGGTTCAAGGGGTCGGAAGTTCAAATCTTCTCGCCCCGACCAAAAAAACTAATAAAAGCCGTTTGCTGATGCAGACGGCTTTTTGTTTTGTGTATTATGGTAAAGGATTTTGCTCTTGTTGTTGTGGGATTTTGAAATTTAATCTCTGTTTTATAGACTTATGTGAGGATTTAGAGGGACGTACATTAAATAATAAATTAAAATAACCTGAATTTATTTTCTGCCGCAACCCCCCTTCCACGTTTTATCGCATGTCTCACCGCTGCCAGGGTCATACTCAAATTTGACTCAATTTCGGGCTGCGTCATTCCAATTTCTTCATACGCGCCCAAAAACATAACAAATTTTTTGCCTGCACTGTGCTGCGCTGCCTGTCACTCGAAAAAAGATCGTGCAGTTTAATTTCTGTCAACTTCCCCACCTTTTTTGCAACCGATTCTAAATCCAGACCTTTTGATTCCTTGAGCACATAACCGGTATCCTGCCAAGGCGGCGACACTTTCACGAAAAAGGAACTAAGGCCGCAATAAGGATATTTTTCAAGGCCGGAAATATCCCGGACAATCCCAGCTCTCAATGGATTCAAGTGGATGTATCGTACAAGCTCAAGCAAATAGATATCTTCCTGGCACAGGATAGGTTTGTATCGGTTTTGAAAAAGATGGCCGTGCCTGCTATGCTTTCTGTTGAAAGAAACAGCGTAACCCGTCAAAATACGCTGCATGACTCGCGATATTTCAACACCGCCGGTTCTTAAGAGAAGATGAAAATGATTAGGTATAAGTGCCCATGCAAAATATCCTGTATGGGTTTCATCAATAATATTGCCGAGACGTTCTATGAAATTATTCCGATCATCGTCATCAAGAAAGATCTTGCGCGGCGTTCGATCCCTCTGACAATAATATGGTGCAGCGCACCTGACGCGTCTATTCCGGCTTTTCTTGGCATATGGGCAATATGTCAAAATCTTTTTTTCTGTCAAACTTATGTTTTAATGTACGTTCCCTATCATTCTTGGTCACCTATTAAAAACCATTCCATATCTTATTCTCCTGCGCTGGCCGATCATTAATCGGTAAATTAAATCGTACTAACTATCCTTTTGGTAAACATAATTTCTTAAAGCCTTTAGGCCTGACCTCATTATTTTCATCATGTTTTATGACCTTTGGATTAACGTTTATTGTTTATAACTATCTTTCAAAATCGGGGGTGTTTTCAAATTACTGATTCTCTCCTCTTCCATGAGTCTCGCGAATTCGATGGTTGTGTTGTCCTCAAGATAAGGTCCTATGATCTGTACCCCGACAGGCAGGCCTGTTGAAGTAAAGCCTATAGGCGCAATAGTAGCTGGTAAATAAGCGACTTGGCTTAATGATATCCATGGCTCCATAACTTCCCAGTATGGTTCATCCCGATCATTGATGCGTAGAATACGCTGAGACATATCTGTATGATCATGATGAAATGCGGCTATTCGGGCTGGAGGGCACAATAAAACATCAATGTCTTCGAAAAAGTCTTCCCATTTTTGACGCATAATAGCTCTTTTCTGATTTAAAATATGCCAGTCACGGTGATACGCGGTCAAAGCGCGTATTTCTCTCGCTGTTTCACTTTGATCAGTCTCTTTCAGTTTTTTCAGCCGGCTAACGGCCTCTATGAATGCTTCCTCCGATTCCTCCCGGCTACAAGCCATTGTATAAAACTGATTGTATAATCTATAACATTTTTCCAAATCAATATCAGGTATGCGAGCCTTAATATCTACGCCGGACTTTTTTAGTTGTTCGGTCATATTTTGCAGACAATTACCCACTTCACTATCAATGGGGTAAGTCTTGTCATCAAGCCATATCCCGACCTTAAATTCTTTCAGCCTTTTTTTTCTGGCCTGCGGCAACTCTATCCTGATTGCTTTTTTCTGATAAGAAGGCGATCCAACAATAATATTCATCGCCAGCCGTAAATCTTCTGCGCTACGGGCAAGAGGGCCGTATACCAAAAGATCATACTCGGCTGTATAATTAATTATATCCCCTTTTAAAGGTTTCCCGATATAATGCGGTGATACGATACCATATGAGGGTTTATGACCATAAACGCCACAGAAATGGGCGGGGATCCTGATTGATCCACCAATATCCGAACCGATCTCCAGTCCGGTTAACCCTGCTGATAGCGCTGCTGCTGAACCGCCTGATGATCCGCCGGGAGTTTTTTTAATATCCCAGGGATTATTGGTCTGACCATATAATTCATTGTAAGTTTGAACATCTATATAGAATAAGGATACATTCGTCTTTCCAAAAATGATCGCCCCGGCATTCTTTAACGATTGGGCCAGATCTGCGTCTTTTGGCGCTATATAGTCCTTGAATTCCGGAGATCCATCAGTACATGGCATACCAGTAACCTTGACCATATCTTTAACTGTCATTGGCAGCCCATGTAAAGGCCCTGTATCTTCTCCTTTGGCAAGGCTTTCATCTGCTGCGCGGGCCAATATTCTCGCTTTTTCAAAATCAGTCGCCACAATAGCGTTTACTATCGGGTTTAAACGCTTATATCTCTCTATATAAATTTCCAGCAATTCAAGTGAACTGATCGACTTGCTTTTTAAAGCGCTTACTAACTTTGTGGCAGAAAGGTTTGCTATGTTATTCATAATGTTTGCTTTCTAAAAAAAATGGTTTCACATCTTTTGAATAACGAGGAGTATCTCTCCAACCCGAAAACCGAACTTAGTCATCTCAGACTCATTTATAAGCGTATTTGGATTAACGAGGTACATACGATCATCAATCGAAAGGTGAATTGTGTTGTCACTATAAGGAATTTCAAGCACATATTCGAGAAACATGCTGTTCCCTGCAATTTCGCCCTTTGCTTCGCCGATCACATCTCCAGCCGTTCCAACATAACTGTTGTCGCCCTGTCGGGTTAACTTCCAGACACGACGTTGTTTTTCCCCATCATCAAATATAAAATCCTCTTCCAGGGTACCCGCAGAATCCTCCCAGTAAGCCTTTATATCAGCATTAAAATATCGAATGACTTCACCCGCCCTGTTCTTTACAATACCGTGTGCGGTGAGATGCCCGTCGAAAAATTCCTCCGGAATCATGACAGGCTTGCGGTTCGCATAATCACTTACTTTTATGGTTGAACAACCTGTCAAAATTATCATTGCAGGGATCACGATGAACAGAATATTTCGTATTATTTTCATAATTTTTTCCTCTTGACTAATGATATGAAATAAGGGTTTTAAATTAAAAATACTCATTTTGTTTGTTCTGAATTTTATGAATGGGATCAAAAATTGAAAATTGCTTGGGGTCAAGTCTACACTTTCTACAAAATATCTTAAATCGTCAAAAGTGTACGGGCTGTTGCCCAAATAGTTTTTCAATTTCAACCGAGGCACAAATTAAATTCTGATTTAATTTGTGCCTTGATAAATCTATCTACTCCAAAATACATTGCTGCTGTAAACTTCTCATCTTTTGTGTTTCTTATCAGAGTCATTATATTTTGGATTATTGATGTCAGGTATTCATGGATCTCAACTCGCCATTGCCTTCGCCGGCGAGCTCGCTTAAATCCATATCGAATACTTCGTGCAAAGGATCTTTCCATCAAATGTTTTCGTGTTATGAGATCATGCTTAGCCGCACGTGCTTTAGCCTGATTATGCATCATGCCCAACTTGTTCTGCTTGATATGCCGTTTCAAGGTGCGACCGGCTTTGGGCTTTGTATACCTTCCTCTTAAGCGGCAGCTAATGCATTCTTCTGTGGTTGCCTTATAATCATAGCTTTGATGGATTTTATAAAAATTTCGTTTCTTCAATCTTTTGTTTGCCGGGTATATAAATGTATCTGTTTTCTGATTATAGACAAATATTTCTTTTGGAAAGATCCCTTTCTAACGGCCAGTCCCAATGCCTGCTTCTTTTAATACGGTTTGGTGTGGATTTATGAATTTTTAGTTTTTGTTAAAGCTAAAAATTTCTAATGAACGATCGAGTTTGATTTTTTTAAACGAACCTCCAAATTATTTATCATAATTTAAGATTATTTATTGTTTTATCCGTCGGTTGGCCATCTTTGTTCCAACCCCTATATTCGTAATAATCATTCAAAAGCTGGTCCATTGGCGGAAGTTGATTGGTCAGACCCTCACCAAGCCTATTCCGGCTCAGAAATCGGGGAGGTAAAAGATCATCCTTTTTGTTAATGCCGATTCGGGTGTTATACAACCGTTTCAGGTTAAAAACACGTTCACCGACAGACATAACGTCTTCAATCTTCATTTCTCTTCCAGTAATCATATTCAGCCAGTTGACTGTGTTGGTAATATTTACGGCTTTTCCTACCTGGACAAAACGGCAGATAACCAAGGTATCAAACAATGTATTCATATTCTGCAGCTTTGCTGTAAATTCGGCCTTACCCTCAATCTGGTAAGCGTCCTGTGGTTCGAGGATATCAATTTCCGGCATGCTGAGACTCAGTTCATAGGGATGGCTCCAACTGGCATTGTGGCACGCGCCCCTAGCAGCAGTAGCATAATTGACAGCATGGCTAAAGAATCGTCGTGGATCATGGGCTGATGGCTCCAGACCCTTTACGTGGACTGCAAATTCAGTGGAATTTTTTCCAATTTTTTCTGCCATTCGCTTCGACCCTTCACCCACCATAACACCGATACCTTCTTGTCTGCCGATCTTGTGTACCATTTCGACCAGGGCATTGGCATTACCAAATGTCAGTTTAATTCCATCAGTGTCTCCGGTAGTAATAATCCCTCGTTCAAATGCTTCCATTGCAAAAGCAATAGTTGCTCCGGTTGATATAGTGTCCAACCCATATCCGTTGCACAGTTCATTTGCCTTACAAATGGCGGGTAGATCATCCACCATGCATTCTCCGCCCAATGTACCGATGGATTCATATTCCGGACCTTCACAATCCATCGGCGCATAGGGTCCTTCATTAATTTTTATGTGCCTGCCGCACATGATCGGACAATTCAGACAGGCTTTCCTTCCGGATAGAATCGTATCGTGCATGGCAACACCTGAAACTTTTACGGCTCCTGCCCAACGAGATCCGGCCCAATTTTTAATCGGAAAATTTCCGATCTCTTCATACGTAGCAATTCCTCCGGATGTGCCATACTTTCTGAAAGCTTCTGTGACGGACTTGATGTGGGGCATGAGCGCCCTTATATCTTTCTTTAATGCATCAGTATCGGCAATGGAAATTTCTTTTGTTCCATATGCCACCATTGCTTTCAGATTTTTCGATCCCATGACAGCACCGAGGCCCGTTCGGGCAGCAGCCCTGACGATATTACCGATATGGGGAATACCGGCAATGGGCACACACTTTTCTCCGGCCTGACCGATAACGGCAGCGGTCGCTTTCTTAGATGTTTCCATCTTAAGCCATTCTGCTGACATATAGGAATCCTTTCCCCAGATATTTTGTGCATCTCGTATTTCAACACCGTCATCATGGATCCATAAATAAACAGGCGTATCCGCCTTTCCTGTTACAACGATGCCGTCATATCCTGATTTCTTGAAATGGGTGGACCAGGAGCCACCCACATTTGATTCGCCAATTAGACCGGTGAGCGGTGACCGCGCCATCATATGGTGACGGCTGGCTGATGGAACGGCTGTACCGGTAAAAGGCCCGGTAAAAGCAATCAAAGGATTTTCCGGTCCAAGCGGATCCGTTTCAGGTGAGGATTCTTTGTAGAGAAACCAGGCAGCGATACCGGCACCACCCATATAATTTTTGATCAGATCTTTATTTAAGTCGCATATCTCTATTTTTCGGTTTGACAGATTAACTCGCAAATATTTTCCAAAGTAACCTAACATAGCACAGTCCTTTCATATTTCGACTTTAACCGCCGGTTGCCGTTAGTAATATCTTTACGATATCCTGATTGGATATTTTATCATCAAGCCGAACTATTTTATCTTCCCGGAAAAAGAGAAACTGCGACAGAATTATCTCATCATTCAGTTCCTTACTGATAAATATTTTTTCGCTGATTGCTTCCGGCCATTTAAAAATGATGCTGCGCAATGAAAGCGAACCCTTGATCTCAATCCGGATTTCATTACCGATAACGCTTCTATACGTTTCAGGAACAATAAATTTCATTTCAAATTACATTTTATTACTTATTCACTCACTGAACTTGGAAACGCAACGCTGATCTTCCTCCAGTTTTTGTACCACTTTCTAAGATAGTATCCGGAGTATATTTGCCTTTGTAGGTTTACCCCAAAAAGGATTGAAGGTCAAAGAGTGAATGAACTCCGGAGACTGTTGCCCTATATTCGGAACTAATGATCTGCTTCAAAATATTTTATTTTGTTGCAAGATCTCAATCAGAACCTTTGCAAACTCCGGCCTGAACCTACATTTATAAAAAATGTCCGTATACAACTGACAATTGGTATGTACAAAAACTATCCTGCAGCATAATTGGCATGCAAGAATATCAACAATATACACACCATGCGCACAGAGCGAAAAAATCAGGTGACTCTCAGAATTTATCACTAATTCAGTATGTTATATAATTATTTTGTTGTGTGCTGCATTAGATGAGGTTCAAGGGGTCGGAAGCTCAACTCTTCCCGCCCCGACCAATAAAACATAAATAATTAAACGTGTTACTCAAATTGGTTAATCCGCTTTTTTGGGGTATTTTAATAAAATTATTTTATGTTACCGTTACTTCTTCGTAATACGCTGCAAGGTTTTACCGGTTACTAAACAATAGCCGCGATGCTTTCCATACCATTTATTTCTTCGTCTTTGTTTTTGTTGGATACCCTCATCAGCAAAAGATCTTCCTTGTGTTTCCCCTGATTGTTTCTCTCCCTACTTAACGCCAACAGGGCAGACACGTATACAAACACCGCAAATATCCATATCACCCAGTTGAAGCCTCTCACCCACTTCGATGTGGCGGGCTTCGCACATAGACTTATCTACAATACGGTCTCCTTTTAACGCTCCACACGGACAAGCCTTAATGCACTTGTCACAGTCTTTGCAAAGATCTATATCAAGCGGTGTATCCGCTTTTAAGTCAGCATCTGTAATAACTGAAGTTAATCGAATTCTTGATCCAAATTTTTCAGAAAGGAGAAGATCGTTTTTTCCCAAAACCCCTATGCCTGCCAGGTAGCCTGCATGTCGATGGGAAAGATCCCCCATGTTTTCTTTCAAATCGTAAGGAATTGAACATGGAACATGAAGTGCACGAAAGCCTTTATCCTGAATAAAGCGGCAAAGACGGAAGGCCATGCGATCCAGTTCATGACTTACTATATTAACAGTAATTGCGTACTCCCGACTTGGTGCTGACTCAAAGCTTGCGTTGAGCATACGAACAGCCATTACAATGACGCTTTTGGCACCCCGAAGTATCTCTTCCGGCCGATGTCCCTCAGGCGCTTCTCCAAAAGAATCTGCCTGAACAACACCAACAAGGTCCGCACCCAGGCTGTATGTTAATTCTTTTACACTGGTGGTTAGTTTCTCGTTCATGTTCATTTTTCCTGATCGTTAGCGGTTTATATTTAGCCGGTTAAACCTGCTTTCATTAAGAGTCATACAGTATCACAAACAACTCGGCTCGTAAAAATATATTTCATGATCTTTCTTTACAGCACTACCGAACATTAGGATTAACGAAAACCTGATAAGGATATCTGGAAAGAGCCTCTTCATTAATCTCCACTCCTAAGCCCGGGCCTTCCGGTAAACTTAAGTAACCACCCTCAACATTAAACGGATTTACTGAAATTTCATCACTTCTGTCCTTGAAATTACAGAAGTATTCCAGAACAAGAAAATTTGGTATGCATGCCGAGACGTGCAGAGAAGCAGCCAGACCGATAGTGTTACTGTTATAATTATGGGGTGAAACAGCAACTTGATATGGCTCAGCCATAGCCGCAATTTCCTTCAACTCCAAGATACCACTACAACACACATCAGGATTAATAATATCTGCCGCTCTTTTTTCAAATACTTGCCGGAAGTCTGACTTGGTATAAAGTGCCTCTCCGGTTACTATGGGAATATTTATATTTTTCTTTACTTCCGCCAAATCATCTAAATTATCAGGTGCAACAGGCTCTTCGTACCAGAAAGGATTAAACTTTTCCAGCATCTGAGCCGCCCTGATAGCATTCGACGGCGATAGTATGCGATAGACATCAATCATCAGATCAATATCCGAACCAATCGCCTCTCTCACTGCCCTGACTCTCTCAATGGCCAATTGCACTTGCTGCTTGCTGGTATAGGTTTCTTTCAAACCCAAACCGTCGAACGGGTAAAATTTTAGCCCTTTAAAACCGCTTTCTATTACTTTTGCAGCCTTATCAGCAAACGCCTCAGGTGTGTCAGAATCTTCCCACCATCCATTTGCGTATACTTTAATTTTATCCCTGCAGGATCCACCCAGTAGATTATAGACTGGTGTATTAAGCCATTTGCCGGTGATGTCCCAAAGAGCCAGCTCTATACCACTAATAGCACTAAAATAATCCATGGACCGTTGTCTGTCAGCATAATCTTCGTACATAACCGTTGTAAAATGCTTGATATTTAAGGGATTTCGGCCAACAAAGTACTTTCCAATATGATCCACATAGGCTGCAATGCTTCTCTCACGATCCAATAAAGTGTGACATTCCCCCCAACCGTGTATCCCCTCATCAGTCTCTACCTTTATCAATAACCAATTCTTGGTGTCGCCAAGATCTACAGTAACACCGGAATCTACAAAAAAAGTCTTTATATCAGTAACCTTCAAAGTTTATACTCCTTTCTTTAATTTATGTAATATTTTCCGACCTTTCATCCACACCATAATAGTGTATAACAACGGAAAAATGTTAACACATTAAAAAAACACATTTCCATCATTAGACAATTCTGCTGATAACTTTATTTGTGGCACAGTCCGGTTTTCCAACAGATACAGCACAAAAATAAAGAGATTGGGCCATTAAATCGGCCCAATCTCAACTTTTAAATTGATTTGGATAGCAGTGCTATAAATTATCTTTTCAGTTCTGCCCAAATTTCCAACCTGAGTTCCTTACCTTTACCGGTAATCGCCCTTTCTTCTTCTGATTCACACTTTTCCATGTACCCCTCAGGCAATATAAATCCAGGCCATGCTTTCATTTCATCCGACATGAACTCCATCGTATGTTTATGAGTAGGCGGGTAACCAATCGTCGAAATCAGGAAAACATTAACTTCCGGGCGAAAAATATAGTTCAGAAACAGATGAGCTGCTGCCGGGTGTTTCGCGCCGGTAGGAATAAAATCAGTACTTGCTGCAACAAAAGTACCTTCTTCAGGCAACACTGCTTTCAATTCAGGCAAATCCTCATGATGAACTAACCATGCATCTCCATCCCAAGTTTCAGATACCCAGGCATCTTCTTCAACCCAGGTCCTTCTCGGCATTGAATCATAAGCCATTACTCTCGGCTTCTGTTTCAGCAAAAGGGCTTTTGCTTCCATCAATTCTGATTCAACATCAGAATTCCAGGAATACCCGAGAGACTTCAACGCAGCGCCAACCACACTATACATATTGTCAAGCATGGTAATTCTGCCGGCGTATTTTTCATTTTCAAACAAAAATTTCCAAGTATTAAACCCGGGAACGGTATCATCAACATATTTAGAATTATAGCACCAAAGTGTTGAATAACCGGAATCTGGGATTTGGTACTTGTTACCCGGATCAAAAGTTCTTTTTGTATAACCCTCTATCATGTATTCTGTTATATTTGGAAGCCAATCATAATTTAAATTTGTAACAACACCCATAGGCCTCAACACCATTGCATTTGCAGGGCTGGCACCCAGCACAATATCATATTCTGATTTGGGGTTAAGTTTGAACTTTGCTACCATTTCTTCAGTATCAGAGTAGTAATCAAAAATGACATCCACACCAAATTCTTTTGAAAAATTGTCGAATAGCTCCTGCGGCCACCACTCAGCCCAGTTATAAACATATAGCTTGCTGCCTTCTTTTTTTACCGCATCCAAACATTCCTGGGGAACAGGAAAATCTTTATATTTGGGTTCTGCAGCGTTTAATGGACCAACAATAATACCCAGTACAAAACTCATTGCAATCAGGACGATTATTCCACTTTTTTGTAAATTTAATTGTTTCATTTGCCTTCCCTCCATGTGGTGATTTAATTTATAATGGTTTTTTTGGATACAGAGCTGCCTCCTTTCTTTATTAGTTTAGGAAAATATAAATTTTCCTAAACTAAATATTCATTTTTTTGTTTGTTATTTATCTGATCTTTTTGCTTCACAATCAGCCGATGCCAGAATACGATCCAGTTCAGTCAAGACTTTTTCGGGCAGTGGCTCAGGGTGATGAAATTCGTCAATTCTTTTAAACTCTTCCAGAGCTATTTCAAATGGATCTCGAAAACTGCCATCATCATTTTTCTTTCGAAGCAAGGGGGACAGTCGAAAATCACGGAGATGATTTATTGTGTGTCGTTCTGTTAAGAAATGGCCACCCGGTCCCACTTTATTAATAACGTCCAATGCCATGTCGATTCCGTCACTGTCTAAACCGTGCAGCTCGTCATAAGCTCGCCAGCAAATCTCATGGTCGAGAATTAATTTCTCTGGTGAAAAAGTCATTGCACCTTCCGTCATTCCCATATGGCCGCCGATCTCGGCTGCTGTTAACGGAATAAAAGCCGATCCCAGGCCGCCTTCCATACCGGATTGCCAGCCATTATCAGGGGCATCGGTATTTACACCTCCCGCACCAAGGCTGGGAACACCCCATGCATGGGCAAGCTGAGTGGAAATTATTTTGGTGGGGGCCGAATTTACACCGATGTAACCGCCAGTATACGGATCCATCATAGCTACATGCACCGCATGAAACACCGGGGCACCGGGGAAGGCCAGTTGAATCAAGGTCATAGCACTGACCACCTCAGCGTCTCCCATTATTAATGCACCAAAAGGTGCTGCTGGAGCAGTTGATCCCATGATCGGCATGGAGAAAAAACTCACTGGAATTCCCGCTTCAGCATAAATTAGTGCCGACTCAATACCGTGGGCATCATGGGATAATGGCGAAATCGTACATATGTTGGCATTAACTGGCGGGCGGGACTTAAGTGAGTCGGTATTTCCGGCCACAATGGTCGCCATCTCGACAATATACCGGGCCAGATAAGGTGGGACGGTTGTACCACCGCGTACGTGTTTCAGTGTATTCGTCAGGCCGGCATAACAATCATGTAACTGTGCTGTAATTCCGCAATCTTGCGATGTGACCATAGGCCAATAAAAACCGATTAAAGGTAAAGCATCGCTGATTCTCGCAGATCGCTCCACATCTTCTTTGCACGAAGATCTTTTTTGGCGAGAATGTGGATCGATAACGTGTACACCACATCCTTCCGTGCAAAGGTAAGAGCATTGTCCATCAAGAACCAGATCGAAACGTTCTTCTCTCCCGGCAAGGACAAAGGAGCGTGGTGCCGTTGACATGGCTTTTAACACCAGATCAGGGGAAATACGGATGACACCCGTATCCATGTCTACTCGTGCACCGTTATCGGCAAAAATTTGGAGAACTCGTTGCGATGGGAAACAGACCCCGACTTCATCCAGCAAGCTGAGCGTCCCATTTTTCAGAGTGTCAATTTGTGTCCGAGTCAGAAATTCACCCCTTAAAGGTGATTTGAAACCGATGATATCCGGTGTTTTTGAAAACATGCGATCTCCTCCATTCAACATCCAACCCGTTTAATACATTTGTTATTTTGGGTGGCAATGATCTAAAAAAAGCAATACTACTTAGCGGCGTTTCTTCTTCTTTAAGTCAGCAATAACTACCCTGGCTGCATTATGACCTGGTGCACCTGTCACACCGCCGCCAGGATGTGACCCTGAGCCGCAAAGATAAAGATCCTTAATAGGCGTTCTGTATTGAGCCGCTTCAGGATGCGGCCTAAAACTGAAAAGCTGGTCAAGGTCATGTTTCCCATGGAAAATATCAGCTTCTGTAAGCCCATATTCCCTTTCGAGATCCAACGGGCTTATCATATTTCGGCCGACAATCAGTTCACGAATATTAGGCATTGATTTTGACAGGTAATCAATAATCTGATCTGTAACATCCTCTTTGATATCATCCCATGATGTATTATCTGCCAGTTCATAGGGATAATATTTTGCCAGAATACTCATGACATGATGACCGGGAGGTGCCAGTGTATCATCTACTGTAGAAGGCATTACAATTTCAAGGCGAGGTTCCTTTGGCAGCTTACCAACTGCTGCCGCAAAGTAATTTTCTTCCATTCCCTTAATGTCTGAAAAGATACTAATATTTGAGCGATGCCAGGGGCCTTCTTTTCCGGATTCGAAGAAACGGATATCCGGCAAACCTTTCAATGCAAGATTAAGCTTCAAGGAAGAGTGTCCCATACGAATTTGTTTAATATCTTTTGCAAACTCTGAATCAAGGTGTTTTTGGTCCATCAATTTTAGAAATGTTCGTTTAGGATCAGTATTGGCCATTAAACAACGGGCACTTATCGTTTCACCATTTTCAAGCAGCACACCGGTTGCCCGGCCGTTTTTAATGATAAACGCTTTAACCGGTGCCTCAGTTCTGATCTCTACACCTTTAGATCGGGCAAATGAGGCCATGGCCTGCGTAATACCACCCATGCCGCCCTTCACAAGACGCCAGGCACCCAATTCTCCATCCAGTTCACCAACAGCCATATGGAAAAAGGGAATGGCTGATGAGGGTTGTTTCAGACTGGCATAATTGCCGGAAAAACTTGATGATGCATACATATTCTTTACCATCGGGCTTTCAAACCAGCGTTCAATCAGATCGTATGCACTGGTTGTAAAAAGCTGGAACAGGCGATGGCGATTTTCACCAGAAAGTTTTCGGACTTCAAGTCCCATTTTACCCAGAGAAATCAAATCCGATATGCCGACATTCAGTTTTGGCGCTTCCATCAGCATTTGCTTTCGGATAACACTTCCTGCCGCCTGAACCATTGCATCAAATTTTTTCATCGCATCATAATCACTGCTGGAAAACCGTCCGACTTCTTTTCGGTTATGATTTTCATCATCAGTCATAAACAGATAATCATCATTACATATACACAGGTTTCCGGCAGTCTTAATAGTACTGTAACCATGCTTTTTAAGTTCAAGGTCCCGGGTTACTTCATCCCGCAGGAGGCTCACTACATATGAAATCGTAGAGAGACGATATCCGGGATGAATCTCTTCAGTTACAACTGCTCCGCCTACCATGGATCGTTTTTCAAGAACGAGTGTTTTAAACCCGGCTTTTCCCAGATAACCTGCTGCCGTTAATCCATTGTGTCCGCCGCCAACGATAATTGCGTCATATGCTTTAGCCATAGTTTAATTATCCTTTCGATTGTTTCTAATAAACACTTCTATGGAAGAGTGCTGAAGCTATCAGCAAGAGGTTAATATAGACCTCTGACCGTTATATGTTATTCAGGTTGTGATTACTCCGATTTTTTTTAAAACTTCATCAATCCGCTGCCGGGTTTCTTCCGGTAGCGGATTTGGTTGATGTTCGGCCAAAATTTTCCTCAGATCTTCATCAATCAGATCAAACAGATCTTTTTTCCCTTTCTGTTCCCACTCCTCCACATTCAGCATTTTAAAATACCTGGGTAGCCACAGTTCAGTTCTGCAGTGCTGAACTGTATGTCGCTCAGCCAGGTAATCAGATTTTAGGCCCACTTTTTTTAAAACATCCATAGCCATCGTGTCCTCATTGATCTCAATGCCTCTTTCCATACGGCGAATGAACCCGGCCAGTTCATGGCAGTAAAGAAGTGCGTGAAAGGAATAGGTCATACTTGCTTCTACATTGCCCAAAAAGTAGGCTTCATCCGCACCACTGTAATAAGCATGCATCATTGAAGAAGCTATATCAGTAGCACAATTCTGGTCAAATATCGGGGAAACACTGCTCCCGGCACCGCTTACAGCCGGCAAACCGAGTGACTTGAAAATCTGTATTTTGGCCAGTTCGCCTAAAAAGAATTCCGGTTTTCCTCCAAAATTACCGGTTCTGGGGTCCATAAACTTTATTTCTGAGCTGCTCAGGCAACAACAACCTTTTTGAATGAGCTGTCCAAGTACAAACAGGGCAAAATCAGTGGCAATACAAGGGAGAAGACTTCCGGCAATGGTCATTGGGCTTGTTGCCCCGGCAATAACAATACTGCCGGAGTTAAGCGGAATGCCGTTTTCAATAGCCAGAAAGATCTGATCAATTTCTTTTTGACTAAAGTAAAGCGGCATTTGCGTGACACTATAGGAAAAATACGGTTTTTCTTTTAGGTTATCTAACCCACCCCGAATGGCAGCAGCGATCTCAATGGCGGCTTCAAGCGACTCAACATATTCAGAAATATATGTTATCGGCTTGGTTGTATTTGAGGCGATCACGTTGAATTCGTCAATCTCCCCATAAACATCCGATCGCTCGACAATTTTACAAGACTGACTGATGCCGTCAATGAACGGCAGCGCATCAACAACACGGGCAACGGTGGCAAGATCTTCCCTGGTGCTTGAGCGACGCTTTCCGGTTTCAATATCAATCACGTTAATGCATCCCATGCCCGCAGTAAAAGACATTCCCGGAACATTAACCGGATTGCCATTCCGATCCCAGAGGCAAACCTCTTTTTCAACAGAATCAAGGCTTTCTTCGACAAGATCTCTGTGAATTTTTACAACACCGTCACCTGAGACGTCGCAACCTGCTGCTGAAAAGAGATCCAATGCTCTCGGGTCCGGATCGAACCGAACGCCGACTTCGCGCAGAAGTTCATAAATACCATTTATAATTTTATTCATATCTTTTTTCGATAGGATTTGAGGAGAGATATTTGCGCCAAAAGAATTCGCTCTTTTTCCCATGTTGTTATCCATTTTTTGGTAATATTTATGTCTTGAAAAACTTAATAAGAGACGAGCTAATGATTTATTTAAAAAGGAATAAACTATTCCTTTATTTTGTGTATAGCAACCTGAATTCATTTGTCAAGACAAAAGGAATAGTTTATTCCTTTTATGATTTAGAGACATAACTCATTTAAATTATTTGCTAAATAATAAGCCATGTGATATATGCATCATCAAATCAGGAAGGAATTACGAGATTTATGAACAAGGGACTTGAACAAAGGGCAAAACCAAAACAAGATAGGGCAATAAAAACCTATGAGCTGATTCTCAAAACTTCGGCTGAACTGTTAGTGGAAGTTGGTTTAGAACGATTTTCCACGTTCATCGTTGCCGAAAAAGCGAATTTGAGCATGCGAAGCGTTTACCGTTACTTCCCAAATAAATTATCGATTATCAAAGCCCTGGCCGAACAATATTTCGAAAGAGATTTGCAGATCCTGGACGGCAGATATGATTCATTAAAGAATTTGGACATCAACTTCGTGGAAGCATTAGAGGTTATTATAGTATCCTACTATGAAATGGTGTCAACTGACCCGACTTACATGGCTATCAAAAAAGCTTTCACCGGTAGCCAGGAATTAATGGAATATGAAGAACAAATAAATCAGAAGTATGCAATTGAACTGGCAAAAGCACTAAAAACCAGAATGCCTAAAATTAGTGACAAAAAACTGAAAATTATCAGTATGAACATTATGGATGTTTCTGATACGATGATTTATCGGGCACATAAATATTTACATTACCATAATGATAAGAAAAGTGCGACTGAAATTATCGAGGAGTTCAAGCTAATGTTGAGAGGTTATATAGCAAGTCATTTAAATCAGAATTAGCGTTTACATGCCCGTGTATTGGAATATTTCCTCACTATGGGAGTTACGTACACGGACTGTTTCACCATATTCTGGAGGCGTATCAAATGGTTGGTAATGCATTGTCATACTTTAGTGTTATAATAGTAAATTCAAAATAAGACTTTTTTCATACTTTCCGCTGATTGACTGTTGAAGAATCTTTGATAAGGGTAAATTTATTAATCGCCATAATGCGTTGTTTTGATGCCGTTTCTTTCAGCAGTACCTGATGACTGTTTCAAATGAACATGCTTAGCAATACATTAAGGCCCAATAAAGCCGGTATTCGGAATCTGCATTTATGTTGCTGTTATTTATATAATAAAGTAAACCAACGAATACACAAAGCTGAAATTCAGCCTAATTCATTTTCAAAAAACAAGTTCTCCAAAATGAATGCTGCACGCCCTCATTTTGAAGGGTTGAATTAAGCTGAAACGAAAAGTAATAATTTTATGTTACAATGATTATTTTTTCAGAAGTATACACCTTTTAATATTTATCAGTATCACATGGGAGGTAGAACAAATTGGGCTGAAACGTTAGATGAACACTCAAGTGTTATAGGGTTTAGATGAATGGCCTGTTTAAGGAAATAATAACGACGTCTTTTTTTGACTTTTAATGAAGGAGGATAATATGAAAAAACTTTTGGCAACATTTATAATGGTATGTTGTGTGGTTGGCATGGCAGGGACAGCAAGTGCTACCATTTTAGATTTTGAGGGACTTATAGCGAATAGTGTAGAAGATTTGACGTTGAATAATCAGGGCTATGGTGGTTTTTCATGGGATAGCGGGTGGTATCTTTATAATGACAACGATTATTCTACTCCTGCACACTCTGGAGATTACGGTATTGTGAATAATTTTGGCAACAATCCCTTAGGGCTTATGATCAGCAGCAGCAGCGCGTTTGATTTCAATGGCGCATGGATCGCCGGATGGAGTTTTAATTCCCCTTCACAAATCAAGGCACAGGGTTTTGATCAACTGAACAATTTAATCGGTGAAACTTCATGGATGCCGGTGACCGCTGGTATCAACAGCTACCTTGAGGCAAACTTTACCGATGCGTATCGTGTTGATTTCCTGGGCGGCGGGTATTTTACTGTGGACGACTTTACTTTTAATGCCTCTTCATCAACTCCTGTACCTGAACCTACGACCATGCTGCTTTTAGGGATAGGTCTTGTCGGCCTTGCTGGACTCAGAAGGAAGAAGCAACAAGAAATAAAGGTGTAATGTAAGATACAACACCTCAAACTACTGAAGAGGCAGAGTCAGCAATGGCTCTGCCTTTCCCATTCAGATTTAAAATCATGCTTGTTGCTATTAATTTGATTCCCATCAAATTCTGATTTGAATCATCTCTTAGCAAAAAATCAGACCGTTTTTTCCACAAAGTTGATGTTCTGTTTTTCCAGACCTGCCAGTACGGGTTCATAGATATCTTTTGTAATGGGGATAAGGATTCCTTTACGATTAATTTCTCCTTCCGCCATCAGCTTAATTCCAATAGCGAGCGGCAGGCTGACAGTCCTGG
The DNA here is from genome assembly GCA_021737275.1 of Desulfobacterales bacterium. Taxonomy (GTDB): domain Bacteria; phylum Desulfobacterota; class Desulfobacteria; order Desulfobacterales; family JAIPEE01; genus JAIPEE01. The sequence continues at coordinate 36,918 of JAIPEE010000009.1, forward strand.
CCATAGATGAATCACCATGGGGAATCCCATAATCAATAAGCGTTGAGGTGATGGTCTGTTTTGACTTATCCTTATTTTCAACCACAAAGGTATGTTTAAGAATAATCATATCTTTTTCACCTTCCTGATACTTTAGCCTTTCCAACAGTCTTTCACTCAAAATATCCAGCCTGTTATCAGCGTCCGGAACCTTATCTTCAGCGAAGAGTCCTAACCAGTCGAGATTGTTGATAACAAAATGATCTATAGGAAGTCCTGCTTTTTCTGCTATTTTTGCAACAACGTCATCGGATTCGCTGACGCCGGCAATATCTGCCATCATTTTACGATAGGAGTTTCCTTTCAAGTCAGGATTGACAGCGTCATCCACCAGGCCTAAATCAACCATCTTCTTAAGCGTGTCGCACCAGCCGACATATCGATATGTTCCCCGCATGACTGTTTCAGCATCTTTTAAACCGTAAATCTCTTTGTATGGTATGGAATCCCTGTTGGGGAAGACCTCGAAGTCGCCCAGACCTTCCACGTTTTCAATCCGTTTGTTTAAAAACAGATCTTTACCTTCAATATTGATCTCTTTTCCGTTTTCAAGAAATCTGGCGGGATTTTTTGATGCCAAAACCACACCTTTAGGACTCCAGGAGAATTTGTAGCCGAAAGGATTATCATTGTCATCCGGTGCAGGCAGACCGCCGCAAATGGAATAGAAATGTTTGATTTTACCGCCATCCGAATGGACCCGGTCAATAATTTTCATGGCTGACATATGGTCGGTTCCGGGATCCACACCAATTTCATTGAGAAATGTCAGGCCACTGCTTTTGACATCGCTATCAAGTTTTTTCATATCCGCACTGACGTAGGATGCCGTGGCCATGTCTTTATTGTTTTTCAGGCAGCATTTTGCCACTGTAACGTGGTGAATCCATGGCAACAGGCTGACGGTAATATCGTGTTCCTTTATCAGTCTTTCCAGCATATCGCTGTCTTCGACGTCAAATTGAAGTGCTGTCCCGTTTTCAAAGCCCTGAACAATCCCCTGAGCCTTTTCGACCGTTCTGGATGCTACGGTAACTGAAAATTTGTTTTCCAGCAAAAAAACCACGCCGGGTTTACTGACCAGTCCTGCGCCCAAAATTAATATTTTTTTCATTTCGGCTCCTTAAATATAGTGTTTCATGTACGCATAATCATCTGTTAACTCACCGTTATGCAATATTAACGCTTTTTTAATCGGGTACGGCAACTCAATGTCTGACAATGATTTTTTAAAATCGGCAGATACAATATCATTGGCATACTCTTTCAGTACATTAGAAAAAAAGATGGACGACTCCATCGAAAATTCACAGGGAAGATTGTCCACGGCCATCACGGTAACACCTTCGCTTATAATGGCATCTTCATACGTATCAGCCTCAGGCAGATAGGTATAACAGGCGTTATCAGGCATGGTACTTTCCCTGGTAATTTCAATTGACCCTTCAATATCACAGCTGATATCACCGATGACAGACAGCTTACTTGAAACGCCTGATTTCATATCGTCTTTTAAACCCTGTTTTGTTACCAGCCGAGGATATTTTTCCGTCCAGTAGATGCAGTTGACCAGGATATCCAGATGCCGCAGCAGATCAGGCATCACTGAGTCATAGTTTTCCGGGTGGTCATAGTAGTTCCGGAGATCGAACGAACCGGATTTCGGTTTGACCAGATCTTTTTCCCGGAATTCGACCTTATACAGATAGCGGGTTTCCTGAATTCCGCTTTTTCTGAGACTTTCCAGCTCACTTGCTTTAATTGTTTTGACCGGCAGAAGATCAAAAATCTCCTGAGCGCCTCCGGAAACATTTCCATAACCGGCAAATCCGACTACCAGTGGACACATCTCTTTGGGTAAACCGGTTTGACTGATCTCAGTTCCAATTTTTTTTATATGATCTTTTGCACTGTTCAGGTCATCATATTCAAAGGCCTGTTTAATTTTTATCAGTGGAGATTCGAGACCCCTCAACTTCATTTTTTGACCGAATGCATGCAGGGTTTCAATGATCCCGGCATATCCGGCATGCATTCCGAAAAAAATAAGACGCTGGTTTTTTTCATTTACAATGCGCTCGTAATCAATCAGGTTGCATTTGAAAGACATCAGCTTTTTCAGCATACCCATGTTATAGGGCTGTCCTTTGATAGTATGGGAGAAAAAGATATAAGTCTTGTTCTCAACCAGCAGGTCTACAGGTATTTCTTTGACCGCAAAAATAGTATTAGCTTCGCTTAAGTCTTCTGTAATCCGTATACCTTTTTCTTTAAAAGCTTCATCGCAATAAATCCTGAGCTCAGATGGCTGGACCAGAGCCTGGATGCCATAATTTTCCTTTAGTTCCAACAGGTGGTCGGGAATGATAGGAACCCTTCTTTCCCACCTGTTTTTATCTTCACGTCTGATTCCAAGTACTTTTTTCATTTTTAATACCCATGCTGAATTCTAAATAAACCAACGATTACACTTATCTTTTTTAATCAATGATAAATAAAATGATAAAATTTTATTTTTATAATGCCATTGTGATTGTTAGTCAAATAATGATTCACAAAAAATGGGAAATAACACACAACCCATAACCATCCTCGCAATCTTGACACTGGTATTATGGTCTCCGGGAATTGAAGTTTTTTTTGAAAATTTTGGTTTTGATGGAATGCTCTCAACTTTTAACTGTAACAAATTCCGGCAGTCTGCTGTTTTGCTATTTCCACAACACAATATATTGTTGAGGCAGGGAGATTTTTAAATGTATTTGATATTTTTTACGCCATACCGTTCACCAAATTGAAGTACCTGACAATGTTTTTCGGTAATAGCCAATTCATGTCTGATTTTCTACAAATAAAAATTTTCAATACTTGTGTTTAAAGTGAATCAAGAAAATCTTACCAGGGTGCTGCGATCAATGTTTACGTCGTTGATCGGACATGCGCCCGAATCATCATGGCCGCCTTTTTCACCTGGTTTGGGTCATCTGACTCTACAATATTAATTACGTCATATTTCTATACAACCCAGACAGATCTATTGCTTATCATGCGAATTATCTTTTGGGTGACGCACCCCATCAGGTGCTCTCTGATTTTAGACAATCCCTTTCTTCCCATTACAATTGTATTATAATGTCCATTCCGTGCTTCTGTAACAATAGTAACTGTTCGACTCAAAGAACCGGATATAATTTCAGTTGTAATCCGATCTTCCTTAAATCCATTTCTCATTAATCGGCGTTTGGCCTCACCGAAAAGGTGTTTTACCTCTTTATATTTATTTTCTGAGTTTTCTGATGCAAAGTACAGTATAGGCGGGTTAGCCAGACGATCCGGATTGCCTCTGATCACAAAGAGCAGATTAATATTATATTCATAATTACTCAATATTGCTGAAAGATAATCCAAAGCCCGAAAAGCACCTTCTGACCCGTCGAAAGCCATAAGAATGTTTTTGCTCGGAAGAAGTGATCCAATCATTATAACCGGCATAAAATTTATTTTATCAATAATTTTATTCGCAATGCTGCCCATGAAAATGTCCTGATGAATACCCGTACCTTTTCGGCCTATTAAAATGGCATCGTAACTATTCCGGGCTTCATCTATAATATCGCGGGCAATGCCTTTATTTTTATTTTGAACTTTTATAGTTATCGCTTCTTCAGAATAGTTTGCATTTATGAGAAGATCTTTCGCTTGCTGTAAATATTCAGTAATATCAGATCGCATCCGGCTTTCCCAATCGAGGACACCTTTGTCCAATTGAAATAGATGCGGATCTATTTCAAGATCAAAATAAGGCTCCGGTGCTTTAGAAAAAACATGAAACAAAACCAGCTTCATTTTATGAAACGCTTCAAACTCAGATAAATAACGAATTACATTTAAGGCATAGTCGGAACCGTCAAGTGCGACTAAATATTTTTTTTGTGATGTTTTTCCCATAACTAAGTCTCCTTAACTAAGCCGTAACATTCTGCGTGGCGTATAATTTTTTGTATCAAATTATCCAGACAGCCCTGTTAGAGATTAGTCTGATAATTTTTTGGGTAACCTGTCCCAGTAAAAATTCTCCCACCTTTGAGTGCCCTTTTCTGCCAATTACTATTGTCCCGTAATTCCCTTTTCGGGCCTCTCTTACTATTGTAACTGACCGACTGAACTTATCTGAAATTATTTCGGCAGTAATCTGTTGAGGCCCAAATCCTTTACTTATTAATATGTTTTTTGCTTTTTTAAAAAGTGATTTAACCTCCTTTTTAATATATTTTGAGTAACCGATCGGCAAATAAAGTATGGGCAAACTTATCTGATATTCCGGGCGGCCGCGTATAACATGAAGCAAGTTTACCTTGTAATCGCCCCCTCCTGCCATTGATCCTGTAAAACCAACCGCACTAAATGATTTTTCAGAACCATCAAAAGCAATCAGGATTTGCTTATTATTAGAAATCGTACCAATCATTAAAACAGGAACCGCTGATAATTTATCAATGATCTTTGTTGCAACCCCTCCAACAAGAATCTCATTGTAAACACTCATACCTTTACGTCCGATTAACAGGGCATCGTATCCTTTTTTAGCTTCATTAATTATATCAAGCGCGATTTCTTTTGTTTTATGTTGGATTTTTATACGAATTGCCTCTTCAGGAATGCCTGATTCAACCAACATTTGTTTGGCTTTGTTCATATATAGTTGTATTTTATCTTGATTTGATTTTTCCCATACTTTTATCCCTTTCGGGAGATCACTACATTGAGATGGCGTTTCAAAATCACCATATAGTTCAGGAAATTTTCCAATAACATGAAATAAAATTATGGATTTTCTATGCAATGGTTTAAAATCACAAACATAATGAACAACATTAAGCGCGTAATCTGATCCATCTAGTGCCAATAAAATTTTATTATCTAAAGAATTTTTCACCTCTATCTTCTTTCTTTTATAAGTGTCATCACAAAATTTCAGATTGCATGACTTTAAAATGCATTAATAATGCCAGGAATAAAAAAATATTTTATGCTAATAATTTCAAGTATTTATGAAATATTGAGTTTGGTTTGTGGTTAGAACTTTTACGAAGTAATTATGAAAATTTATAAAATTTTATAATAACACACGAATCAAACCGTACTGAAAATAATTATCTTGAATTTATGATATTGTTATTGCAACATGAATATTCATCCATTTAATTCAGCCACTGTATGTTCGGATTTAAACTTTGATTATGGATAAATATTAATAGTATGAAAAATAACCTTAATATTTTTAATGATCCCTCTCTTACCTTTCGTGCTATACAGAAAATTGATTTTCTTGTCCAAAAAGAGGCGAAACGCTCTCGCTTATTTCAGGGTATTTGTAATATTCTCAACGAAAACCGAAATCACTATTATTTCTGGCTCCAGCGTTATGATAAATCAGATAAATTTGATATTTTTTTTGACGCTGAATTAGAAAAAAAAATCAAACCGACCTTAAAAAATACTGTGCCGGATAACATATTAGCCTGTACTCAAAATGCACTAACACAACCCGGCGTGTATACCCGGAGTTATTCATCTTTGCTCTGTACAAAATGCCCCTTATCCTCTTTCTGCAAAAACAGAATATCGGTGAGCGTTCAATTGCGTTGTCATGCACAATTATACGGAGTCTTATCAATTTCCATACCCCGGAAGCACTGTTTTGAAACAGAGAAACAGGATATACTAATTGGAATTGCGAATGATATTTCCGTCAGAATTTATAATAATCAGCTTGAAAAAGATTGCCGCAAGCACCGGAACTGGTATACAAATACCTCAAATCTGCTTCATGAGCGCACCAAGGAACTTAGTTTTTTTTATTCTTTCTCAAGGCTCAGTGAAACACCAAACCTTTCTCTTGAAGAGATAATACAGGGTACAATTCAACTTATACCGTCATCTTTTCAGTATTCAGAGATCGCAAAGGCAAGAATTTTACTTGATGGAAAAACGTTCACGTCACCCCATTTTAAAGAATCCGCCTGGAAGCTGAGTCGCCCCATTAGCGGATTAAATAAAAAGAACAATAATGTAGAGATATTTTATATTGAGGAAAAACCTGAATTTAAAATACGACCTTTTTTAAAAGAAGAAGAATCCCTACTGGAAGCCATTGCAGAGCGATTGGGTAAAATAATCCAAAGAAAACAGGCCGAAATCGCCTTAACAAAAAGTGAACAGCGTTTTCGAAACCTTGTTTATAATTCAATGACAGGCATTTCAATAATTCAGGATAATCAGGTTGTATATCAGAATCCGGCCCAGGAAAAACTTTTTGGGCCACTGCCCCGGTCTGCTAAATTCGTCTCTTTTGATGAAATTCATCCGGAAGATCTTTCAAAAGTTAAAAAATTTTATCAACAATTAACGGACAAAAACTTTCATCAACATTTAGATATTGATTTCAGAATATACCGCCAAGCTAAAAACAGCATCAGCAATGATCTGGTTTGGATTTTTTGCAGAGTCATTGTAATTGAATATAATGCCAATAATGCTTTTTTGCTTAATTCAATGGATATAACCCATACCAAAGAGCTTGAGCATCTTTTAGTACTTCAAGATAAAATGACCTCGTTAGGACGCGTAGCAGCAGGTATTGCCCATGAAATCCGAAACCCTTTATCAGGCATAAATATTTATCTGAAAACATTAGAAAAAGTCTATAACCGTAATATGAGCAAAGACAAGATTAAAACGATTTTAGATCAAATTCATACTGCTTCAAATAAAATTGAGTCCGTTATAAAAAGAGTATTGGATTTTTCAAAACCAGGTGAACCTAAACTTATTTCCATGGATATTAACCAGCCTGTTGAAGAAGCGATCAACTTATCTGCTGTTACACTGAGAAAAAAATCTATCCGGCTATCCATAAATCTTTCCCTGAATTTGCCCAAGTCTTACATTGAACCGCAACTGATTGAGCAGGTCGTTTTAAACCTTATAAATAATGCGGTGGAAGCAATGGAAGTTTCAGACAAATTAAAAAAAATCGAGATATCTTCTTTTACTGAAAACAGTTTTGTATGTGTAAAAGTTGGAGATTCCGGAACGGGGATATCTCAAAAGGATATTAATCATATATTTGAACCTTTTTATACTACTAAAACAAATAGTTCAGGCATCGGCCTCAGTATTTGTCATAGAATTATTTCAGATCATAACGGTACAATTGAAGTGTCTGAAGGACAATTGAGTGGTGCGGAATTTTGTATTAAATTACCATTTAGTAAAGGATTGAGATAAAATGCATGCATTTTCTATCTATATTATCGATGATGAAGAGATAATAAGAAGCGGCCTGGAAATGGCTCTTGAACCGGATTATCAGGTTAAAACTTTTGGTGATGCAGAAACAGCAATTGATGCCATAAAAATAACTTCCCCGGATTTAATTCTTCTTGATATAGGCCTGCCCGGCATAAGCGGCATAGATGCTCTTAAAAAAATCAAACATATAAATCCTGAAATATTAGTGATCATCATAACGGCCTATGAAGATATTGAAACCGTGATATCTGCAATGAAGCTCGGTGCATATGATTATGTTGTGAAGCCCATTCAAATGGATGGTATGGAGGTCACTATTGGAAATGCCTTTGATACAATCAAGCTTAAAAAAGAAGTTCAAAGCCTTCATAGCAAATTTCTAAATGAAAGCCTTCCTTGTTTTATCGGAGAAAGTAACAAAATCCAGACGATGATGGATTTTTTAAGCAAGGTCGCCAAAAGCCCGGATACACCCATTCTTATTCTCGGAGAAACCGGCACCGGTAAAGAGTTGATCGCAAGTGCAATTCATTACCGAAGTCCTAACTTTAAAGGCCGTTTGGTTACCATAAATTGTGCCGCTATCCCAAAAGACCTTATTGAAAGTGAAATTTTTGGTTATGAAGAGGGCGCTTTTAGCGGGGCCAAATCTTCAGGTAAAAAAGGATTAATTGAGGAGGCGGAAAATGGCACGTTATTCCTTGATGAGATAGGCGATTTAAGCCTGGAAGCGCAGGCTGCTCTTCTTCGATTCCTTGAAAATGGTGAGTTTTACCGGATTGGCGGTACAAAAAGATTACATGTTCAAACAAGAGTGATTTCGGCAACAAATAAAGATATTGATTCAATGATAGAAAATGATAGTTTTAGAAAAGATCTTTATTTCAGGATAGGTGTTCTTAAAATAAATATTCCGTCACTTAATGAACGGCGCGATGATATAATGCCCCTTGCCAAACATTTCCTGTATGAGTTTAACCGTAAATTTGATAGTCATTTTACAACCATCTCTCCTGATGCTGAAACGTTCCTTGTCTCTTTTAACTGGACCGGCCATGTTCGGGAACTGAAAAATATTATTGAGAAAGCTGTTCTTGTCGGCACAGAGCCTGTTTTAACCGTCAAAGATCTTGATATTGAACATTACGTTAAAGATTCCACAAAAGACCAAATTAATCAAAATGCCGGTTTTTCTCCTATCCCGCCGGAAGGTATGGATCTCTCTGCAGCGCAGGAAGCCTTTGAAAAGCATTACATCGAAGAAGCCCTCAAGATTGCAGATGGTAATGAAAGTAAAGCTGCCAGGCTTCTCAACATTAACCACCATACCTTTCGTTACCGCAAAAAGAAACTACTTGAATAAACCGTTTATTATACTTAATTAAAAGGTATCTCTCTACTCTTTTTGAAAATTTCAAGTGTTATCTTAAATAATTAACCGGCTTCGGGAAGCATCGTCCCATATTCTATAAGGTTGCGGTGCAATTCAAAACATTTTGACAGGTCATGCCGAATGTGGCCCGGCTTGGATTCGGCAATATATTTTTCCAGGTATGGTCTGTAAAGCGGATGAGCGCATTTGTCGATAATTCTCTTTGCGCGCTGCATCGGCCCAAGTCCCCTCAGGTCAGCCAGCCCCTGTTCTGTTACCACAACTTGCACTGAATGTTCATTGTTATCGATATGGGGACACATCGGTACTACCGATGAAATTTTACCACCTTTCGCAATGGAAGGTGTCATATATACGGAAAAATAAGCATTCCTGGTAAAATCACCACTTCCACCGATACCATTCATGATATTGCTGCCATATATGTGAGATGAGTTGATATTGCCGTAAATATCCATTTCAATAGCTGTATTCATGCCGATGACACATAGACGACGGATGACACCCGGATGATTGGAAAGCTCCTGGGGCCTCAAAACAATCCGGCTCGCAAAAAAATCCATATTGTCTGTTATTTTTTTCAGCATGGCAGGCGTGACAGTCAGGCTTGTTGCGCTTGCGCCAAGCAGTTTTCCATCTTCCATTAGATTTACCATGGCATCCTGAAATACCTCGGAATACATCTGAAACCTGGGAATATCCGGATGCTCTCCCATGGCCAGTATAACTGCATTGGCTATATTTCCAACGCCGGCCTGAAGCGGTAGAAAACCTTCAGGTATTCTACCGCTTCGCATCTCGTTAAGAAAGAATTCAACCACATGGCCGGCAATTTTCCTGCAAATATCATCGGGCAGGGTAAACGCTGCGATACTGTCGGTTTCTGCCGTATTTACAATACCGAGCACCTTATCAGGATCAACGACACAATAGGGCCAGCCTACACGGGTAAGCGGATCATAGATATAAATAGGATCCCTTCTGGGCGGAGACGGCATAATTCTGATATCAGCCACCTCTCTTAATCTGGGTGACTGTGCTGAATTGATTTCAATAATCACTTTTTCAGCACGATCAAGAAATGTTGGTGATGCTCCAATGGATGTTGAAAGATAAACTCTGCCATCCGGCGTTATTTCAGTCGCTTCCACAACTGCCAGATTTATTTTCCCAAAAAATCCATTCTTAACTGCCTGGGGAAGGTAGGAAAGGTGCATATCCACATATTCCGTTTCCTGAGAATTAATTTTATCCCTCAAGCTCTTGCTTGACTGGTAAGGTGCACGCCATGCCACTGCACCGGCATCCACCAGATCCTGGTCAATATATTTGTTGGTAGAAGCACCTGAAAGCACCTTTATCCTGAATTGCCGCCCTGCCTCTTTTTCCTCAAGTGCCCGTTCTGCAAGTGCCGCCGGAACAGCTTTTGCGGCACCGGCAGCTGTAAACCCGCTAAAAGCGATGGTATCTCCATTTTTTACATATCCGGCCGCTTCTGTTGCTGTTAATATTCTATACGTACCATATTTTGTCATAAACTTTTCTCCCTCATTTTTATTCCTTTAATCATACTTTTAAGTAAAAGCATTTTTAATGCCAAAAAAACAAAATGCCGGCAGTTACTTGCTATCTGGCATGTTCATTGCTATGTATATAATCAGGCCGGTTGGTATCTGCTGTGTCGAACAAGCTCATATACTGTTGATTTATAAATCTTAAGATTTTCAGGACATATAAAAAACATGCCTATTTAAAAGAATATGGTGGAAAAATGCCGGCAACGATGTCAACTGTCAGGCAACAGGTAATTGTATGCTGCAGTCGTTATCATCATAAATCCTATTTACAATATGGAAAATAATCTGACAACCCCATATTTAAAGCCGCCTGAAAGGAGTCTTTATTAAATGAAAATATTAAAAATTGATCATATCGGCATAGCCATAAACCAGATTGATGAAAGCAAGCTCTTTTGGAACGATATTCTGGGGCTGGATTTTGAGGGTACTGAAACTGTTGAGACACAAAAGGTCATAACCCATTTTTTTCCGGTGGGTGAAAGTAAGGTAGAACTGCTTGAATCAACATCACCGGATGGCCCCATCGCTAAGTTTATAGAGAAAAAAGGACCGGGCTTTCATCATATTGCACTGCGTGTTGAAAATATCGAGGCAGCGATTGAAGAGCTCAAAAATAGAGGTGTCAGACTTATTGATGAAACACCGCGCGATGGCGCAGATGGCGCCAGGATTGCCTTTCTTCATCCCGGAGCAACAAACGGGGTGCTAATTGAGTTGTGCGAACGGAAATAGCGAACCCGAAAAGTAACAGAATCTGATCATTATATATGGGAGTAAAAAAAATGACTGAGCATTCGGATTTATTAAAATGGAAAGAACTGGCAGCAAAGGAATTAAAAGAAAAACCGCTGTCGGGTCTCACATGGCGCTCACCCGAGGAGATAGAGGTCAAACCGCTTTATACGGCAGAAGACCTAAATGAAATACCTCATATAAATTCACTGCCGGGTATGCCGCCTTTTATGCGCGGCCCAATGGCCACCATGTATGCCGGACGGCCATGGACCATACGGCAGTATGCGGGTTTTTCAACGGCAAAAGAATCAAATGCCTTCTATCGCCGCAACCTTGCGGCCGGACAGAAAGGTCTTTCCATTGCATTTGATCTGGCCACCCACCGGGGTTATGACTCGGACCATCCAAGAGTGACCGGAGATGTAGGTAAAGCCGGTGTCGCCATCGATTCTGCTGAAGATATGAAAATCCTTTTTGACCAAATTCCTCTGGATGAAATAAGTGTTTCCATGACAATGAATGGTGCGGTACTGCCCATCATGGCAGCCTATATCATCGCTGCTGAAGAACAGGATGTCGTACCTGAAAAGCTGACCGGCACCATTCAGAATGACATCCTTAAAGAATACCTGACGCGCAATACCTATATTTATCCGCCCGGTCCTTCCATGCGGATTGTATCGGATATCATCGCATACTGCTCCAGCCATATGCCCAAATTCAATACCGTCAGTATCAGCGGTTATCATATGATGGAAGCCGGTGCCAACTCAGTCCTTCAGTGCGCGTTTACACTTGCAGACGGACTTGAATATGTCCGGGCCGCAATAAGTGCCGGGCTTGATATTGATGATTTTGCGCCGCGTCTGTCATTTTTCTTCGGCGTCGGAATGAATTTTTTTATGGAAATTGCCATGCTTCGGGCCGCCCGGGTGCTGTGGCATGAGTTAATGAGCCGGTACCATCCTAAAAACACTCGTTCCAGCATGCTGCGCACCCATGTTCAGACATCCGGCTGGAGCCTGACGGAACAGGATCCATACAATAACATCATCCGCACCACCATCGAAGCAATGGCCGGCGTGCTGGGCGGCACCCAGTCCCTCCACACCAACGCTTTTGATGAAGCGGTCGGTCTGCCGACAGAATTTTCAGCACGGATAGCCCGCAACACCCAGATTCTTATTCAGGAAGAATCCAACATCTGCCATGTCATTGACCCGCTGGGCGGCAGCTATTATGTTGAAACGCTGACCAATGAAATCATTACCCGGGCACGTTTGATCATCAAAGAAATTGAAGACCTGGGCGGCATGGCCAAAGCTATTGAAACCGGCATGCCGAAAATGAAGATTGAAGAATCCGCTGCACGTCGCCAGGCACGAATCGACCAGGGACTGGATACCATTGTCGGTGTCAACAAATATAAGGTTGAAAGTGAACCGTTAAAAGAAATATTGAAGGTGTCTGAATCTGTCCGCGAAGAACAGATACAGCGGCTCGGTAAAATCCGGGCAGCCCGTGATAATGATGCTGTTCAAAAAAGTCTGAATGCCATCACACAGGCAGCAGAAACCGGTGGTAATCTTCTGGAAGCCTGCCTGCCGGCTGCAAGAGTACGCGCAACCGTCGGCGAAATATCAACGGCCATAGAAAAAGTTTTTGGCCGGTTTACGGCAACAACTCAGTGTGTGTCCGGCATATATGCCTCAGCGTATAATGATCAATCAGTTATTAATGCTATCAGAGACCGATCGAACCGGTTCAAGGAAAATGAAGGCCGGCGGCCTAGAATCCTGCTGACAAAAATGGGACAGGACGGCCATGACCGCGGAATCAAAGTTGTTGCAACGGCTCTGGCGGATCTTGGTTTTGATGTAGATATCAGTCCCATGTTCCAGACACCCGAAGAAGCAGCAAAAATGGCCATAGAAAATGATGTCCATATTGTCGGTGCTTCGAGCCTGGCCGCCGGGCATAGGGCACTCATACCGCAATTGATTGATGCACTTCATCAAATGGGAGATGATAACATCAAGGTCGTGGCCGGCGGTGTAATCCCTACTGATGATTATAAGCAACTTTATGAAGCCGGTGTGGTCGGCATATTCGGGCCCGGTACACCCATAACAGAGTCCGCTTCCAAAATACTGGATGCACTGGAACAAAGCTGACAGGCAATGAAACACTCAATTTCGCAACAGGAATATGTGGATGGTATCCGGTCATGTAATCGCCGTATGCTGGCCAAGGCCATTACGCTGATTGAAAGTGAACATCCTTTTCACCGTGAAATGGCCCGGGCTATTGTAGACCGGATATTGCCTTATACGGGCCGATCCGTTCGACTGGGTGTTACCGGTGTCCCCGGTGCAGGCAAAAGCACTTTTATCGAAAGTCTTGGGATAATGCTGCTGAATAAGGGATACCGGTTGGCGGTACTGGCGGTCGATCCAAGCAGCACCCGGACCGGAGGCAGTATCATGGCGGATAAAACCCGGATGGAAAAGTTGTCAACCCATCCCGATGCATTTATTCGCCCTTCACCGTCAAGCGGTACACTGGGCGGTGTTGCCAAAATGACTCGTGAAACATTACTACTTTGTGAAGCGGCCGGTTTTGATGTGATTATTCTGGAAACCGTAGGCGTCGGACAATCGGAAATTGCCGTAGCCAATATGGTTGATTTCTTTCTGGTGCTGATGCTTGCCGGTGCAGGAGACGAGCTGCAAGGGATCAAGCGGGGTATACTTGAACTGGCAGATGCGGTCGTTATTACGAAGGCAGACGGCGATAATTTGGAAAGAGCCAAAAAGGCCCAGCGGGATTATGCAACGGCGCTCCACATCGTCAATCATGCCTCAGCAGCCTGGAAACCCCCGGTTTTGACGTGTAGTGTATTAATGGAAGATAGCATCAATGTGGTCTGGGATTCGGTAATGAATCATCGGAAAATACTTTCCGACTGTGGAGACCTGATCATAAAACGTCGAAAACAATCAGTACACTGGATGTGGTCACTAATAGAAAACAAACTCAGGGAACACTTCCATAATCACCCGGAAGTAAAAAAACTTCTGCCTGAAATGATCCGTAACGTAGAAAACGGTATTACGTCACCCACAGTTGCAGCCCGGGAACTTTATTCTCTTGTCTGTTGATTCCCCTTTGAACATTACAATATGTAAAAAAAACTGACAGACCTGCCATTCAACATACCGCCTTTATTACACCGTCAAAAATTCAATATTATTGATATTACAGATATTTATTTCCACACCCCGCTAACACAACATATGGCACAAACCTTGCTCATAAGCTTTTTATGACCAGAACATACAATATCTTGATTGCAGACCGCAACTCCCATGTCAGGGATTATATGAAGCGTGAAATAGCATCTGAAGGCTATCAGGTCATGCTGGCTGAAAGCGGCCGGGATATTTTAAAATGGATATATAGTCAGGCTCCCATTGATCTTCTTGTTATTGATCCTGATCTGCCTGATGCAAATGAGCTGAATTTATGGAACAAATTATGTGACCGTATCCCGCCGTTGCCCATTATTTTGCATACACTGGACGACCACGCCCCCAGTCTGTTTTCATATTATAATGTCGTTCAGATTGAGAAAACCGGCAAAAGCATTGAACGGATAAAATCCTCAATTTCACGGATGTTATCTCCGGACAGAAATAACAGTCAACAGGGGTAATTTGACAATGAAAGAAAGTAAAACCAGCTATACCCGTTATCAGGCTCTAAACCGGAATATTTTATTCATTATCATTTTCATGTCCATTGCACCGATGATTTTTGTCAGCATCACAATCTTTTACCACTTTCACAGTTCATATAAGGAAAAGGTAAATGCCCATCTGGGTGAACTGGTTCTAAAGCATAAGCAGCGTATTGATCTCTTTCTTGAGGAAAAACTGGACGCCGTCACATTTCTGCTGCATTCCAGTAAACCTGAAAAATTGCTTCAAGAAGCTGCTCTTGAAGAGAAACTGGCCATACTCAATGGATTGAGCCCGGCTTTTGTTGACCTTGGCATAGTAAATGAAAGTGGTCTGCAAGTTGCCTATGCGGGGCCTTTCCGGCTGGCCAAAGTACAGTACAACGATGCCTTCTGGCTGGAAAAAGCGCTTGCCAATGACTATTATGTCAGTGATGTTTTTCTGGGGCTTCGAGGGCATCCTCATTTTATTATCACCACCAAGTTTACATGGGACTCCCGATCATGGATTTTACGAGCCACCATTGATTTCAACGCTTTTAATACGCTTGTTGAAAATTTGCGGATTGGGGAAACCGGCTTTGCATTTATCCTTAATCGGGAGGGCCTGTTCCAGACCAAACCACCTGTGGAAATTAACAAGGAACAGATTCCCAACTTCTGGGACAGAAATAACAACCGGACAGACATTCTTAATATTGAAAATACGCAACCGAATGGTGACACGTTTATTTATGTGGCATCCTTTTTGAAAAATGATGATTGGGTACTCGTTTACCGGCAGACAACCAGAGATGCCTATTCGGATCTGACACGCGCTCAGCATCTGGCTATCATGATTATCATCTTCGCCGGTATCATTATTATTACCTTGACGCTCATTTTCTCCAGACGGATTGTTACCCGGATTAAAAAAACAGATACAGAAAAAGAATTTATGAATCTCCAGGTAATAGAATCCGGCAAACTGGCCTCTATCGGCGAACTGGCTGCCGGAATAGCGCATGAAATCAACAATCCGGTGGCAATTATGGTTGAGGAAGCCGGATGGATCGGTGATCTGCTTGAAGAAGATGAACTGAAATCCAGCAGCAACCTTGACGAATTCAAGCGATCTCTTGAACAAATTCATACACAGGGACGGCGTTGCAAGGATATTACACACAAACTTTTGAGTTTTGCCCGAAAGACAGATCCTTCTGTTGATGATCTGGATGTAAATGCACTGATCGAAGAGGTTGTGGCGCTGTCCGCCCAAATGGCCAGGCACAGCCATATTAATATTGTTACGGAACTTCAGCATGATCTGCCACCCATATCCGTATCTTCGTCTGAAATGCAGCAGGTACTGATGAACCTGATTAATAATGCGCTGAATGCGATGGAGGAAAACGGCGGAACTATAAAAATTATCAGCAAATTAAGTAAACTTGAAAAAGGGCATATTGTCATTGTTGTTGAGGATGACGGGCACGGCATCCCCGAATCCGTTATACCCCGCATATTCGACCCGTTCTTTACAACCAAGCCGGTCGGAAAAGGAACCGGTCTGGGTCTGTCGATCTGTTATGGAATTATCAACAAGATAGGCGGGAAAATTGATGTCAGCAGCGTGGTTGATGTCGGCACACGGTTTCGGGTCTGGCTTCCTTACCATATTACTGATCACTACCGGGATACTAAGCCTGCTGATCAGGAAACCGGCGAAGCTGACAAAACAAATTGAAAAGGAGAAAATAAATGAATAGCGCTATTGTTCTTATCGTCGATGATGAAATACCTTTCATCCAGGCACTTTCAAAACGCCTGAAAAAACGTGAATTTAGCATAACCGAGGCATTTAGCGGATCTGATGCACTTCGCATCCTGAACGAGCGGCAGGATATTGAAGTGGTCTTGCTGGATGTTAAGATGCCGGGAATTGATGGAATCGAGACACTTCAAACAATTAAACAAAAATATCCCCTGGTTGAAGTAATCATGTTGACCGGTCATGGAACTATTGAAACAGCCATTGAAGGAATGAAGCTGGGTGCATTTGACTACCTGTTAAAACCTTGTGAGATTGAGATTCTTGTCAGTAAAGTAAATGAAGCCTCTGCAAGAAAACGAATGCATGAAAAGAAAATTATCGAAGCGCGGATCAACCGCATTACCAAAAAACGGGTCTGATAAAAATGGCATCTGTCAAATCATCATCCACGGAAATTCCAATCAGAGTTCTTCTGGTTGACGACGAGTCCGGTTATATCGATGTGCTTGCCAACAGGCTCGTAAAAAGAAATTTTGTGGTGAAAAAGGCATACAGTGGAACATCCGCCATCCGGATGCTTCGAAAAGATGATTATGATGTTGCCGTACTTGACCTGAAAATGGAAGACATGAGCGGTATTGACGTACTTAAAATATTTAAAAAAATGATGCCGGATATGGCTGTAATTATGCTGACCGGCCATGGTTCTCAAACGGCCGCCAGAATGGGTATGAATCTGGGAGCCTTCGACTACTTAACCAAGCCATGCAGCATCGAAAATCTGGTCGAAAAAATCATTGATGCACATCTTTCACCGCCACCTTGTAAAAACAATCAATGTAGTCAGTCTGTCGAGACTGACAACAAGTTAAGGAGATGATATTCACATGTTCTTCAAATCAAGATATTTTTTACTTTTTATTGCATTTCTGATTGGCGTGCTGATTCTGGTTATACCCCGCCCTGAGGGTACCCGGTTTTTGATTTCAGGTGATAGCCTCCTGCAGTTATATCAGGAAAGCGCCGACCATTATACAATACTTGATCAAAATAAAAAAAACGGTACCTATACTCTTAAAACCAAAACAGCCGGCAGCCCTCAATCAACCGTTGCTTTTTTAATGGAAAAAGCTGATAATCTTAAACTTTCCAATGTGACGATTGATTATGTGGACGGCCTCTCCCCAACCGCCAAACGATTTCTGGCAATTATAGCGGTACTTGTTTTTCTTTTCGTCTTTGAGCCCATCCCGCTTGAAATTACAGCCATATGTATCGGTATTTTTCTTGTCCTCATGGGCATTTCGGATGTCAAATCAGTCTGGGCAAGCTATATGCATCCGGTTGTTATATTCATAATGTGCTGTCTGATTTTTGCCATTTCACTGGATAAATCCGGTATTACAAAGCGATTGGGATACTTTATCATTAAAAAAGCCGGAACAAGTATTACCCGGTTTACCTTCATCATCGCTATCGGGCTCGGGTGGGCATCGTCACTCATGCATGACGCTGCTGCATGCGCTATTGGTATCGTCACCATGCTTCCCATGATGCGGGCAGCCGGCATTGAACCGCATACCAAAACCGCAAAATTTATGATGTTATCCATTCCATTTGCATGTTCCTGCGGCGGCATGGGTACACTTGTCGGCGGCGGCAGGTGCATGGTATCGGCCGCTTTTCTGAAAGAGTTTACCGGAATTGAAATCTCATTTTTTGACTGGATCAAATATGCCGGACCTGCTGCCCTGGTAACCGTACCGATAGCTGTCTGTATCGTTTATATGGTTTTCAGGCCTGATCCCAATATCAAACTACCCAAATTTGATGAAGAAATCGGACCCTGGCGGCCGTTGGAAATCAAATCGCTTATTATTATCGGTCTTGCCTTTATTGCCTGGCTCACCAAAGGAATACACGGTATTGACTACTCCATCACCGGCATGATCGCCGTCACCCTGCTTGTGCTTTCAGACGTTTTATCCTGGAATGATATTCATGAAAATCTGGAATGGGGAACGGCTTTATTTATTTTTGGCGGCGGCATTTCACTTGGACTGGCCATGGGATATTCAGGTGCGGCAACCTACTTTGCCAATCTGTTTTTTCCTCTTATCGAAGGCAGCGGCTGGCTGCTTTTATTTATTGGCGTCAGTATTTTCGGTGCACTGGTTACCAATGTCATGGCAAATGTCGCGGCGGCGGCACTCATATTACCCATCGTAATCCCCATGGCCCAGCTGGAAGGCGTTAATCCGATTGTCCTTGCGTTATGTCTCGGCACGGCCACATCCTTTGCCATGCTGCTGGTCATTGGCTGTCCGCCCAATGCTATTGCCTATAGTTACCGTTATTTTAAATCATCAGATTTAACCAAAGTAGGGTTTATTGCCACGCCGATACTTTTAGCTGTACTGATACTCGTTGCCGCCATCTGGTGGAAAATTTTAGGGCTGGTATAAAAATGGAAAGACAACATGATTTGAATAGCCATTTCTTAAGTGCACATGATATAATAAATATTTTTTTCAGGACGTTTGTTATAATAATCGGTTTTGCATATACAGACATCGTTTCAAAAAAAATATTTCAACCGGAAAAAAAAAGAGCCATTAATGATGACTGAAATAACGATATTACTTGTTGATGATGAAGCCGCATTCAGACAGGCTTTATCCAGGCGTCTCAATAAAAGAGGGTTTAATGTCCTTCAGGCGGATAGCGGCAGTCAATGTCTCTCGATGCTGAATAATCATTCCGTCAGCGTAATCATTATGGATGTAAAGATGCCTGAAATGAGCGGCATTGAAACGCTCAGACAGATCAAGAAAAAATATCCGGACAAGGTGGAGGTTATTTTGCTGACCGGCCAGGTATCTGCTCAGGACGGCGTCACCGGCATCAAGATCGGTGCTTTTGACTACCTCACCAAACCGGTAGAAATCGACCATCTTGCTGAAAAGATAAAACAGGCGAATGAAAGCATTATCAGAAAAGAAGAACGGATAGCCGAAAATGCCTTTCGGGAAAAAGTAGCTCACCAGATGGCGGCCGCTGAAAGGCTGGCTTCTCTGGGAACACTGGCAACCGGTATAGCTCATGAAATCAATAATCCGCTGGCGATTATCAATGAATCTGCAGGGTTCCTTTCTCAGATACTGGCACGACAGAAAATGTTACAGATACCATGTCGCAAAGAATTTGAACTGAGCATCGATAAAATCATCACTGCTGTTGAACGTGCCGGAAAAATTACACATCAATTATTAGGATTTGCGAGAAACGGCCACTCGGACTATACCCGGGTTGATCTGCCGGAGTTAATAGCGGAATCAATCGATCTGTTGACCCATGAAATGTCAAACCGAAATATTGACATCACTACCTCTTTTGATCCTTTGTCAAAAGAGATAATGACAGATCCGTTCCAGCTCAGACAGGTATTTATTAACCTATTGTCAAATGCAAATTATGCTGTTGGTGAAAACGGCCGTATCTCTATCTCGACAGCAAACCATGGCCAGGAAGTCGCGATTTCAATCCAGGATACCGGACCAGGAATCCCCGCCAACCATATTGAAAAAATATTTGAACCTTTTTTTACAACAAAGCCCCCGAATAAAGGAACCGGCCTTGGTTTATTTGTAACAAGAAATATCATTGACAAACTGGGTGGTTCGATTCGGGTTGACAGTAAGCTGAATGTAGGAACCACCTTCCGGGTGGTACTTCCCAAATGCCTTGAAATGCAAATCAAGGCTTTTGAAACAGAAAATAGTGCAACAGACTGGATAAGTCATATTAAAGGAGAAAGTTATCATGATAAAAATTCCGATTAAAGTCCTTGTCGTGGATGATGAAAAGGACTTTGTTGAAATGCTCTGTTTGCGTCTCAAAGAGACGGGCGAACAAACTTCATTTGCATATGATGGAGAGACGTGTCTTGATATACTGGCCAAATCGGATATTGATGTGGTTATTCTGGACATACGGATGCCGGGAATGGACGGTATAGAAACATTACAAAAAATTAAACATGACTTTCCACTGGTTGAAGTCATTATGCTGACCGGCCATGGCACTACCGAAACAGCCGTTGAGGGAATGAAGCTCGGTGCCTATGATTATCTCCTGAAACCGGCCAATTTCAGTGAACTACAGATAAAACTGAACGGCGCCAGAAACCGGAAAGATGAACAGGAAGAAAGAATCCGAAGGGCAAGGACAAAACTGCTTCTCAGAAAAAGCGGCGACATTTAATATCCAATAAGGATATATTGAAAAATATATTCGGGCGTATTATGGTCTTTCCATGAAATAACACGCAAAAGACAGGTCTGTGTCATGTTTAAACGGTTAAGTCTTCAACGACGGGTTTTTATCATTCTGGCAATGTTATTGATCATAACGCTTGCGGGCGGATCAGTCATGATCTGGTATACTTATCGGATGGGCAACCTCCTCACATCGATGATTGATCGTCACATGGCCGCTTTCCATACCGCTGAAGCACTCGAAAGTGCGCTCCTTAACCAGAAAGGCTTTGTTACATACTATTTTATTGACAATGATCAGAACTGGCTAAATCAACTGAGTGAATATCGTCAAATATTTAGTGAAGAACTAAATAAAGCAAAATTTATGGCGGGAAATCCGGAAGAACAACAGGACATTAATGCCATTGAAAAAGCCTACAATTTGTACACTGATACAAAAGACCAGGTAATCGACTTATACAAAAATGGAAACCGGGTCAAAGGCAATCTGTTACACAAAGATGCCCGTCAATATTTTTTTCAGGTCCTTGAATTATGTGAAAATTATAAATCTCATTTCAAATCACGAATCAATCTTGCAAAAGAAGAGAGTTCTGAACGCGCTATAACACTTCGTATTATAGCTATTGCTGCGATGGTATTCAGCGCCCTGCTCGGAACCCTCCTGGCGTTTGTCCTGGTAACCCAGATTCTGCTGCCGATTCGTAAACTGGCATTTCACGAAAATAATCCACCCGAACAGGCGGGCAATGAAGTCATGGCACTTAGTCAAAAAGTCTATGGTCTGATGCATGATGTAGATCAAACAACATTTGAGCTGGAAAAAAGCAGGGAACATCTATTACAGGCCGAAAAAATGGCATTAGTCGGTAAGCTTGCTGCCGGTATGGCCCACAGTATCAGAAACCCTTTTACCTCTGTCAATATGCGCCTCTTTTCTCTGGAACGAACCTTACAGCATCTGGATGACACACAAAAAGATGATCTGAATGTGATCTCCCAGGAAATTCGTCATATTGATGCTATTATCCAGAATTTTCTTGAATTTTCACGACCGCCCAAGCTCAAGTTTCAGGAGATAAGCCCTTCAACTATTATTGATAGCGCCATACAGCTTCTTTCACATCGTTTAAAATCATATGGCGTTTCAGTAAAGGTGACCAGAAAAAATCCTTTGCCCAAAATAACCTGCGACCCTGAACAAATTAAGGAAGTACTGGTTAATATTATCGTAAATGCCTGTGAATCAATGAATAAAACCAATGGACATATTATTATCAGAGAAGAAGAAGTTTTTCCGGAACCTCTTAAAAAGTCCATATCCATACGAATAAGTGATGATGGCCCCGGTATTCCTGAAACAATCCGAAAAAAAATTTTTCAACCCTTTTTTACAACCAAAGAAGAAGGCACAGGCCTTGGTTTAAGTATTGCGGATCGAATTATCAAAGAGCACCACGGCCTTATTGAAGCACACGCGAATGCGCAAAACGGTACGGTCTTTATCATAACATTACCGGTTGAGGGACCTGATTTTGAACACTATTTTAATAATTGATGATGATGATGCTTTAAGAAAAAGTTTTGAAAAAATCCTGTTAGAGGATGGATTTCTCGTAACAGGCGCCGCTTCAGGGGAATCCGGAATCGAAATTATCCGGAATGAAATTCCTGATCTGGTTATCCTGGATTTGCGACTGCCCGGCATGAACGGCATGGATACGTTCAAGAAAATTTATGAAATCGAACCTAAATTACCGGTAATTATCATGACCGCCTACGGTACCACCGAAACGGCGATAGAAGCTATCAAGATAGGCGCATTTGACTATATACTCAAGCCTTTTGATGTACCGGATATGCTGGATACTATTTCAAAGGCACTGGCTGCAGGTCGTTTGATGAAATCACCCATTGCGCTGGATGCAAAACCGGATACGGCAAAAAGTGATGCCATTATCGGCCGCTGCCATGCCATGCAGGAGGTTTATAAATCCATTGGAAAAGCTGCGCCTACTGATGCAACACTTTTAATTCGTGGAGAATCCGGAACAGGCAAAGAACTGGTTGCCCGTGCTGTCTATCAGCACAGCAAACGTTCTCACAAACCATTTTTGGTAATCAACTGTGTTGCCATCCCTGCTAACCTTTTGGAGAGCGAGCTTTTTGGTTATGAAAAGGGATCTTTCACCGGTGCCGTTCATCGGCGTATAGGAAAAATTGAACAGGCCAACGGCGGAACGGTACTGCTGGATGAAATTGGTGATATGCCCATTGATCTGCAGGCAAAATTGCTGCGCCTGCTCCAGGAAAAAAGCATTGAACGGTTAGGCGGACGAGATACCATTCCAATTGACGTTCGGATCATTGCAGCAACAAACCGGAATCTTGAAACAGCCATTGAACAGGGTACTTTCCGGGAGGATCTTTACTACCGTTTAAAAGTGGTTACGATCTGGTTGCCGCCGCTAAACGAACGCGAAGGAGATATTCCGCTTCTGACTGAATATTTTCAATCCAGCTATTCTGCCCGAAATGATGTTCCTAATCCGGGTATAGCAGATGATGCGCAAAAGCTGTTAAACCGATATTCATGGCCGGGAAATGTCAGAGAGCTGGCTAATGTCATCCGGAAAACCATGATTTTTAATCGCGGCATTAAAGTAAGCAGGGAAGATATTCAAAAAGCACTTCACGAAAAGTTGAATAAAGAAAAATCGGTTCCGGAAAATGATCAGACACTTCAGGACTGGGTAAGAAAAATGCTTATTCAGCATTCTGAAGAGAATGTCTTTGATAATTGCATCGATTATCTCTCCAGTATTCTGGTTAGTGAAGCACTTGTTTTGACTGAAGGAAACCGGTCTCAGGCTGCTAAGCTGCTGTCCCTTTCCCGACCGACACTCCATGCTAAAATTGAAAAATATAAACTTGCTTTTGAAACAAGTGTAAAAAAAGACAGGAACTGATTAATTCCCTGTATTATTTTAAAAGTGGCACAAAACACATCATTTAAGAATATCCCTCCAGTTAAATACTCAGCAGTATGTATCAGTTATTATCTTTTATAATATCACCGGTGTAATACTTTACATCTTGTAAAAAATATGGACGCCAGCCGGACTTAGCTTATTTTCTCATTTTAATTCAACATACTGTTTTTATAGCTACTTATTTTTTTTAAATGCTCATAAAAATCTGGCACGAGCTTTGCCTTATAAGTAGTTTATATATTCACTGAATGAGAACTAAAATGCTGAAAACTTATTCAAAAATAAAAAAATACATTCTGGCAAGTATGATCCTGGCACCGTTTTTACCCTTTATTATAGTGCTGGGTATCGGTTTTTACTATTTTACATCATCCATTGAAAATTCAACCCTGGCCGGCCTCAAGCAAACGGTATCGGATCATCGGCAAATGATTGATACCTTCCTTCAGGAACGGAAATCAGATCTTATTTTTATTTCAAAAGCCTATGGCCCGGAAACGCTTTTAAAACAGGCGTCCATCCAAAAAGCATATAATGACCTTAACAGCAAATCCCGTGCATTTGTTGACCTTGGTGTCTTTGACGAAAATGGAATTCACCGTTCTTACAGCGGCCCATATCAACTCACATTGAAAAACTATGAAAATGAATTCTGGTTTAAACAGGTCATGAAAAAGGGTACCTATATCAGCGATATCTTCCTTGGTTATCGACAGGTGCCCCATTTTGTTATTGCCGTTACCAGTCGGGTAAACAGTCACGTATGGATCATCCGGGCTACTATTGACACGAAACAGTTCAGCGATCTGGTAGAAAAAGTACAATTCGGCAGAACAGGTGAAGCTTATATACTAAACACCTCTGGAATCTTTCAAACCACACGCCGATCCGGCGGTAATTTAATGGAAACAGATTCGGAATTTACTCAATTTCCATATTCAGATAATGGAATTATGCATTTCATAGAAAATATCAAGACCGGAAAAAAATTTTTGTACACATCCACTTTTCTTACTGAAAAAGACTGGCTACTCGTGGTGCGCCAGGAAACCGCTGAAGTATTCAGACAACTGCATACGGCAAGCTATCTGATTATATTGATCTCACTTTCAGGCGGCGCTGTAATTTTCAGTATCGCGATTGTTCTCACCAACCGGATCATTAATCGAATCCGGCAAATTGATAACAAAAACGAATTGATAACCCAGCAGTTGATTCATGCAACCCGGTTATCCGAGTTGGGCGAAATGGCTGCCGGCTTCGCCCATGAAATCAATAACCCGCTTCAAATCATTAAGAATGAACAGTCCCTTTTACTGTTAATGATTGAGGAGATTAACAAATCTTCATCCGCAATTCAGCCCCAAACAAATAAAGAGATAAATGATTCTCTTGAACAGATCGCCATTCAAATTTCAAGGGCAGCCAAAATCACCCAGGCTATTTTGAAGTTCGGCAGGAAAGAAAAACCATCCATGAGTCAAATCGAACTTCAATCCTTTATACCGGAAATTATAAATATGGTTAAAGGAAAGGCTACGGTTAACGATATCTCAATTTTAAAGTATTTTCCGGAAAATGCCGCCCCCATCGTGTGTGGTGATCCGTCACAGCTTCAACAGGTTCTTTTAAATCTTCTGAATAACGCGATTGACGCAATTTGTGAAGCAAATGACAGTACCGGCGGTGTTATCAAAATTGAGATCGCCCTGCCGGATACATCAACAGTTGAAATATCCGTATCTGATAACGGTATTGGCATTAATCCTGACAATATTGAGAAAATATTTGCACCGTTTTTTACGACTAAACCAATGGGTCAAGGAACAGGTCTCGGCCTTTCCGTTTGCTATGGGATTATTAAAAATATGGGTGGAGAAATGACCGTATCAAGCAATAAAAATGACGGCACCGAATTTAAAATACAGCTACCGGCAGCTTAATAATTTTGCGTGCATTAAAAAAGGAGGAAGAAGCAATGGAACATAATCATATACTGATCGTAGATGATGAAGAAAGGGTTCTGTCTACAAGCAGTAAGCTGCTTTCACAAAAAGGATTTCAGGTTTCTACAGCATCGAACGCCAAAGAGGCATTGGCCCTCATTGGGCAAAAAGCAATTCATGTGGTGGTCATGGATATCAAGATGCCGGGTATGGACGGGATTGAGGCGCTCAAAATTATCAAACAGCAATATCCCCTGATTGAAGTCATTATGTTGACGGGCCATGCCACAGTTGAAACGGCCATTGAGGGTTTGCAATCCGGCGCATTCGATTTTTTAATAAAACCCGCTGATATAGACGAACTGGCCCAGGCCATTTCGAGGGCGAGTGAAAAGCGTGATCAAATAGAGACCAAAATCAGGATGGCCCAAACCAAACACTATATGAAATCTCCCAGGGAGATCATTAAATCGACATCTTCATGAGACATTAAAATTATTTAAATGGAGAATTAAAAGATGGCATTATCTGATATTTTTTTAAAAAAGGGAATCATACGCTTCTCGCGAAATACGGAGCGTAAGTTTTTCTTTTATGCAACCCTTATAATGTTTCTGGTCTATTTGATGAATAAAGCCATGAAATATTTTACTTAACACTTTATAAAAAGGTGAGACAATGACTGCTCAAATAGACAAAGTTAAGCCCACCGGGTATGACAAATATATCAACTGGAAGCTGTTTATCATTCCATTAGCACTTTTGCTGGTTATTCTGTCGATGCCGACTCCCAAAAGCATGCTGGATGTCGGTATCGAATATTCTATGGGGTCCAAATATACCATGGAATTTTTATCGAATGAATTATTTGCCATAAAACCGTCGGATCTTTCTCAATGGCAGATGCAACTGGTAAGAATGATGGACAAAAGCATGCAAACCTCTTCTTTCACCCACAAAGCCTTTTTGAAAAAAAACCGGAATTGGTGTGAAAAAAATGACATACCATCTTCAGAAGCACATCTTAAGGAAATTAAAAATTTTGTCGGCAGTATGAGTCCGCCAATATTTGAGAAACTTTTAAAGGATGCCTATCAATTACAAACGGATAAACTCGATTTTGAAAATCTCAGAGAAAGTGAAAAGGCAAATGCCCTGAAAGCCGGTTTTCATGTAAAGGCGGCGGTCGCCATTGTTGTTTTTGTTGTAGCCTGTTTTATCACTGAGGCCTTACCTTTACCGATGGTGGCTTTTTGTATCGGGATTATTGCCATGTGTACCGGTATCGTCAACAGGGAAAATGTCGCCGGCTTATACTGGTCGGATGCTACCTGGTTTATCATGGGCAGCCTGATGTTTGCGGTTGCTTTTGTCAAAACAGGTCTTGATAAACGAATTGCCCTGATGATGTTCGGCAAACTGAAAAATCCACATATCAAGTGGATTACGCTAGTTATTATTTTAGTCATTGCCCCCTTGACCATGTTCATGTCTGACCATGCCCTGGCTGCCATGTTTCTTCCTATCGGCATACTTCTTTATACGGCAACTATCGCTTCATATGGCAAGGAGGACCCGGAGCTTGCAAAAATGCTGATGATTACCATTGCCATGGCCTGTAATCTGGGCGGTTCGATGGCACCTTCCGGCGCTGCCCGTAATATCATCATGATGAGCTATACCGAAGATATGTTTGGCATATCGATCAGTTTCGGCCAATGGTGTGTCTACTGTATCCCTTTTCTTTTTTTCACCATACCTGTCACCTGGATACTTATTAACTGGCGGTTTAAACCGACCCTCACAAATCTGGGTTCTTCGTTGGAAACCGTAAAAAATGAAATTAATAAATTTGGCAGCAAATGGACGGGTCAGCAAAAAACATCTCTCATCATTTTTATTGTTATGTTATTTTGCTGGATAACCGAAAAAAATATTATATATAATTTAACCGGCATCAGATTTGGAATCGGTGTCTTTGCCGTAATAGGGGCTGTTGCATATATCATGTGCGGAGTTGTCAACTGGCGTGATTATCAGACCAAGGTGGACTGGGGTGTTGTATGGCTTTATGCGGGTGCAATTATTTTTGGTAAAGTGCTGGTTAAAACCGGAGGCGCTTTTTGGATTGCCCGCTCACTTGTTAGTTTGACAGAGCCGCTCGGCATGGGTAAGGGAATGGGCCTGCTGCTTTCGGGTAACCTCATCACGGGCCTGTTAACCCAGATAATGGCTGACGGACCCGCCTGTGCCGCTATAGGACCGGTTACGCTGGCTATGGCCGGCATTGTGCATCCGGGATCATCAATGATTCCGCTTATGGCCATGGGAACAGCGATATCTTCATCCTTCGCTTACTGTCTGGTAATTGGAACACCGCCCAATGCCATTGTATATGCCAGTGGTTATCTGAACTCAAAAGATTATCTTCGTGTAGGTCTCATGCTGTGGTTTATCAACATGGCCATTTTATTGCTCATGTCGGCAACATACTGGAAATGGCTTGGCTGGCCGGGTTTGAGTTCTTTTTAAAGGAGACAAGATAACATGGCAACAACAGGTATCATATATCATAACAGTGACTCCATGTTCCGTCGATATGTTAAACAAATTGGCCATATTATGCTTTTTCCGGGTAATTTTTATCAGTCTGTTCCATTAAAAAAAAGCATTTCAGCGCCACTTGGGTTTCTTTGCCTAACATGCGTTATATATAGCATCATGGCATCCTTTATTGCGCCGGGTTCTATTATCGGATTATTTATAATACGATTGGCTAACGCAATACTGATACCCGTCATAACCTCTCTGATACTTTTTCTGTCTTTACTGGTTTTGGGGAAGAAACAGACTTTCACCACGGTTTTCAGCATAACAGCCTATACCACTGCTACGTTGTTGTTTTCCTGGATACCGGGCATTATATTGCTGACAACCTGCTGGCAATTTGTTCTCATATATACAGGACTGCGCAATGCTTTAAAAATTAAACGGATATTTGCTTTTATCTCTGTTTTTACGGTTATAACAACATTGCTCGGTCTGGCAAGTTTGCTTAATCCTGAAATATTATGACGGGTTGGCAATGAAACTTTATGCGTCGCAATAGGAGATTAGAGAATATGACTAATGCAATAAAAGTATTAATGGTTGATGATGAAGAACAATTCCGTTTGACAACTAAGAGAATTTTGTCAAACAGGGGTTTTGATGTAATACTAGCCCAGGACGGCTGGATGGCAATTAAAAAACTTGACCAGCATCCTGACGTTATTATTCTGGATATAAAGCTACCGGACATGGATGGGCACGAAGTCTTAAAGGAGATCAAAAAAGTTAATCCCGAAATACCGGTTATCATGTTAACAGGTCATGCCGCACTGCCTTCTGCTCGCGACGCGCTGACAGAAGGCGCATTCGACTATCTGTCCAAACCCTGTGATATTGACCTGCTCGCTGTTAAGATTCATGATGCCCATCGATTTATGGTCATGGGCAACAAAGATATTGAGCATAATGTTGCAGATGTCATGATTCCGATCGAAGAGTATACGACACTCACTGAAGATCACACAGTGAAGGAGGCAATTTTAAAATTAAAAAAGTCATTCTCACCTGTTTTATCATCTGCAAAAATTATGGAAACCGGCCACCGCTCCATATTGGTGTTTGGTAATAATGGAAGAGAAATAGGTTTTTTATCCATCAAGGATCTGCTCAGAGGGATTATGCCGGCGTACCTCAGTGCACCTAAACCGAGTATGGCCGACAGTATTCAGTTTTCACCCATGTTCTGGAATGGCTTGTTCAACATAGAAATCAAACAACTTGCAGAAAAGAAAATCGGATCACTAATGACAACCTCTCTACTGGAAATTGCTTCAGATGCTAATCTAATGGAAGCCGCCTATATGATGGTCAGTCATGGAAAAAGGCGTTTGATTGTTAAGCAGAATCAAAAAGTCGTTGGTGTTATCCGGGAGCAGGATCTGTTTTTTGAAATGGAGCGTCTTTTGTCCAAGTAATCGAATATTATCTCTAAATGTGGCATGACGTTTAAGGTCTGAAATAATTTTTGTATAAACACCCTTAGTGTTTTTCTTTTGTGATAAATAGCCTGACACATGAAAACACTAAGGGCTTTTTTACTTAAAGGGCATCTGTGAAGAAATTATTTTGCTCTCAATGAGTTTAAAGTCATCACCGGTACAGATGATCTTTTAATTACATCTTCTGCCACACTTCCTAAAAATGTTTTCTTAATTCCCCTCCTGCCGTGGGTGCCCATCACAACCAAATCAATACTTTCTTTTTCAATGTATTTTATAATTTCATCCGGGGGTTCTCCGATTACTGTTTTAATTTTGACTTGATTTTTTGAAAAATATTTTTCTGCAAGTGATTCCAACTTTATTTCGGCATTTTCCGACATCTGCTGTGATATTTTTATTAACTCTCCCGGAACATTATACAGATCCTGCCGAATCAAGTTAACGACATATAAAAGGTGAATTTCAGACTGAAAGGTTTTTGAAACATATGATGCATATGGAAGAACTTTTTCTGTTAACTCAGTCAGGCTGACCGCACATAAAACTTTTTTAAAATCTATTGTTTTCATTTTACTCCTTTCTTATTTTGCAATAATTAATCATAATAACAATTATTGTGTCCAAAAAAATTATCTATAAGTGACTATATTTTAAGGCACTGAACTCACCCACTCATGGCAGCCGCCGCAGTAGTTTTCAGAAATTTTATGTTCATGGTGGCATAAATCACAATCAAGATAAGGACCATAATGTGGTGAATCATGGGGATTTGGATCCTTATCGGCTGTCAATTGAGCGACCGCTTCCATGTCACCATGGCATTCCAGACAATCATCGGTTGCAGGTATATTTTGCACTTCGTTTTCAACCGTATGGCAATCATTACAGGAAAGCTCAGCATCTGAATGATACGCTTTCAGACTATTTGCATTTCCCAATACATCAGAACTAAAAACTGTTTGATAAAACAGGCTGATTAAAAATATCGAAACACAGCCGGTTAAGGATAAGCCAATAATTATTCTGCGCTTAATTATTATAAAACATTCTGAGGCCATTTTAACTTTTCTCCACTAATTCAAAACACACAGCAATCTATTTCGGTAATATATAAATCTGAATATAAAACTTCAGGAAATATGAAATACACCGGCAAGTGAAACTGAATAGTAATTCACTTGCCGGTCAACCGTCACTTTTATTAAGCCCAGGGTTTTTCTCCGGCTACTTGTTTTCCTGCAATTCTACCAAATACAAGGCAGTCTGTAATGGCAACACTCCCCAACCTGACCGCTCCATGAACGCCTCCGGTAATTTCACCTGCCGCATAAAGACCGGGAATTACGTTCTGGTTTAAATCAATGACTTGTGCCTTTGTATTGATCTGAGCACCGCCCATTGTATGATGCGCCTTTGGCCAGAGATACATGCCATAGAAAGGAGGCGTGGTAATTGGTTTACAGTCAGACTGAAAAGGTTTACCCCACTCAGTATCTTTTCCTGATTTAACAAAACTATTATATTGAAAAATTGTTTTTTTATATTCGGCGACATTTATTTTATACTCTTTTGCCAACGCCTCTATGGTATCAAACTTTTTAACAATTCCCCGTTCCAGCATTTTATCAATTTTTGCTGTTCGTTTAACACCTTCCTGATCAGCAATACCAACCGCCCATTCACCGGTATTGATAATTGCATCTGCACGTATCTTTCTGTCAGCCAGTTCATTTATAAACCGTTTACCCGTTTTGGGTGAAACCATGATCCCATATGGAAATGCAGCATTTATAGCAAAAATATAACCGATTCCCATTCCTTTTTCGAGTGGACAACTCCACGGGCCCAGCTGTATCCATGACAGCTGAACAGGATTGGCATGAAGCCTGAGCAATTCCTTTAAACACTCGGCAGTTGCTCCCTGATGATTGGTACACTGTACCTTATCATCAACTTTGGGATCTTGGATTTTTCTATAGATAACATCATTTGCAAATCCCCCGGCTGCGACAACAACACCTCTTCTCACCTTAATTGATATAGATTGCCCGCTTCCCTCTTTCAGAAACTTATATCCTTCTCGGACGTTTACACCCTTGATACGTCCATCCTCGTCACGGTATACCTGTTCCAGATAACAATTCAGTTTCAGCGGGATGCCCAAATCTTTGACTTTGTTCAACTGTGGTCGAACAATGCCTGACCCGGAACTATTGGTCGTATAATAACTTCTTGGGACGGAATGCCCACCCAAATGAAGATTTCGATCTTTATACTGGGCGCCAAGATGTTTAATCGTCCACTGAACTGCTTCATTTGATTTTTCTGTAACAACCCTGGCAAGTGCCTGATGATTAAGCCCCAGGCCGGCCTTTAACATGTCCTTATACATAAGGTCCGGAGAATCGTTAATCTTTTCTTTATCCTGTTTGGGAGAACCGGCTGCAGAAACCAAACCACCATTTATAATTGAATTACCACCCGGTACAGGCATTTTATCAATAATTACAGTGACGGCGCCTGCTTCCGCAGCCTCTATTCCAGCGGCTAAACCGGCAAATCCGCTTCCTATAACCAGTACATCAACTTCACTGTCCCATTTTTTAGGTAAAGGCATGGCAAATGATTTTTGGGGAATTGCCATTATAAATCCGGCTGACGCTACACCCGCTAGTGCAGTAGCGCCCCCTGTTGCTTTTAAAAACTGACGTCTGGAAAACTGCTTTTGTTTACTATCTTTCATATTTTTCCTCCTTTCTTATAGTAAGCATTCACGATTTAATGCTTTCTTATCAAAAAACTGTAAATCAAATGTTTGGGATCTTTTCCTAATATTTTTTGATAGTAATAATGTTAATTTATTCTGAAGATAATATTAGCAACTATTATGCCAACTTAAAAAACAACTTGTTTAATCATAATATTTGTTTATTATTCAATAAGTTAAATTATTTAAATTGATAAAATAAGCGTGTGTAAAATGTAGCAATTTTTATAATATACATATTTAATTTTTAATTTTTTAGAAGTAGTCAACATTAGACAAAAAGTTCAAGTATGCGACAAATTCTCGAGAAAGATCTTAGCTTTTTTATGGTGTAGCGTAATCCCTTCAAACCTTATCTCAATCACTCTATCTCACTGTTGTAGCGGCCGGACATGGTCCGGATTTAAAAGATTAGTGTGGCAAGTGTTGTACGGGGTATGATCTTCACAAACAGCAATGCAGCTAATGCAAATGACATTGTTCCTTTATTTTAAATTGACGAAAAGGGTATTGGAACGAATCTTACAATTTGGAGACTGTTAAATTGCATCAACTGAAATACTCAAGCATCTTTTCATAATTCATCGCATGATGCCGAGCTATTTCGCTTTCCAAAATAACTACCGGATTAGCGGATGAACAGAATGATTCAGTTTACCATCTGCCCTTGTAGTGTTTTCCCTTTATCAGGGCCGGTCTTCCATTAATTGACATTGGCTTGTGGCAAACCAGTGAAATATCATCTTGAAACATTTTATACCTTTTTCTATTATTCACATTTTTCCTGAGTCTTTATTAAATATGGCCCGGCTATTTTTCTCTTCAATATAGTACAAATAAATACTAACTGTTGTCAGCACGCTTTTTTAATTTTTGTACCTGAAATTTGTGTTAAATAGCTAATAAATTTAAATTAAATATGAATTAAATATCGATAATATCTTGATACTATTGATTTAATTCAAGGCATTTGATAAATGAAATCATTACAGTGCTCAATTCGGAGGACATCATCAAAAAAACATTATCCATAAACTCTCTTTTCAGTATCATTCAAGCCGGCAGGACGGCAACGGTTGCCTTTGATATATACAATGACCTGGGTATGCTTGTTGTTCAACGGGGTGAGAAACTGTCTGACACCAAACAACTTCAGGATATCAGAAACAAGGGTGTAACTCAGCTTGCAATTGATTTCGGCAAAAAAAAATTCGGTCACCCGGCCAAGCCCTCCAAAGAGCAACCCGGTTACCTTTCTAAAGGCCCTGTTTTGGATGTTGATTTTCGGCTTCGTGAAATCCTTGAGCAAAAAAGAGAAGCATGCAAAAAGTATAACCACGCAAAAAAAAACATTAAAAATATAGTCAGTGAAATAAAAAGAACCGGCGGCATATTTAATTATGAACTGCTTGAAGATACTGTTTCCGACCTGCTTAATTTCATGACGGATAATGAAAATGCCTTTTCATATCTGACCGGAGAAATTTTCTCATACGATGATTACCTTTACAATCACTCTATTAATGTCTGTACACTTGGTACGGCTGTTTTGAGATGGTTTAATTTCAGAAATGGCTACCGGGATGATGATACCATAGCCGATTCTGAACTAAACGCCAATGATGGCCCATCAGGTAAAGTTCAATTCAAACGATACCGGAAAGAAGCGCTTTTCAATATTTCAGTTGGTTATTTTCTTCATGATATTGGGAAAACGCTGATACCTGCGAATATTTTAAACAAACCTGACCGGTTGACAAATACAGAATTTGACATAGTAAAAACCCATTCCTATAAAAAAGGAGCTGAAATCCTTAAAATGAATGGTTTAGGCAACGCATATATCAACAATGTAGTTCAATACCATCATTGCGAAATGTATACGGGTGAAGATCGATGTTACCCTGAAAACAAAAAATTTGATGAAAATTCAGCATATATAAAAATTGCAAAGCTTGTTGATATCTACGATGCCCTGACCTCAAGGCGCTGCTACAAGGGCGCTGTAAATCCCATAAACGTTGCAACCAGCATTTACCGCATCTATGCCGGTAAAGATCAAAAACTTCAATATATTTTATATTCCTTTCTGCGCGTTCTCGGTATCTATCCTGCCGGAAGTATTGCCCGAATGGTAAATGGCCAGTTGATTTATGTGCTGGATAGTGAAGGGCCGCTTGTAATTCCGTTTACGGACAGGATAGGAAATCCACTACACAGACAACACGATCCCATAAACCTTGCAGATGCGGCTATGGAAGATCCTGAAGTTGCACTTGATACAACCAGACCGGGACCTTCTTTAGTGACATCATTCAAGCTTTTACCGGAGGATCTGAAGCGAACATTTCTTAATGATTAGAAGTGGCTTCAAAATCGCTATTTAAAACACGCTAATCTTCTTCAGGAAAAGCAGATAAATTTTTATCAATATGTGACCAGGAGACAATCCGTTTTGTCCAGATTTGACGGGTTGGCGTTACTGATTCAGGATCATCCAGTGTTCCTGCCTCGATCCAGACAGTGTCGGGATAAGCGGCTTCAATTGTAAAGACAGGGGAACCGCAATCCGGGCAAAATTTCCGTATAATAAAACTGCCATTGTCTGCCTTTTTTGCATATTGCTTTGGCTGGCCGGATTTAATCTGCAAATTACCCGCATCAGCTTCTACAGCAATGCTGTATGGACCGCCGGTAGCTTTCTTGCAATCGTTGCAATGACAGTAGATTACTTCCTTTGGTTCATATTTGAGTTCATATCGCACCGCACCACAAAGGCACCCGCCGGTTAGGGTTTGTTTCATAATATCCTCTTTCTAAAATTGATATTGGAAGCTATATGGCCGCTTTCCGGCAAAACGATTTCTGCGGGTCTGTCGCATAGGTGATCTCTACCAGATTTTTATCAATTTCTTTTACTGCTGTTAGTTCATTTAATAACAGCTCTTTTTCCTGGGCTGTCACTACCGGAAAACCGTAATGTATATTTCGATGCTTCATCGAAGTTTTTTTCCGGTGCCGATCTTTAACAAACTGGATATGACGTCTCAACCTGTTTTCAATATACTCATTGGCAGTAAAAATAATATCTTTTTTATAACCCAAAACGGTATCTTTTAAACTTTCATCAATTTCAATACCGACGCTGTTTCTGCCGGATGCCATGGCTGCTGCCATTGAAGTACCTGTACCCATAAACGGATCAAGCACGGTATCCCCCCTGACAGAATACATATTGATCAACCGCGATGCGATCTCAAAAGGAAATGCGGCACTCCTTTTCCTTGTTTTTTTTGATGCAAGCTCCTGAGTTGTTCCCTTTATATCCATCCAGATATCAGAGAAAAAAATATTTCGTTCTTCCCAGAAAATTGCACTTTCCCTCCGGGTCTGTTTTTCCTGTGCTTCAATAAATTCCCGTTTCCCGCCTTTTCTGACAATAAGAATATATTCATGCTCAAGCGTCACATATGCGCCGGCCGGCAACATACCGGATCCCATAAACTTGTTAGGTGCATTGGTCTGTTTTCGCCACAGGATATCCGGTAATGGCGAAAAACCGATTGCTATAAGGTATTTTAATATTCGCATATGATTTGGATATAAAATAAAATTGCTCCCCAGGGTTCGGGTTGCATCTCCAATGTTTATGCAGGCAAATCCACCCGGTTTGAGCACCCGCCAGATTTCCTTCCACACGGCATCCAGAATTTCATGCATTAACTCAAATGCTTCGAAACCATTGGCATCCTTTAACTCATACTTTATATCCGGGTTCTGCTTGCAAAAAACCTCGTCCCACATACTTATCATAGGGTACGGCGGAGAAGTTACTACCAGGTTTATACTTTCTTCCTTTACCGAATGCATCTTCCGGGCATTGCAAAATTCAACAAGGTGGTTTGTTTTCAATCTTTGAAGACCTCAATTTTAAAATCACGGCTAAACGTAAAACTGTTTATTTTTAATCTCATTATATTTTTCTATACTGAAAATATTAGTAGTAATACCAGATCGTCTTGTAATGTGACAGGTTCTCACCAAAATCTTTAAGCCTTCTCAGGTAGTCGTAAACTGAGACATCCGTATATATGTATGTGTCTGCAAGCGAAAGTTTTTTCTCCCATGGATGAAATTCATACACTCTTCGACCATCAGGCAGTATTGAAATAACATCATGATGTTGCGTTGCCCGCAGATAGTTTTTACCCAGTCGCGGGACATTAAAAACAATTTCATCTGTTCGAACCGTACCCGGAAACAGACGTGCCTCCTCTTTCTGTTCCTGCAAAAGTCTCGGGATCGGTACCCTGAAATCATCTGTCTCCTCTTTGCCTTTGGTATTAAACGTATAGTATGGCGTAACACCGATAAGGCGCAGCTTATCTCTGAGTGTAGCGGCCTCAAATTTACGGGAATTATAAAAGGTATAAACAAGCTGATTATATACACTGATACCCAAACGTCTGAATGTTTGCACGGCTTCGACGGCCTGCGGTGTAATTTCATATGAATGCTCAAAATGCGTTACAATCAGCACCTCTCTTTTTCCGGGAACATGAAACCGGGAAATCACCTTTGCAAGCTCATCAGTTACTCGCTGGGGTAGTGTGACGATCATTCGGGTGCCGATTCTTATTCTTTCAATATGTTTTATTTTTGATAATTTATAGAGAATTTTTTCGAGCAGACTGTCTGCCAGAAGAAAAGGATCACCACCGGTTACAAGGACTTCCCTGATTTCAGGAGTACTGCTGATCCAGTTAATTGCATTATCAAGATACTGCTGCTTCAACACCGCTTTAGAGGAATGAACCTCTTCTATCTGCCAGTTTCTCTGACAATACGAGCAGATCTGGGGACATGTCATAATCGGTTTGAGGATAACAATTTTGGGATATCGGCGGGTAATTCCTTCGATGGGAGAGGTATCTCTTTCAAGCATGAAATCCATTGAACAATCACCGCACCGTTTCTGCTGGATTAGACTCTCCACGGAATCTGCCGTTGGAATAACCTGTGCACGGACACCGGCGCTCCTCTTTGTACCGGCCTTAAAATCAATAAGTGAAAGGTAGTAAGGTGTTATTCCGAAAGGCACCCTGTTCTCACGAGCGAGCTTTACAGCCCGGTATTCATCGTCTGTTAATCTTATAAGGGCGGCAAGGGTATCCGCATCCTTGATAATATTACGTGTATGCCATTTCCATTTTTCCCATTCAAGCTCTGTGGCATTAAAAAACTCTAATATTCTGGATTTGTTTTTACTTCTTCTCCGGATAGCATCCTGATCCAGACCGCAAGAATATCGTTTTTGGAAATTTTCAGCCGTTCTGGCCATTTTGGAAAGATCGGCAGATCTGTAGCGTGCGGCCTTTCTGCCTTCATATTTTGCAAATGTCGGGTGTTTATCAGGATAAACACCGGTTTGCCCCTGAATGCCACGTATTAAATGATCCAGCTCCGCATAAAACCCGGGTTTCGGTTTTTGAACACCGTTAAGCTCTTCTTTGTGAATAAGATCATCAAGATAATTCAGAAAACTGAACCCGGCATTCCGTTCACTTCGGAATGCAATCAGGTTTCTGAAAACTCTGATCGCATCACGGGTTAACACCCACTCAAGGGGTGGAATTTTGGGATCATCATCAAATGTAGCAAAAAGCATATTAGATAAAAATTTCCTGATACAACGGCGCTTTTCATCGAGGCCGGCTTCAGACATCAAAATAGCTTTAAGTTCAGGCGTCTGGTCAAGTATTCGAAGTATTCTGTTTTTAATTTTTTCGTTTTCTGTAACCATAATTCGATATGCCTGCTCACTTTTTTAATAATGAAAGCGTTTTACCGATGATAATTTCGGATATATATCCGTTTCAGGCCGGTTTGAGTATTTCAACAGATGTTTTGACAACAATATCCTTTACCGCTTCCCTGTAAACGGACATATGCGGCGCAACAAGGTGTCTTTTTAAGGCATCCGGACTCTCCCACGCTTCAATAATAATAACCGTGTCTTCCCGAACTTTTTTCTGAACTGAAATCCCGGAATCGACATCAATGGCAGGGTAATATGCAATACAACCCTCTTCAGCCTTTACCTCTGGAATCACTGATCTGAATTTATCTAAAAAAACATCACGGCACCCGGGTTTTAATTCAATAGTTGCCAATACGTGAATCATCTGTTTTCACCTCAAAAAACCTAAAGAAAATATTATAGAAACAACGAGTTCATTTTTTCGCATCAGGCAGCATGAATCGCAAGATACTTAATGGACTTTTTCCCGGTGAAGCATTTCTTAAGAATGCTCCGGTTTCCAAATAAGGCAGCATAAACCTTCTGAAAAGAAAAACCCACTAACCTGTTAAAAATTTAACAAGCCGCACTTCATCAATATCGTTACATTAGCAAAGGATGTGATTCAGGTCAAATAGCAGCTTAATTAATACGGTTTTCATACTTTTAATACGAAAATTTTATCAGCAGCATGACCGGTCCGGGCATTTGTTCCAAGGGCGATTCAAAAGCTTTATTATGGAAAATGATGCATATCTCATAAGGCTTACTCATGATATCCACAGGAACCCGTTACGGGCAGGTATGGCTAAAAGATTGATGGACTATCAATGGAGCAGCTACCCGTCTCGTATGCATATAATAAAAAGCAGCAGCCGAGGATTTCAAAATTGTGAGAATGACGCTATTAGGTACAAGATTATACTTTGACGCTAATTTTCAAACAAACGGGAATGATCCTTCAACCGCTTCCGCTTTTTTACGGATCTTCGCCAGTTCTTTTTCAACATCATCATTAAACGGCAGTGGTTCATGCGTACCTAAGATATCATCAACCTTTACCCGGGCTTCATCAAGCACATCCGGTTTACCCTCTGCAACCCAGTTTTCATGGGAATCATGAACACCCAGTTTCGGGATATACCAGTCACCGGCTCTGATCTGCCTGAATGTTGAAGGATGCGTCAAGTAATTTCCGCCCGGACCGATCTCCTGAATGGTATCATCAAGCCAGCGGCTTTCATCTGACAGAATACCCCGTTTAATCTGTTTTCCCATCCTGAAAATTTCCATATCAATCATGATCTGCTCAAGACTCAGAATCATATCACCGCCAAAAAGCCCGGGACCGATAAAGATATCCGGCCAGGTCATGATCGGGAGCATTCCCAGCATGGCCCGTTCATAACCGGCCTGTATGGATGGCTCAAATGCATCCGTACCCAATCCACTTGAAAAGGCGGCCAGGTTATAATATCTGGCCATTTCCGTTGCTGCTGAGTTCATCAGTGCATTTTCTGCACCACCGGCAAAATACCGACCGCTCCTGGGGTCCATTAATGTCAATGCCGGCGCATATATAACCGGCACACCCGGTTCATTGGCCTGTACAAG
Source organism: Desulfobacterales bacterium (assembly GCA_021737275.1). Classification (GTDB taxonomy): domain Bacteria; phylum Desulfobacterota; class Desulfobacteria; order Desulfobacterales; family JAIPEE01; genus JAIPEE01. Next base: position 76,923 of record JAIPEE010000009.1, read on the forward strand.
ACACAATGTTGCAATTACTTCACAATTTAACTGAAGAATCGTTGAAAGCATACTGCCCGGAGCCGTAGCTCCCATAAGGGCCATCGGCATAATCGCTACCGGTATATCCCATCCCTTCAAATTCAGATATGGATCAATATCATCTACGATTGCCAGAGGCGACTGAGGTGTAATCAGAAAAGAGTAGGGATGATCCTTTCTGATCTTTTCCTTATCGCCAAAAATTGCCTGGAGAATTTCAAGCATCCACGGCCCATGGACATTATGGATAAACGGCTCCTGAATATGTTTGGAAAAATTTCTGAATGCACGTATTTCATTATCAACATAATCAATAATTCTGTCACCGGCATCATTCGGCGTAACCGTCTGCCAGTATATACCGATCTCATCAATAGAATCACAGAGCCGTGTAACCTCAAGTAAATCCTTTTTTGTACTGTCACGACACTCACCGGTTTCGCGATCCAGCATCATGGTACCTTCACCGCTCATACAGATGGTACACTCACCTTCGTTAATCGGAAGCGACCAGTCGGAGCGCCTGCCGCCAAGAGAATATTTTTGAGGCACCTGTTTGACCATAGCCTCTACAAAAGCTTTTGGAAATTTTACAATACGACTGACCTCATCAACCTCCGCACCGGCATCAGCCAGAATCGCCCGCCCTTTTTCGGTCTCTACACGAACACCGGTTTTTTCCAGTATCGTTAATGTTCGTTCATGAATTTGATCGCGCTCTTCCTGTGACAATATCCGGACAGTTGTTCTCATTTTCAACTCCTCAGTTTATAACCCTAACTTTATAACGAAGATAATTTTTCAATATTAGATCAGATATATAAAACAGAAAAGGTTTTGCATTATCAGTGCCAGAGTAAATTGATCGCCCAAAAAGATTTTTATGCATATTTTCATATACTTATATTTTTAAGCAGGACTTAACATGACTATCATTTGGCGATCCGGCCAAATGAGTTGGTCAATCAGCCAATATATATTATATAAAAAGGATTCATTGAGGCTCTTGAGTTAATTATCAGCTCATGTTATAAAATATTTGAACCCGGATAAAGGCTTTAGAGCTTAACCCTATTCAACACATTATCGTAACATCACCTGAAATAATTCTCTGGTCTCTACCCTCATCATCTTCCATGATCAAAACACCGGTATTATCCACATCAATAACCGTTCCAATATGTTTTTTACTGATCATATCCACAGAAATGCGCTTACCAATTATATCTGCCAATTCTTTCCATCTCTTTATAATTGGCCCGAAGCCCTCTTTAGTAAAGATACTATAAAAATGTTCATACTGCTTAAGAAATTCACGAATAATATCTGTTCGTGAAAGATGCTCACCGGTTTCTGCCAGAATTGATGTGGCAATATCTTTAATCTCATCAGGAAATGAAGAGAGCGGCGTATTGACATTAAGGCCGATTCCCACAACCACAAAATCAACGGCATCCATATCCGTACTGATTTCTGTTAAAATACCGGAGATTTTTTTACCGTTTATGAGAATATCATTGGGCCATTTAATTCTGGGATTTAAATCTGTCATGGAGAGAAGGGTCTCTGCAGCAACAACAGCCGTCAAAAGCGTTATCACGGGCGCTTCGCCCGGAGAGATGGCCGGGCGTAAAATCAGAGATGCATAGATGCTGTCACCGGGCGGTGAAAACCATTTGCGGCCCTTTCTGCCCCTGCCGGCTCCCTGCTCTTCCGCCAGCACAATCGTTCCTTCTCCTGCACCATTTGCCGCCAGATCCTTTGCCCGTGTATTAGTGGAATCAGTTTTATCCAGACAGATGATCTCTTTTTTTCCAAAAACGTCTGTATCAAGCCCGTCAAGAATCTCATCGGCCAGGATAAGATCAGATACCTTCGTCAGCATGTAGCCTTTCCGTGGTAATGATTCGATTTCATACCCTTTTTTTCTTAACTGGCCGATCTGCTTGCTGACAGCAGCACGTGATATGGATAATTTCCGACTGATCTCTTCACCCGAAATCCACTGATTGATGTTCTTTTTAAGATCTGAAAGCAGGATATCTTTTGTGCTCATAAATCGACTCTCTTTTTATTGTAAACCAATATATTTTATTGGGTTGACATTCATTTCTGCATCCACTAAAACCCTTTTGTAATAAACAGATGGAGGAAAATCATGTTTAATGATTATATCGTTAACATAACCAAAAAAATTCTGAAAGGGGATAAAACACGCCTTACATATGAAGCGGCTTGTGAAATGGCGCTGCTGCCTGAAAAAAACACACCGGATCTGATTACCTGTGCACAGAAAATCCGGCAAAAGTTCAAGGGCAACAAAATTTTTACCTGTTCTATTATAAACGCCAAATCAGGACTTTGTTCTCAGGATTGTGCATTCTGCGCCCAGTCATCCCATCATGATACCGGCCTTCAGACCTATCCGCTTATGGAAAAAGCTGAAATGGTGACAAGAGCAGAAGCGATGCATAAGGCCGGCGCAACTAATTTTTCAATTGTTACCAGCGGATACAAGCTTTCTGAAAAGGATCTGGATACCATTTGCAGCACCACATCCGAAATTAAGGAAAAATACGGCATGACCATTTGTGCGTCCGTGGGTATGGTTGATATGAAAATGGCAAAACGACTGACCGACAGCGGTGTTACAAATTATCATCATAATCTTGAAACAAGTCGGAGCCATTTTGATAAAATCTGTACCACTCACGAATATGATGAAGATATTGATGCACTGCATGCTGCAGCCGATGGCGGAATGAATGTCTGCAGCGGCGGTATCATGGGCCTGGGAGAAACCTGGGTGCAGCGTGTGGAGCTTGCTTTTATATTAAAGGAACTGGACGTCCCTTCTATTCCACTTAACTTTTTGAATCCAATCCCCGGCACCCGTTTTGAAAATATGCCGAAGCTTTCTCCCATGGACGCATTAAAATGTATTGCCCTTTTCCGGATGATTAACCCGGATAAGGATATCACTATTTGCGGCGGTCGCGAAGTAACCCTGAAGGAATATCAGTCCTGGGTTTTTCCGGCCGGTGCAAACGGGCTTATGGTGGGCAACTACCTGACAACAAAAGGCAGACGTATTGAAATCGATATGGAAATGATTAAGGATATGGGACTTGAAAATGTCAATGACTGAAGAACAGATCAGGCAACTGGAAACAGATGCAAAAAAATATATATGGTACCCTTTTACCCAGATGCAGGATTATGTTGAGGAAAAACCGGTTATTATTGAAAAAGGCGAAGGTAATTATCTTATTGATACGGAAGGCAACCGTTATATTGACGGTGTCTCTTCACTCTGGACCAATGTTCACGGACACCGAAAGGAAAGGATTGATAGCGCCATCAAAAACCAGGTTGATAAACTTTCCCATTCAACATTGCTCGGTCTTTCCAATGTACCGGCAATTCAGTGCGCTAAAAAACTGGTGGAAATTGCTCCTGAGGGCCTGACAAAAGTTTTTTACTCGGATAGCGGCTCTACTGCAGTAGAAATCGCGCTGAAGATGGCATTTCAGTATCAGCAGCAATCCACTAATGGTGATCCCGACAAGAAGATGTTTATCTCCTATGAAAATTCATATCATGGCGATACCATTGGTTCTGTCAGTGTAGGCGGTATTGATCTGTTTCACGAAGTTTACCAGTCACTGCTTTTTGATTCCCACAAGGCGGCATCTCCTCACTGCTATCGATGCCCTATGGGAAAAAATCGTCAGTCATGTCGGTTTGAATGCGTTGATCAGGTCGAGAACCTCATGAAAGCGCATGCCCATGAGGTTTGTGCACTGATTATAGAACCACTGGTACAAGGTGCAACAGGCATTGTTGTTCATCCTGACGGTTACCTGAAAAAGATCCGTGAGCTTTGCACAAGATATAACATCCTGATGATTGCCGATGAAGTGGCTGTCGGGTTCGGAAAAACCGGCAAAATGTTTGCCTGTCAACAGGAAGGCGTTGTGCCGGATATTATGGCACTTGCCAAAGGGATTTCCGGCGGCTATATGCCGCTTGCTGCCACGCTCACAAGTGAAGAAGTGTTCAACGGCTTTCTGGGGAAATATGAAGACTTTAAAACCTTTTTCCATGGCCATACTTATACCGGTAATCCCCTGGCCTGTGCGGCGGCTGTGGCCAACCTTGAAATTTTTGAAGAAGAAAATGTGATCGAGAATCTACAGGCCAAAATTGCTCATCTTACAGAAAAGTTAAAAATGTTTGAGGCGTTGCCCAACATCGGAGAAATCCGCCAGAAAGGCATTATGGTCGGCATTGAAATTGTAATGGACCGGGAAGGCAAAGAATCTTTTCCGCCTGAAAAAAAGATCGGCCACAGAATAGTTCTCGAAGCCGGAAAGCAGGGGTTGATTATCAGACCGCTGGGCGGTGTTATTGTTTTGATGCCACCGTTAAGCATTACAATGGAAGAGATCGACCGAATATGCGATATTACTTATCAATCCGTCAAAACCGTACTGGAGACGATATAAGGTAGTGGGTGATCAGCAGACATGGAATGGTGTTTTCCATTTTAATCCTGAAGACAGGATCTATGAAACCCATTTTCCTTCAAATCCGGTTGTACCGGGTAGTGTTATCATTCATGCTTTCATGAGCGCTGCTGAAAAAGTTGGCTATAATGAAAAACCATATCGAATTGAGAACTTCAGATTTAAACGGTTTATTTCGCCCGGAGAATATGCCTGGGAGATGGAATCTTCAAATGGCGGGCTGTCATGCAAAATACTTGAAAACAATAATACCGTTGTTACCGGTAATTTGAAATACTTATAGAGGTAGAAAAGTTGGATGTTTTTGATCAAATACGTGATGCTCTTAAAGAGATACTGGACATTGAACCTGAAAATATTACACCTGAAACATACATTATACGGGACCTGGATGCCGAATCCATAGACCTTATGGAGCTTTCCGTGGAACTCAATGAAAAGTTCGGCATCGAGATTATTGATGATCGGATTTTTTTACGAACAGTCCGCCTGCATCTTAATGAAGCTGAAAAATATAAGAAAGAAGCGGCCGATGTATTGAAAAATGAATACCCTTTTCTGGGTGTGGATCGTATTCAGGAGATATTAAAAGATCTTGATGGTGGGCCGGTATTAAAGATGAAGGACCTTGTAAGCTATATTGAATGTGAAGCTGATTAAAAATTTCATGGTAATTTCCCCTCCCCTGGCGGGAGAGGAATAAGGGGAGGAATATTATTGTATCCCTGCCTATACATTAATTGCTGAAAAACCCTATAATGAAAACACTTGACGACCTCATAAAAAGCAGAAGAAGCATCAGAAAGTACACGGATGAAATTCCGGATAATACGCTCATAGAGCAGATGATTACCAGCGCATCATTTGCGCCTTCTCCGTCAAACGCACAACCGGTTCGCTTCATCAGAATTATCTCTCAGGAAGTAAAAGATCTTTTGCTTTCAGCCATGAACACCGGAAAAGATACATATTTAAACACCATAAAAGAAAAGAGCTTATCCAAAAAAATAAAAACTGCTGTCAAAGCCTACTGGCGATATTCATCATTTATCGGCAAAGCACCGATACTGTTTGCTGTCGGAATTTCTCAAGATATAAAAGGGTTTTCCGAAAAACTTTATGATTCCGGTATTATTAAAACTTCTCGAAAAGATACGGATCTTGATATTACGGTTGGGTTGGCACTTAACAGTTTTATTCTTAAAGGAGAAGAACTCGGCTTAGGCTGCTGTATTCTTACGGCACCACTAACGTTTGCGCCTGACATTGAAGGCATGCTCGGTATATCTGATATCCGGATCAAGTGTTTTGTAACGGCCGGATTTCCTGCTGAAACACCGGATTATATTGAAAGAAAATCTGTTTTGGAAATTTCCCAGGAGATATAATGACCCGTCGCGTTGTCATAACTTCTGTTGGTGTGATCTCTTCTCTCGGATTTTCTCAAGATGAAATCATTGAAAACCTGAAACAGGGTAGTACCTCCTTTAAACAACCATCATTTGACCGTGAGGTTGTTGTATCCCCTGTTAAAGGATTTAATATCAAAAATTTTACCGGACGCTTTAAGGATGCCCGATATCTAAACAGGGGGGCAACGTTCTGCGTTGCAGCTGCCGCAAATGCTATTCGCAAGGCAGATCTTTCTGATGAAATGCAAGAAAAAGCCGGGCTATTTGTTGGAAGCGGCCCCAATTTTGATATTGGTGGAGAGTTTCCTGAAGTCCATAACGGCGATTTGACTAAAAACAAACAGGCTGCCCTCTGGATTTTAAAATTCCTACCCAATACTGCCGCGTCTGTCATAGCCAAATATGCAAATATTCATGGTGAGAATACAACTATCGGCACGGCCTGTTCCGCTTCACTTCAGGCAATCGGAGACGCTTTCAGAAAAATAAAAGATGGATACCTTGATCTTGCTTTTGCAGGCGGTGGTGACTCCCGTATTAACAGTGGCGGTATTCTGGCCTATAAAAAGGCCCGGGCCTTATATACAGGTGAAGAAAAAGCCAAATCAGCATCACGCCCTTTTGATGAAAACCGAAATGGGTTTGTTCCGGGTGAAGGGGGTGCTTTCTTTCTTCTGGAAGATCTGGAACATGCAAAAAAGCGTAAAGCGCCAATATTTGCTGAAGTTTGTGGTTTCGGATGCAGTATTGACGGACATAATATGACAGCCCCACACCCTTATGGCATCTGGGCGGAAAAGGCTGTAAGAAGTGCCATCAAGGAAGCTGATATATTACCATCAGAGATTGATGTCGTTTCAACACATGGCACCGGCACACTGCTTAACGATGCCATGGAATCAGCTATGATCGAAAGCGTTTTTGAAGAACATAAACCGGAAATCATTGCCTTAAAATCATGGATCGGACATCTGGCATCCTCTTGCGGTGCAGTTGAACTGGCAATATGTCTATCATTGATGAAAAATAATTATCTGCCTGAAATAAGAAACCTTGCTAATGCCTGTAACCGGAATATAAGTTTTGTCCGGAAACCCAAATCGGAATCCATCAAAACAATGCTGATAGAAAACTTCGGATTCGGCGGACAAAACAGTACTTTGATAATTAAAGACTATTGAGCAAACAAAATGTTCCCTACCCTGGCGTGAGGGAACTAAAGGGAAGGGAATAACCAACCCCTTTTGAAAAAAAAGTAATGGACAGAATAGAAATAAAAACAGAATTAAAAGATTTTATGCTGATTGATGCTGTTAAGGATATTGATTCAAAAAGCATTCTGGGTGCAAAAACTTTTTTCTTTGACCCGGTATTCATAGGCATTGAAACACTTGCACAACTTGCAGCCATGCATGTCCGCCATATCACAGATTTTACAAAACATGCGTTCCTTCTTAAAGTAAAATATTTTTCTGCCCGGGAAGCAGTCTTAAATGGCCTTCATGAACTTAGCGGAAAACTTTTAAACCATAGCAGTGATTCATATTCATATGAGCTGAGTGGTAAAAACAACAATGATGTTCTATTCAGTGCAAAACTTATAATCGGCACCACATCTTATAATGATCATCTGAGACAGGAAGAACTTGTTGGATATTACAAAAAGGTTTTCTCATGTTTACAAAACGCATAAATGACAGACTGTTAATACAGCAGCAGGCCGGTCTTTACCGGCATCCGCCTCAAATCGGCCAGAGAACCGGCAAGTATCTGTACATCAAGGAAAAACAGGTGTTGAATTTTGCATCCAATGATTATCTCGGCCTTGGTGATTCTTCAGAGCTCAGAGAACTGGTTGCCGAAAACTTTAAAGTATATGGCCCATCCTCATCTTCATCACGCCTTGTTTGCGGTAATTATGATATCATTACTAAAGCTGAAAAAGTATATGCAGACTATTTTGGTTATGAGACAGCCCTGTTTTTCCCATCCGGTTATCAGGCCAATGTTGCGCTGATATCCACTTTGTTTGAAAAAGGCGACACCATCATTTTTGATAAACACATTCATGCCGGCAGTATAAAAGGCATTCAGCTCAGTGGTGCTGATTTTTTGGGTTATAATCACAACGAGATGTCTCATCTTGAAAAACGCCTCAAGCGTGTCAATGAAGATCAGGCTGCCGTAATCACGGAATCACTATTCAGCATGGATGGTGACTTTCCGGATATTGAAGGCATAAAAACCCTTAAGGAGAAGTATGGCTTCCTGTGTATTGTGGATGAAGCCCATTCAGTCGGTGTGCTGCCGGACCTTAAAGGAAACGGCATCTCAAAAGATGTAGCAGATATTGCCGTCGGCACATTCGGAAAAGCACTTGGCCTGTTTGGTGCTTTTGTCCTTGCACCAAAGAAGGTAAGGGAATATATGATCAACTTTGCCTCACCTTTGATTTATACGACATCCTTGCCGCCGGCCCATGCAGCATCTGCCATTGGTATCTTGAATATTATTGAAAAAAGCACTGATAAGCGACAGCATCTTACCGACTTAAGCCTGAAAATGAGAAATATGTTGAAGCAGAATGGTTTTAAGGTTTCCGGTGATGCCCATATTATAGCCGTAGAAATTGGTGATGAAAAAAAAGCAGTTGCGGTATCTCGAAAACTTTTTGAGAAAAACATATTTGCTTTCCCGGCACGGTATCCGACGGTTCCACTGAACAAGGCTATTATCCGGATTAGTATGACTGCACTTCATTCGGAAAATGACACAGAACGCTTTGTTCGTTCACTCAAGGAAGCAACTGATGAAAACTGACACAATATTTGTAACAGGCACAGATACCGGCATCGGTAAAACGGTTCTATCGCTTATACTGATACAGCATTATTATAAAAAAGAAATGACGCCCTTTTATATCAAACCATTTCAAACCGGCTGCAGGGATCCATATGATACAGACAGTGATGCAAATTTTATATATAATCATATCCCTCAGCTAAAGGACAAGGATCCTGCAGAATCGGTTATTTTCTGTCATACCAACCCCAAAGCGCCTTTTTTTGCTGCACGTGATGATAACGACACCGTAAGCCTTGAAGCGGTTGAAACCAAAATGGCTAAACTGAAACAATCGTATAATCCGCTCATCATCGAAGGTGCCGGTGGATTAATGGTGCCAATCACTGCCAATATTTTAATGATAGATTTAATTGAAAAGCTTCAGGCCAGAATAATTATCGCTGCACGCACCGGTCTTGGCACAATTAACCATACCCTGCTGACGATTGATACTTTAAAGCGAAGAGGCTTATCTCCTTCAGGCATTGTTTTGATTGATTCACCAACCGAACCTGCAACAAAAGAGATGATCAAGGAAAACATTGAAGCCATTGAGATGTTTTCACATGTAAACGTTGCGGGGGTAATTGGAAACATTGAAAACTTTTCAAATATCGATAGTAAATATGATCATATAGTTGAACGATGCTTATAATATTCGAATCAAATTTTGGAGTAAAAAACCATCATGCAAACAGATATAAATAATCCTTCAACATGGGCTAAACACAGGAAAAAACTTTGCGATGACTGCTATGCCGATTGTTGCACGATGCCTGTGGAAGTCAGGATTGCAGACCTGATTCGAATGGAAGTTGCAGATACGTTCGAATCTCAGGAACCATTAAAAAAGATTGCCAAAAGACTTAAAAAAGAAGGTATCGTTGAGCACTTTAATAATAAAAGTGAAATCTTTACACTGGTAAGAATGTCCAATTGCGATTGTCTTTATCTCGATACCCAAACCCGTAAATGCAAAATATACGACAAGCGCCCGGATACCTGCCGGAACCACCCAAAGATTGGCCCAAGGCCGGGGTTTTGCGCTTATAATAAGAACACCTGACAAAGTGACTTATGATATTTTCATAAAATCAGCGTTTTGCACAATCTTTTTTGGAAACATCCGCAATGTAGATGAGTCAAACTTATACTGAGGTAAGTAATCTATAACTGTTTGAGCAACTGTAAGCGACTGGTTTAAATCCCGCCTCTTTTTTATTGGTTCTCGGTCTTCCTGTTCACTTAACCATAGTTTGTATAAAGCAAAAGCTCTAGGATCCGGCACAACCATTAATGCAGGCAAGCCATCATCTCCTATAACAACCTGGGATATCTTTGGTGAAGATAATAACCATTTTAAATTCATTATCTCTGCAGCTTTCAGATCCGATTTGCCACCCATTTGCAGATTGTCATTTTCAAATATATATTTCGGAGATGCTTTTACCAGATCAACCATATATCCATTTTTATTGACTGCTCTGAATTTTTGTTTTTTTACCACCTCGAATGAGCGATCAGCTTTTTGAAGGATACTTATCAGGCCTGACTGATCTTTTTGATCCGAAGCCAACACCAGTCTCGTCCGATTATCCCATAAAATATCCATATCCATAGTTGCCATGAGGTCTCGATTATAAAATAATCCCGCTCCAGCCTCATATGCATAAAGCGCGTTCGTACCAATTACAATTACATTTTTACCCAGCATTTTTCGGAAATTGAATTCTTGTAAAATTCTGGTTACAACTCTTGGAACCCGCTGTATCATTGCTGCTTTGCAGAAACGAGCCTGTTCCTTTAATCGTTCCTTTATTGCTTTTAAACGACCAGATGATATCTGCTTATTCTTGTGAAACTCATCAAATATCTTTTCTGTTTCAGGTGAACGCACTCCAAGAGATTTTCCATATCCATACCGATCAGATGATTTAAACAGATAATCTTTCTCTTTAGATTTTTTCCAATACATACCACCATGATATGCTTTGTTATTTTCATATGCATCCATATATGCATCGAATATTTGACATGTATCAATAAAAACACGCCGTTGATTATCATTCATTTCGTTAAATGCCATGATGGTTTTCCTTCATTAATTTAAAATAATTTTTTGATGGAAAACTCTAATATTTACATATATATAACAGTAAGTTTTCAATCATTTATTATTTTTTTAATAATGATGGAAAACCCTCATTATGTCAACATATTATTAGTTTTTTTAAAGTGTTCTTTGCAAAATCAAGTCAAAGTTGATAAGTATGCACAAATTTCAAAATATTGTTCTATTCCAAAATGCTTTTCTCTGTGCTCTCTGCCTGTCTTAAGAAAGCTCGTAAGAGTGGAGGCAGATGAGCTTCAAGCGAAGCGGGCTTGTCGCGCCGGAGTTTTAAAACAAAGGCAGACGAGAGATAAAGGTTTTTATGACTATAAACGGTTTCCTCATTTTTATCATCTGTTTGCTGATTTTCGACTGGCTTCTTTCACTGATCGTTGAAAAACTTAACCTGAAAAATGTTCAGACTGAAATTCCTGAAGAATTTGTCGGTATATATGATGAAGAAAAGTATGTCCAGTCACAGAAATATCTTAAAGAAAACACCCGGTTTGAACTGTTACAGTCACACATCATGCTGCCCGTTACCATTGGATTCATTGTATTCGGCGGATTCCGATGGGTAAATGATATCGCCCAAAAGATTACCGCTAATACAATTTTAAGTGGATTAGTCTTTTGCGGTATTCTGATGGTGTTCATGAAGATTATCAGCCTGCCGTTCAGCATTTACAATACGTTTGTTATTGAGGAAACATACGGTTTCAACAAAACCACACCTAAGACATTTATACTCGACATCTTAAAAGGACTGCTACTCACCGCCATCATCGGTGCACCAATATTTGCGCTTGTTATCTGGTTTTTTGATAAATTTGAACTGGCCTGGCTCTATTCGTGGGGTGCATTGGCTGTTATCCAGATTATTATTTTATTCATCGCACCTGTTGTTATTCTGCCGCTCTTTAACAAGTTTACACCGTTAGAAGAAGGGGAATTACGGGAAAGCATTAAAAACTTTGCATCAGGGCAAAAATATAAATTAAGCGGTATCTTCAAGATAGATGGCTCAAAACGTTCCACCAAAAGCAATGCCTACTTCACCGGTTTTGGTAAAACAAAACGTATTGCCCTTTTCGACACCCTGATCGAAAACCATACAGCAGGAGAGCTGGTCTCTGTTCTTGCACACGAAATCGGGCATGCCAAACTCGGACACATCAAAAAAAGCATTATCATTTCATTTGCATCATCATTATTAATGTTTTTTATTCTCTCTCTTTTTATTACACGACCGGGACTCTATCAGGCTTTCCAGATAGAAGGCACGCCTGTATATGCAGGTCTCATTTTCTTCTTTTTTCTCTATGCACCCATTAACATGATACTCGGCCTGTTCGGTAATATTATCTCACGCCGTAATGAATACCAGGCGGACAGATTTGCTGCTGAAAACACAAAGAAACCCGGCGACTTGATTGATGCACTTAAAAAGCTTTCGGTAGACAACTTAAGTAATCTTACGCCTCATCCACTCAAGGTTTTTCTTGAATATAGCCATCCGCCTGTACTTGAACGAGTTAAGGCGTTGAAAAAATTCGACCTTAGATAATTAACTATTATCTTTTTCTGTGATAAGTTTAAGTTTGTATTTTACAGAACAAGTAAATATTTTCCTATGAAGGAACCCATGCAATTTATCAGATTCGCCTTCACCATATTATTTTTTTTATCGGTAATCTGTGGTGCCCACTACTTTCTATATACGTCTTCTATTCGCTTTTTTTCAATTTCTGACCCGATGCATAAAAAAATACTGTTCCGGCTAATGACTTTTCTGGCCCTGAGCTTTTTACCGTCCGCCATTCTCCTGCGGACAAACAACACTATCTTTACCAGTCTTTATTATATTATCGCCGGCACCTGGCTCGGCCTCGCTGTCTATTTTCTTTTTGCAGCGGTGGTTATCTGGATTATCTTCGGTGCCGGCAAGCTGATCGGAACCATTCCTGACATGCGGATGATCAGCATTGTGTGTGTTATCATTGCATGCTTAACTACGGCTTATGGGGTCTGGCGTGCGCAGTATCCTGAAATAAAAAATATCGATATCAAAATTGAAAGATTGCCTGCTGTCTGGCAGGGCAAGACTATTGTTCAGCTATCGGATGTACATCTCGGCTCAATTAACCGGGTCGGATTTATGAAGCGTATTGCTGAAAAAGTAAATCGTGTTAACCCGTACCTTATCTTGATTACAGGCGATCTTTTTGATGGCATGGGAGGAGATTTACCATCATTTATTGAACCGCTTAACGCGTTGAAAGCCTCAAAAGGGATATTTTTTGTAACCGGTAATCATGAGGGATACCTTAAACTCACAGAGCCGGTTTCAGTAATCAAAAAAACAAATATCAGAATTCTGAATAATGAGGTTGTTGATATTGACGGGCTTCAGATTGCCGGCATCAGTTTTCCTGAACATAATCTTAAAAATAATGTTCGCAGTATGCTTGAAACATCAGCTGTTTTTGATCCTGCCCGGCCGAATATTTTAATGTATCACATGCCGACCAATATTTCCGATCAGTACAATAACCGCGCTGAACAGCAGACACGCACCTACTGGCACCCGGATACCAGTATGTCTCTGGCAAAAGAGATGGGTATTGATCTCCAGCTTTCAGGCCATACTCACAACGGTCAGTTCTTCCCTTTCAATCTGCTAACACATTATATTTATAATGGCTTTGACTATGGATTGCACAAAGACGGCAGTTTTCAAATCTTTATTTCAAGAGGTGCCGGAACATGGGGGCCGCCAATGAGGGTGGGCTGCCCCCCGGAAATTGTTGTAATAAACTTACGTTAAAACCGGTCGCTTAATTGAAAACAGCAACACCGCTGCTATAAAATCAAAAACAACAAAAATAGCATATGCCGTATCATATGAACCGGTAAGATCAAAGCTCTGACCGGCAATCATATAACCTGCGACCTGGAGAATCAGAAACAATGATGTAAACCGCAAGACGGCAGCAAAGGACCGTCTCCCGAACAGATCGGCTACAACGATCGGATAAGTGGACATCACTCCGCCCATGGTAAATCCGAAAATTATAATAAACAAGACAAGGGCGGCAATTGAATTATGAAAAAGGGCCAGTAGTAAGCTCAATCCATTTGCAGCCGAAAGAATGCCAACAACTCGGCATGCACCATACCGATCACAAAATATACCCCATACATATTTGCCGGCCGCGCCAAGCAACGCAACTATAGCCAGCAGGAGCATAGCGGTCATATCATTAAAACCTATTTCAACAAATCTGGGTTTAAGTTGAGACACAACACCGACAACGCCCAGCATAATAAATGCAAAAGAGAATCCAACCCTCCAGAAAGCGCCGGTTTTTAGAAGAACTTTAAGTATCCAGGGGTTTTCCTCTTTAATAATACCCCTATCGGAATTCTTTGCCTTTATGGCAGGTGCCGGCAGCGGCATCCCATCCGGGGCCATCCCATAATCTTCGGGCCAGTTTTTTACAAACAACCATGCAAAAGGCGCTATAAACATAATCATCACACCGATAAATACGGCCGTAAAAGAGAGGCCGGCTTTATTAATCAAAACCATTGCAAGTAAAGGGATCACTGCACCGGATACTGAAATTCCGGCTGTTGCTATGCCCATAGCCTTGCCCCTTTTCATTATAAACCAGTTATTGACAGCGGTGTTGGCAACAATACCCCCATATGCACCATTCCCCATATAAAGCAGAATATAAAAACCATAAAATTGTAACAATGATTCGGATGTAATCATAAAGATAAAAGAGATCCCGGCCAAAAGGGACCCGAAAACCATCAGGATGCGTGCACCGGTTTTCATTACAAGCGTCCCGTAAACAAGCTGACTGAGCAACCCGAAAGATGTACCAATGACAAGCGCCATATTGATATCGGTTCTTGTCCAGCCTCTTAATTCACAAAGCGGCTCCATAAAAGCATTAATGGCATAAAACCCTGTTCCAACCGCCATAAAGTGTGCAAAAAAAACAACGCCGACAATATGCCATCCAAAAAATATTTTTCGCCCACTGACCGGCATGCTATTTAACCTTATTTTGTTTTTTTGTATTTTATAACCGGTTAATACTTACCTTGTATCGCTTTGACACGCTTGGCGTACTCTGCCTTATCAATTTTACCATTTTTTAAATCCATTTTTTCCATCAGGATCATGCTTGAAACGGCATATTTTTTCAAGTTTGGCTGAGTTGCTTCCCGAGCGACTTTATCCAGCGTTGACGTATAGCTCCTGTTGCCTGATACGCCTATTGCTTTACACAGCCAGGCCATTGCATCTACAGGTAAACGCCCTTCTGCACTTCTGAAACCCTTAAGCAATTCTTCAGATGCCACAGAAAGTAATTCCGGTTTACTCCCCTGGAGTTTGTATAGATACTTAGCACCCTCCCTGATTTCTCCCGGATCACTGGAACGAAGCTTACTACTCCATTTTGCAACTTCAGGATCAACCTTCTTCACCGGTGTGACAGGTGCGGCAGGCTTGGTATATTGCACGGGCTGACTCTGCTGCTGAACAGGGGGCGGCGGCGGTGCATTCACCGATAAGGTTACCGGCGGCGGTTCCTGAACCTTTGGTTGGGGTTTAATCTGAACAGGAACCTGATTTGTTTGTTGCGGTTCAGCCTTTATCGGTTCCTGAACTGTTGGTTGGGGTTTAATCTGAACAGGAACCTGATTTGTTTGTTGTGGTTCAGCCTTTACCGGTAACGGATCTGGTTGCTGAGGCTTGGCTTTTATCTGTTCAAAAACAGATTTATTATTACCTGGTTGAGCAGGTGTTGCAACCGGTTCTGTCTTCCGATCCACAGCGGCCGGTTCATCCTTTGGCAAAATGACTGCGGCCTCATTGTTATCAGGGACAGGCAGTTTCTCCGGCTGAAGCTTAACGACTGCCTGCTCAGTTGGCGGCACCGTATCAGGCCCATCTCCACTTAAAAAATATACGCCTGACAGGACAACAACCAAAAGCGCCAGAACGGCATATAACCCGATTTTAATCTGTTTGTTCCCGTCAAAAATAGATTGTGATGATTTTCCCAAAACAGAATCTCTCTTGTGCGCACCGCCAAAAGGAAATGTTAAAGGCGGCAAGCCATGATCTACATCTATTTTATCTGTTGGAACAAGTTTCAGTGTAGAAAAACGCGGAATTTTCCAAACCCGGCACTTATCGGCAATACCCTTAAAATTCATCCAACCGACTTCTTCGGTGGGTACCTCTGCCTTGTTCATCGCCATATAAATGGCATCACTGAAATAAATTTCATCCGGAGGGGTAATACCTTCAATTCGTGCAGTGATATTAACCTGCTCACCAAAGATATCTTTCTGGGCAACCCTCACCTCGCCGAGACTGGCAGCTACCCTGATGTGAATTTCCACATCCTTTTCAACGTTTTGATTAAATTCAAATACGGCATCCTGCATTGCCATGCCGCAAAGCATCGCATCTGTTGGTGATTTAAAAACCATTAAAAAGGCATCGCCAATTCTCTGGATCAGCCTTCCGCGAAACTTTTTCAGAACCGGAAGCAGAATACGGTCATGGGAGGCCATTAATCTTTCATGCGCTTTTCTTGAGATATTGGAAGTTTTTTCAGTGTAACCAACAATATCAGTGAATAATATAGCAAGATTCTCAGTTTTCATATTTTTTACCAGAACAACCCGGAGAAACTGACCCCAAAGATATTCTCTCCTGAAAGAGTAAAACTGCCTTAGTGAAGTTTCTCCGGAAGGCATCATTTAAGATGACAATACAGATAAACTTCTTTTGAAATATTTTATAATTCAAATACATACGTGTGTCAAACATGGCATGGTTTTTCCCATTCTTAAAAATCTGTTCGCCGTTACTGCTACTACATCTGTTTTTTTATCTCCTCTCCCCGCAGAAATGAAACTACCATTCCGGTAAGGGCAATAATCATTCCTGCCGACATGACATTATTGAATGACGCCATAAAAACAGGGGCCAGTTCAGGTTGATATACCTTTAATGTTAATCCGCTGCTCAATTGATAGAAACTGTTGTTAAAAATCAGGCCGGCTATGGCAATACCGATAACCATACCAAAATTACGTGCCATGGCAACAGTACCGGCCGCGATGCCTCTCCGATGAGGAGAAACGGCACTCATTGCAGCAGCACTGTTTGGTGATACAAAAAGGGATATACCGATACCACTAAGTGCAAGACGCCATGCTACGGTTAAAAAATCCGGTGTCGAAGAGATACATGTAAAGCTATAAAGAGAGACCGCCAGAATAAAAAAACCGGCTGTACATATGATACGTGAACCAACCCTGTCATATGCGGCACCGGCAAAGGGAGATACAAAAAACATAAAAAGAAACGGAATAATCATAGTCACACCCGTTTTTCCCATACTGAATCCGGCAGGATACATCAGGTAAAACGGCATTAGAAATACAATAATAAAAAGACTCGCAAATAGAATTAGTGCGCCAATGACGGGAAAGATAAACATACGTATATGCAGCAGTTCGGGATCAAAGATGGGCGATGTTTTTCTCTGCTCAATTCGGGCAAGAAGAACTGCGCTTATTATCGTTCCGGCAATCAAGGTTATAACAGGAGTTGAAAATATTCCCCAGTCAAGCAGATGGGACAAGGCCAGGATAAAAGAAGTAAAACATATAACCATAAGCACAGAACCTTGCCAGTCAAAGGTTTCAGATGCCAAGGTTTTTTTATCAACACCTTCCAATATTCGGGCTGCAATTATTGTGGTTATAATTCCAATCGGAATATTGATATAAAAAATCATACGCCATGAAAACAGCTCCAGAAGCAGGCCGCCCAGAGCCGGTCCGGCTGTAAGGCCGGTGGCAACAACCGTACCGATCATCCCCAAAGCCTTGCCCCGCTCTTCTACAGGAAAGACATCAACAATCAATGCCGGAGAACACGCCATAATCATGGCCGCCCCGATACCCTGACATGCCCGGAATATTATCAAAAATACGGCATCGGG
Source organism: Desulfobacterales bacterium (assembly GCA_021737275.1). GTDB lineage: Bacteria > Desulfobacterota > Desulfobacteria > Desulfobacterales > JAIPEE01 > JAIPEE01. Next base: position 94,885 of record JAIPEE010000009.1, read on the forward strand.
TGCGATCGCACAAAAAAGTGACCCTGCAACAAATACAATAAACCCCCGGCAGAATATCCATCGCCGTCCCTTGATATCACTTAACCTGCCGAATGGAAGTAAAAGAGAGGAGACCGTCAGAAGATAGGTCATCACGACCCACTCAATGGTTGATAACGGCACCTTTAGATCTTTCATGATAACGGGAAGCGCAATATTTACAATACTGCTATCCATTGGAGTTCACCCATTTTTTTACCAGAAGGAAAGTTGTTGCGATTGGGCAGGTTTATACCCTCTATGATGCAATGGGCCCTTACCAATACGCTTGAATATTGTGCTGATACCATCTGCCAGAGCGTAATAACGAAAAT
>JAIPEE010000051.1 GCA_021737275.1 Desulfobacterales bacterium
GACCTCAAGGGCAACTTACCCTGACGATGAGCGCAAATAAAGCAGTTCGAAAAGATCTTCTTCATTTTCTCGACGTGTTGCAAAAAGCAGCATGATATACTGAGAAAAAAGTTAAAATTTTATGCAACATTAGGGTTAAGACCAAACGGTTTAGTGCGGCGCTTGATGTTGATTATCTGGAGGAAATTATGTTCACCTGATCAAAAACATAACGCAAACATGATAGGGGCTCCAGATATTTTACATGCGTTGTCCCTGCTATAAATAGCCTTCTCCTTGCATTCTTGCGTTGAGGCGTGTTAAGTGCTTTGATTTTTTTGGAGCTATTAAATGATTCACCTGACAAATATATCAAAGCAGCATGGTTCTCAAATCCTTTTCAGGAATGCGAGCTTTCAGATTCTTCCCGGATCAAGAAACGGACTTGTCGGTGCCAATGGCACAGGTAAAACAACCATTTTCCGTCTTATCACAGGCAAAGAATCAGCGGACGGTGGTGAGATTACTTGTTCAAAAAAAATAAAAATCGGCTACTTTTCACAAAATGTGGGAGATATGTCAGACAATTCTGCACTATCTGAGGTTATGTCCGCTGCTTCAGATGTAATAGCGCTGGGTAAAAAAATGAAAGAGATGGAAGCATTTATGGCCGAACCCATGGAAGACAGTGCTATGGAAAAGCTGCTTGCTGAATATGGCGATGCATGTGAAGAATTTGAAAACCGCGGCGGATATGATCTTGAATCCCGGGCCGAGGCCATTCTCACAGGTTTAGGAATTGGCCCTTCCAACTATAACCGGCCTGTGGAATCTTTTAGCGGCGGGTGGAAAATGAGGATTGCGCTTGCCAAAATTCTCACCATCAGCCCGGATGTTTTACTTCTAGATGAACCGACAAACCATCTTGATATGGAGTCCATTATATGGCTCGAGAACTGGCTGATAAGTGATTTTAAAGGCGCGCTGATGATGACCTGCCATGACCATGATTTCATGAACAGGATCGTTTCCAAAACCATTGAAGTGGCCAATTACACAACCACATCATATGGCGGTAATTATGATTTTTATCTCCGGGAAAGAGAGATCAGGCTCGCAAATTTAGTTGCCAGTCACAGGCGCCAGCAGGAAATGATTGCCAAGGAAGAAAATTTTATTGCCCGATTCAAGGCACGGGTATCACATGCATCTCAGGTACAATCCCGCATTAAAAAGCTGGAAAAGATAGAACGTATAGAACTGCCTGAACAGCAGCGTATTATAAAATTCTCATTTTCGGAACCCCCTCGTTCCGGCGATGATGTTTTCTATTTTAAAAATTTGGGAAAAACATGGAAAACATCTGATATGCCGCCTAAAACTGTTTTCAGTGATCTTTCAGGTATGATCAACAGACAGGATAAAATTGCAGTTGTAGGTGTAAATGGTGCGGGTAAATCGACATTTCTGAAAGTTATTGCCGGACAGATAAAACCAACAGAAGGTGTTGTCAGAATTGGCGCAAATGTGAATATAGGATATTTCAGCCAGCACTCAATGGATATTCTCGATCCGAAAAAAACAATTTTCGAAACTATTCAGGACTCACTGCCTGCTGCCGGTATAGGTGAGATAAGAAACCTGTGCGGTTCTTTTCTGTTTTCAGGTGATGATGTGGACAAACGCATCAACACACTTTCCGGGGGTGAAAAAAGCCGCGTTGTCATTGCAATGCTTCTTGGGCAGCCGGTCAATTTTCTGGTACTGGATGAACCCACCAACCATCTGGATATCCAGTCACGTGAAATTCTGCTGGAAGCACTCAAATCTTTTGCCGGAACCCTTGTCCTGGTCAGCCATGACCGTCATTTCCTGCGTTCCCTTGTAAATCAGGTTTTAGAAATTGATCAGGGGAAAATGACCGCCTATAAAGGTGATTACGAGTATTACCTTTCAAAAACAGGTCGGGATCATAAGGTGATATAGGCTGAAGTAATTCTTATCTGTTTTACCCATGTTTACACATCAAGATTCAAAAAGGTTAATAGATATTGATACCTTTTTCAACCATTGTACGGGTTTAAAAATGTTCCCGCTTTCAATAATAGCCCTACTTTTTTTTGATCGACGGAATTACATAATTACTTATAAATTTGCCTGAATTAATTTCAATATTATTATGTCCGTCAATTGTATTTTCTGTTATTATCATAACAATATTCAGATCAGGCATGACATACATAAACTGCCCCCCATAACCCCATCCAAAATACATATCATGACCATTTAACGTTCTCAGCCACCAGAGTTCACCGTAATCGAATTCATCATCTACGCTCCAGGTTTTCTGCACTGATTCTTTAATAATCCATTCCGGGATGATTTGCTTTCCATTAAAATTACCGTTGTTCAGATACAGCAAAGCATATCCGGCCATTTCTCTCGGTGTCATATACAGATTATATCCGCCGGAGTTTATTCCGGCCGGGTCTTCCCCCCAGTGCTCCGCTTTAATGCATAGCGGTTCAAATAAATTCTTATGCGCAAATTCACATGTACTCATTCCTGTCGCATTTGTCAGAATAGCAGAAATAAGATGAGTATTCCCTGTACAGTAATAAAAAGAGGTGCCGGGCGCTTTTCTCATCCCAAGATCCAGTATTGCCCCAACCCAATCATCTTTATGCTGAATCTTATATTCAGTAAAGTCTTCTCTCCAGGATATTCCAGATGACATATTCATTAAATGACGGATCGTTATATCACCCTTTTTACCATCAAAACGATATCCTGGGAGAAAATCCTGAATTTTCTGATCCAGGCTTTTGATATACGCCTGTTCGATGGCTATCGCTAATAATGCCGGATAAATACTTTTTGATGCAGAATGAATATTGTTACTATGATCTGCTGCACTGCCATTATAGTAATGCTCTGCCACTATTGTATCGTTCCTGACAATTAAGACACAAAAAAGAGATTTATGCTTTTCAAGCTTCTTCAAGCCTTTATTCAAAAGCTGCGAATCCATTCCCTGCTCCTCAGGAGAGGAAAACTGCCATGCTGATGAATCATCAACAGGATCAATATAAGTAGGGTTTTCCTCGTAAAATGTTCCGGAAAAACTGCTACTTTCCTGACATAAATTTTTACTATCTGCGCTCAAAGTAAATACCGCAACAATAACGAGCAAAATAACTTGAGCTACAATTATTATTATTTTCATATATGTGACTTTCATAATTATGCGCAAAAAATCATATTTTTTTTCACAGCCTTTATAGCATCAGCGGACGAACTTGTTATCCCGCCGGTATAGCCGGAACCTTCACCTATCGGATACAGATTTTTTACATTAATTGATTCATAATTTTCATTTCGTTTAATCAGAACAGAGGACGCCGCTCTTGTCTCTGCCCCTAACAGTATAGCTTCATTTGAAACAAACAGGGGCACCTCTTTTTTCCATTTATTAAATGCAGCAGTTAACGCCTCAATAACAAATCCCGGAAAAATATCTTTCATATCAGCAGGAAGAACACCCATCTTATACGAGTTTCTATTTAAATCAGTTGCGTTTTTTTGTCCTAAAAATTCCATCAGATTCTGTGCAGGCGCCGCCCAATTACCACCACCTGCGTCAAATGCTTTTCGTTCAATATCCTTTTGGAACGTAATACCGGATAAAGGGCCATCCGGCTGATAATCCTCCATCCGGCAGGATACAACCAGCGCACCATTTGAAAAAACCGATGATCTCCGTGAATAACTCATCCCGTTTAAAACCAGCATCCCCTGTTCAGAAGATGCATTCACGATCTCACCACCGGGGCACATACAAAAAGTATAAACGCCTCTTTTACTTCTCCGATTTGTATAGTTCAAAGAATAAGTTGCCGCACCCAGGCCGGGATAGTTCTGATACTTTTTACCATAACGCATCAGATTAATTGTTTCAGCAGGATGTTCAATTCTCACACCAACAGAAATCGGCCGATGCTCAACAGCAACTCCTTTTTTTTGCATCATCTCAAATGTATCGCGTGCAGAGTGGCCCAACGCAATAAAGATATTTGAGGAGATATATTCTTTCTCACCATTTATGATAATACCTGTCGCTTTACCTTCCGATATCAGAATATCCGTCATTTTTGATCCGTAATCGATTTCACCTCCTCTTTCGAGAATATAGCGTCTCATATTACGAACAATTTTACACAGTACATCGGTTCCCAGGTGGGGTTTACTGATATATCCGATCTCTTCGGGTGCGCCGAATTTCATAAAGGTTTGCAGTACTCGATTTACAATACTCGTATTATTATCTCGTCGTGAAAACAATTTCCCGTCTGAATATGAGCCAGCGCCACCTTCTCCAAACTGAATATTTGATTCAGGGTTAAGTTCCCGTTCTTTTGTAAATCTTTGAATATCAAGAGAGCGTTCATCTATCTTTTTGCCACGTTCGAAAATAATCGGTTTTAGACCATAATCAATCAGCTCAAGTGCTGCAAATATACCGGCCGGACCAAACCCAACAACAATTGGCCTTTCCTTAATGTTTGTTAATTTCCGCTTTTCTTCTATCTGTTCTGAGTATATCGGGAATTTTTGTTTGTTTTCAAAGCTTTCTTCAACGGTGACAACAAGAATGAGGTTATAATAGAACTGTTCCTGATTCTTCAACTCAAGCGACTTACTGAGTATTTTACAAATGGATATGTATTCTTCATCAACTTTCAGTTTATGTGAAGCAGCTTTTAAATATTCATCGAGACCGTCGTGTTCAATGGGAATTTTTATATTGCTGATTATCAGATCCAAAGGATCACCCCAGTCAGTTTTTTTTAAACAAAATTACATCATTTCCAATGATACTGAATGTCGCATTAAATCGATCCGCAATATACTCAAAGGCCTCCCGGCTATAAAAACAGACATGTGTCATATCACGAATATAGTGCCATTTACTGAAAGCGTCGGCATCAATCACCAGCTTCGTCATGATTCCCAACCAACCATCCGGTTTTAGCATCTTAAACAGGTTTTTAAAGTCATTATCCGGATCATGCAGATGCTCGATCACTTCAGTGGCACATATAAAATCATAATTTTTATTAAATATCGAGGAATCATTAAAATAAAAAGGATCGTAAAGTTCAACACTGTACCCCTGTTCTTCAAGCATTATCGACAGTGTTGGGCCGGGGCCACATCCAAAGTCTAACCCCTTTTGTCCTGGATCAAGCTTTTCTAAAAGCGGGGACGTCAGTCGGGAGAGAAATTTTCGATATCCTTGATCCTGTGAATCATTTTTATGAAGATCATAGATTGCCTTTTCATCCTCAATACCAAGCCGGAATTGTCTGGGAATAAAGACAAGCCTGCAATTTAAACAACTCAGGTAAATTCTGTTTTTATCTTCGTAAAATGAATTAATACGCCTACAACTGCATAAAGGGCAGAACTGCTCTTCAAGTCCGGCTTTCATACTCTATAGCCTTTTTTATAAATTCTATAACATAAAGGCCCGTTTCTGAACCTTGAAAGCTGCCCATTCAAAATTCAGAAACGGACCTTTATATATTTACGATACGTTATTTTTTGACATCCTAATGATTATTTTGGATTTGGCCCATACTGATTTTGAGGATGGCTATCCATCACACAAAATATTATCAGAACTATTGAACCGATAACCGGTACAAGAGCAACAAGTTGCCACCAGCCACTTTTACTGATGTCATGAAGTCTTCTTGCAGTGATACTGATACTGGGAACAATCAAACCCAACATTAAAATTATTGAAAAAATTGAAGCGCCAATAATTGAATCAATCACCGCGGCAATGATACAAAAAATAAAGTAGAACAGTACAAACATCCAAAACTGAGTCCGGGTCGCACGCCCATTAAAATCAGCATACTTTTTCAGTGCATCTGTAAAATAATTCATGTTGCCTCCTTTTTTCATTAAGTTAATCAAGTTTTGAAATCACTTTTCTCTCTTAATAACTTCCAATTAACGTTTTAAACAATTCTCTATTCGTTTAAAAAACTTGTTTCGTATCTTCTCTGCATTCAGCGCTTCATTGTAGTCAATAGTTGCTGTGTCTTCGCGCTTAAATCTATCAGGTTCAACCTGTAGTACGTAAGAATTAACCTGTTTTTCCCAAAACCATTCTGCACAACAAAACTGAACATTTTCCGGATTGATCGTCGGAATTTTTTTCAGCACTTTAAAAAAAGCTCTTCCCGGTGCACTATTTTCAATACACATGGCAATATAGGCAATTCTGTATTCCACTTTGGCCATACCATCCCTAATCGGTAAAGGCTCAACGTTTTGAGGATTTTTTTGACCTTCATAGACGAAATGCCCATAGCAGCACTGCAGCGTGAAGCAATAAGTCAATTTATTAAACCCATTAATGATCTCAAGAATGGGTTCATCAATCATATCATCAGTGAGACCGGACAGCGTTTTCCGGCGTTGATCTTGATAATTCGGGTTGTCCACCAATTCTTTCAGTTCAGTATAGGTTTCCAACTTTTTATACCTGTAAAAATGTTGATTGGGATTCAAAATCTGATGCTTATTCTTCACAAATAATCATGTCATGTCAAGAATATAGACATAGACCTGACCGGTAAAATTTAATATACACCTGATACAACGCTGTTACAACAGTATAAGTCTCAGTTCAATACCAATACAGCGCCATGTTACAATCAGAAACAACTTTACTTTTTTAAAATTCGTTTATTTTAATCTCAATCGTGTAAAAAGGTTTTTTTGTATTTCTTTAAAAATATTTATCCTTTATTGCAAATCCGGCTATCATAGCCTCAACGCCAATTTTCTTTAATGGCTCCGGTGGTATATAAGGAGCTTTTCGATTCACAAAAAAGAGCCTTGTGAGTTCAGTATCCTCTTTCCCATAGAGCTGGCTGATAATTTTTCCGGCAACCTGTGTCCAGCAAAGACCTTCTCCTGAATATCCTACACCGTAATAAATATTTTTATGTTCGCCCATCACGCCAATAAGCGGAAGATTATCCCGGGTAATCCCCATAGTCCCTCCCCACCGATGGGCAATTTTAACACCTTTCAGCTGCGGCCATATTGTAAAAAGTGTTTTTTCAAGGTCTGTTAAAATTTTTTTATTATTTCCGGGGCTTGGCCGGTTCCCATAATAATACGCGACCCTTTCACCACCAAAAACTATTCTGCTGTCTGCAGTGAGTCGGAAATAGCTGAACAGTTCCCTTGTATCTACCAGAGGCTCTCTATCCTCCCAGCCAATGGATGCGAGCTGATTATCACTCAGAGGTTCTGTGGCAATAACATAGTCAGCCGCCGCCACTACTCTGTTTTTAAACAACCCCAGCATCGGAGAGTATCCATTAGTCCCAATCACAACCGAATCTGCGATAACGTCTCCAAACTCAGTTTCAATATTGATTGTTTTACCCGGTATAATTTTAAGGGCTCTTGTCTGTTCATAAATTTCAACATCCAATGATTCTGCAATTGTTTTTATACCCAGGGCCAGTTTTGCAGGATCAAGCATCACTTCAGCTTGCGTCTGAAGCGCACCATAGAAATGAGCTGTTTTCAGCTTTGCAGCCACCTCTGATCGGCTCAATATTGTAGAAGGAATATCTATTTTTTTTAGTATCTCTTTGTAATGATGAAGATCTTTAAGGTGACTCAATTTCTCTGCCAGGATGATGTTACCATTTTCTTCCATATCGCAATTGAGTCCATCTTCTTTTATCATTTTCCGTATAGAATTAACGCCATGGCCGGCAATACTCGAAATTGCCCTGGCATCATCAATTCCTCTTTTTTCATTGGCCTCGGAAATAACGCCCGGATGTATGCATGCAACACCTCCGTTCCTGCCACTGGCACCGTATCCACACCGTGATGCCTCCAGTAAAATGATCCGTTTTTCAGGGAATTTCTTTTTCAGATGATAGGCTGAGGCCAGACCTGTAAAACCACCGCCAACAATAGCGATATCTGCCATTATTCGCTTATCAAGCAATGGTGGATTCGGTTTTTGCTCATATAATTTTGAGGTGTCGAACCACGCATTATTGACATAGAATTCAGAGACCCATGGCGGCTGTGAGTTAAAATACTTTTTCAACATAAAAACTTTCCTTTATAGTGGTATGGCGATTTATTACTTTTTTTAAGTAGAAGTTATTACAAAACCCTGGATCAGGTTTGAAAATCTAAAACGCGTTATCCTCTTTACAGATCATGACAAGCCACATAACCTGATGCAGTCCCGTTAAGAACGAGATGAGTTTTTTGAACCGACATGCAATCCCACTTTAGTAAAATCCTGTAAACTTAGACCTGGCTTTGAAATGACTTCATGTTATATTGCATAAAATCGACTATAGTTCAAATATTACGCTGAATTTAACTATCAGAAGGCCCCGCCTGCAGGTTGGAAAATAGCGTAAAAGGTTCGGACATGTTCCATGACCCACCAACTGCAAATGGTTCCCATAGGAATGAAAAAAGCTTCGCCCGCTTTAAAATGATGTTCACATCTATCTACATCCATTAAAGTTATATTGCCTTCAAGCAGGCACACCATTTCGTTTCGCGGGAAAGGTTTCATTTCACTTTCAAAGGGTGTGCTGCCCCATGTGCCTGAACGCATTTGTCCTGTTATATCTTCATAATAGATGTGATGTTTCTGAGTCGGCATTTCTCCTTTAATTATAAAAGTATCCGTTGCTGCCAATTCCATCATAGGACCATCTGATAGTGGTTTGATAATTCCATTAACTGTTGGCGTTTCAGGTATCTCTCCCTCCGGAGGGTCAAAGATCATAGCATATTTTTTAAGATAACCGTCCTGCCTCCAGGAACATGGATAGCCCTTGGGAATAATAAATGCCTCCCCTGCCTTGACGATAGTCTCATCATCATTTTCATCAACCATGGTTACATGGCCTTCAATGACCCACATAAATTCATCCATTTCATAGGGACCGAATTTCTCCTGCATGGTTGTTGTATCCCACACACCGATGATAAGACCTGAATCTTCGTCTACATAGTAATCATATGCATGTTGGACTGGAAGGGATGACTGAAAATCAGCCGGGTTAAGTTCTAACTCTTCTAAACCGACACCTTCAGGGCCATTGGGTTCAAGGCGTATAATTTTTTTATTTGTCATTTTACCTCCTTAAAAAATTACCATTTACTAAAGCGCTTGAATTATTTTTTTAGACCGCTTCTACAAACTTACCCGGGCAACATAAACAGCACCATCAGATAGTCCGCCGATTATTGGATTATCAAATTCGATGGTATGCGATTCAGCACTTTCAAATACTGTTTTCAGGTGGCTGGTAAAAGATGCTTCCGGTTCACCATCTGCCCATAAAGCAAAAACCCCGCCAGGTTTCAAATGTTGTGTCAACTCCTTAAGCCCTTTTTCACTATAGAAACGTGTATTCGTCTGATTTAATACGTGTGTCGGTTTATGATCAATATCTAACAGAATGGCATCATATTTTTTTTCAGGATGATCAGGATTAAAATTTTTAAAAACATCACGTGACAATTTAAAAAAATCAGCGTTCACAATTCGACAACGGGCATCTCCCGTTATTGTCTTTCCCATCGGAACAAGTCCATTTTGGTGCCACTCTATTACACCCTCCATATATTCTACGATGACGAGAGATGACACACGGTTATCTTCCAGGGCGGAAACAGCTGTGTACCCCAGCCCCAATCCGCCAATCACAACATCAAGATTATCATGTTCCAACACACCGAGTCCAAGTTTTGATAGCTGGGATTCTGCTTCATGAAACAAGCTCGACATCAGAAAAGACTCACCGAGTTTCACTTCATAAATCTCAATACCGCCAAGTTGGAGCAACCGCCGGCGTCGCAACATCAGATCGCCAAGAGATGTCTGGCGAAAATCTAATTCTTCATAATTCAAACCCATGTGATCCCTCTATATTTCAGTATCCAAAGAATTGGCCCACAAAATGAACACCAAAATATAATAGCGTTGTTCCGCCAAACAGGGATATAATACTTCTAATATGCATAACCTCTCGTTTCTTTTTTATGGACATCGCTACCGCTTCCAGGACTACCGCGCCACCGATTAGCACCATATTAATGCCGACAATTCCCAGGAAAAGATTGCTGATTGTTCCGCCCATGCATTCTCCAAACTACTCACTTTTATTGTATGTTCAAATGTAATGGTAACACGTCAAGAGTTCTTAGACGTGTTTTAAGATGGTTTCGGATTATAGCGCCGAATCCCAAACCGGTAAGCCTATAAATCTTCCAAGTTTGTCCGCATCAGAACGGATAGCAGTCAATTCCCCATGGTCAATTACATTTAACCGACACCCATCTTTAAGAACCGGATTCAGTTCATAACTGTAGTATGCAGTTCGTTAATGCAAAAGAAAATCTTTAATATCATTAGCAATAAGTTCTGCCTGAAACGGATTTTCAGGATTTACCCAGAGCCGGCACTTTCCATCAGGCAAAATCACCTTATCTAAAAATTTTACAAGTCGGGCTTCTGAAATAAACGTAGACCAATAACCTGGCGTAACGGTGTAGATTTTCCCTCCCAATTCAAATTCACAAAGAAGCTGAAAAGTCCAAACCATTCTGGAGCCACCCCTCTGACCGGGTGTGCCAGGGACTCTTTTCCATTCTCTGTCTGTGCATTGGCCCACTACTTTTTTCCAGTTTCTTCTCTCAATACGGCCCCGAAAAAAGATGCTGATAAGCCCTGTAACCAAACCAAAAACAGAAATTAAATACAGGACATTCACTTTCAGGCCGGCAAAGATTCCACCAACAAAGAGTATTGCCCCGAAAAGTGCACCCCAATTTGTTTTCATCATGGCATGAGGGTCACGATAGTGTATTGGCTTAATGCGCCATTCACTCTTTTTTGAAGATTCTTCGGCAAATTTCATTAAAAAAACAACTTCCTTAATTAATATTTTCTAATGGCTTAGATATATGTAATTTGAGGATCAAGCCTTCTCAAATTAATTTTTTGTAATTTTAAGGCTAACATCCGCCGGTAATGCCAGGCCGGTTGCAACATACATCGCTTTACACACGCCGATTGGGACCGCACAGGCTTCACAGCAGCCTTTTGACATCAACAGAGATCGAGCCGTTCCCATAATGATACTCTCTGTAGGATTGAGATCCTGTAAGGCCATGAAAGGCGTTTTTTCTTTTAAAAGTGTATCAAATTTTTTAATCAACTCACAGTCGGTTTCAAATTCAAATGCTACGTTTGTGTTATCTTCTGATATTACAGAAACCGTTGTTTGAAATTTACAAATTCCCGGATCAATTTCTACTTTTACCATTTTTATTTCTCCTCTTTAGTTCCCGTGTCTACTTAACAGATGATGGTATTTCCGGAATAGATGCAACATCTTTAAAATGTTTATCCAATGTCATTTTATTCCCCGTCTATTAATGTATTTAAGTTACGGCATCAAGACCCTTCATAATAACCCTTTACCTTTATCTGTCCAATCATATTCCATATATCTGGCGGTTTCCTCTGCCAGTTCAAAACCATATAACCGGCTTACCAAGTGCAAGCTCATATCGATCCCGGCTGAGATTCCGGCAGATGTAATAACAGCCCCTTCATCTACCCACCGTTTTGATTCACATACCGTTAAATCCGGATAACTTTCTTGTAAATCCAAAATATCTTCCCAATGCGTTATCACTTTTTGGGTTGTAAGTATACGGGCCTCTGCCAATAAAAATGCCCCTGTGCATACAGATGCAGAAAGTGTCGCCTTTCGCCCTACCTCAGCAATCCAGTCAATAACTGCCTGTTTTTCCAGTTCTTCGGTATGGTCACCGCCGGCAACAATCAACACATCAATGGGAGGATGGTTATGAAATCCATAAGCAGGATTCACACTATAACTGCAGGCAGCTGTAACAGCCTCACCCATTTCACTAACCAGAAAGACATTAAAAGGATTTCCGGATGGACAGATTAAGGATGCTGAAGAAAAAACCTCAAATGGTCCTGAAAAATCGAGCACTTCTGCGCGGTTATAAATGTATATCCCGATATTCATATTTCCTGCCTGTTTCTTCTCTGTTTATTTAAGATGATTTCATGAATATGGACTCATACTTCTTCCATTGCTGCATTTCTTCCCGCAATTCTTCCAAAAACAAGACAGTCTGTAATCGCACAACTGCCCAAACGACAGGCACCATGTATACCACCGGTTATCTCTCCGGCTGCATAGAGTCCCCTGATGGGATTCTTTTCCAGATCCAAAACCTGTGCATCCGTATTGATTAAAACACCGCCCATTGTATGGTGTATCTTTGGCCAGAGTCGGATGCTATAGAAAGGCGAATGGTTCATTGGACATGCATCATCTGCTATGGGCCTTCCGAGTTCCGAATCTGATTTATCAGCCACAGATTTATTATAGGTTGAAATACTTTCTTTTAACTGCAAAAGTGGGATTTTATAATATTCAGCCATTTCATCGATTTGAGTAAAAGCTTTTACGATCCCTTTTTTAATGCAATGATCAATATTATAGCCGGACACTTCAATACCTTTGACATCTGCAATGCCAATAGCGGGGTACCCCAGATCCAATATGGCATCGGACATCACTTTCCGGTCTGCAAGTTCATTGACAAATCTTTTCCCGGTTTTTGGATCTACCATAATACCATATGGAAACACGATCATATCCGAAAAATCCGAAGCACTGCCGTCATGCTTTTCATCCGGAGAGGCCCAGGGACCAAGTTGTATCCAGGACAGATGAACCGGCATGGCTCCGATTTTCAATGCTTCCTTAAGTGCTTCCGCTGTTGTTGCTGATTTGTTTGTATGACCAACGTCCTCTGTCAGGCGAGGGTCATGAACTGTTCTAAATGGAATATCATTAGCAAAACCACCGGCAGCCAGAATAACACCTTTCCCGGATTTAATAAGTTTTCTGACGCCTGATGAGCTATCCGGAAATTGATATCCTTCCCGGATTGCCACACCGCAAACACGGCCCTCAGGATCTTGAATGAAATGTTCAAGATATGCTCTGGTTCTGACACGCATTCCGAGAGATTCAATTTTTTCGAGCTGTTTTTTTATTATCGCAGAACCGGAATGATTGTGAGTAATATGGCTTCGCGCCACGGAATGGCCGCCCATCAATACGACCTGCTCTCTGAATTCAACACCCAGATAATCAGTGGTCCAGTTAAAAATATCTATCGCATTATCAACAAGGGTTCTTACCAGATCCTTGTGGTTAAGATTCAGGCCGGCTTTCAGCATATCTTCATACAAACGCCGGGGGGAATCTTGAATACCGGCTCTGTTCTGAAAATCAGTACCGGGAGCTGCCATCATGCCATCACTGATCGTCGAGTTACCGCCGTACCCTTTCATTTTTTCCAGAATAATTACAGAGCTGCCGGTATTTTTCGCTTCAATAGCTGCAGCAAGGCCTGCAAACCCGGATCCAATGACGATCACATCTGTCTCTTCATCCCATTGATCGGGTAATTTGATATTTTCCATAACTTTTCTCCTTATAAAAATGACATAGTCAATACTTTTAGAGGTAGCCTTCAGAGTGAGCTGTATCTACCGCTAACTTTTTCTCATCTTTCTGTTTCTGTTTTAAATTCCTGATCAGAACCCATACGGTAAATACAATCATCATGGAGACTGTTCCCAGCACAGGGAAAACAGTATTTAGACCATACATGCTTTCAATTGCACCCGTAAGCTTAACAGACATCGCGCCAACTCCGAATGTAAGAATAAACTTAAGACCATATGCAGAATGGTGAAGTTTTTTGGGTGAGAGCCTTGCTACAAGCGTATTTTCACTCGGCTGCATCCCAAGCAAAAAGAAAAAGAAAATCATCGCACAAAAAACAAGCGGGAGGTCGGAAACTGCTGAAATCAGAAACGCGGCCGGGATAGTAATTAAATGAAAAACCAGATAGCAGTACTGGGGTTTGTACGTTTCTGCCAGTTTGCCTCCGACAAGCTGTGCAATAACCCCTACAAGGAATACCATAGAGGTTATAACCGTTGCCACCAGGTTTCCGGAAATATTTCCACCCGTCGATGATGTAAGAATTTTGTTAAATCCCATCATATTCAATTCAAAATAGGCCGGCATGATCACAGCAGCCCCCCTGTAAACAATGCCTCCCAGCATCATCGCAACAAGCAGAATACAAAAAGTGGAAAATGTTTTATCCGAGCCAACTGATTTGGATATCGATTTTTTGGCAGAGACTACCAGAGGAAAACCCGCAAGCAAAAAAAGTCCGGTAAGGTTTACCAGGCCCACCACGATATAAACCGCACTGGGGCCCCATGCCCAGTTAACAATACCGGCAATAAGCGGCCCCATAGCCAAACCCAGATTGCCGAACATACCATTATAGCCCATTGCCATACTCACGCGGCTCACTTCTTTCGAAATCAGGCCTAATCCGATCGGATGATAAATACCTGAGAATACACCTATGCAGGCAAATGAAATTGTCAGGCCGATGACGGAATCCATAAAAAAAGCAGCGCAAAGCCCACTCGCCCCCGCACCGACATACATTAGATAAAATAATCGTTTTGCCCCGATACGATCGGCGGTAATGCCCCAGGGCAGTGCCGTCAATCCAAACAACAGGTACATAAAAAACGAAAGTTCAAGAACATTTGCCATGGGCAGATCCAGCCTTCCCATCAGCGGAATTACTATGGCCGGGAAAACCAGCATATTGAAATGGCACATAAAATGCCCGAAACAGGTCGAAATAAGGATATGGCGCTCTTTTTTTAACATTCCATTACTACTCATAAATTCTTTTAAAGTTCCTAAGTTCAGTCCTAAAAATCAGGATTTCGATTCGAGTACAAGAAACTCACCTCTCTGTTACGCTAGGTTATACTTGCCCTCCTGATCAGAAGAATGAAGAATATACTTTTTTACAATCGGTTAAATATGAACAATCATCAATATACCCGTAATGATCAAAAACAGTAACACAATTTTTCGATACCCTTCCGTCTTGAATTTTCTATAGCACCATATTCCTGTATAAATACCAAGTAAAAGGAAAATAAATGACACCGAAAAGTCATAAAGAACCTGTCGTGTCGTCAACCCCCCGGCAGCATGAGCGGCGGCTGTCATAATGCTGTTTATGAGAAAAAAGAAAGCCAGTGTTGCCTTTATTTCATTCTTGGAGCGCCCGGTAAGTGTCAGATAGATAATGGCAGGGGGCCCTCCGGCAGCAAAAGCAGCACCGATTGCACCGGATCCGAATCCGGCCAGACACCCCCAGATCCGGAAAAGCTTACGCTGCCTTATGTGATACCGTAACCCGTAAAAACCGTAAGCGATCAGCATTATCCCCAGACAAAACTTTATATTGGCACTGCTTACATTTTTTAATATGGTCATCCCTGTCAGTATTCCGGGAACAATACCTGCAAGAAGAGGAAAAATCTTATCCCACATAATGTTTTTTTTAAGTTGCAGGGACAAAACAAGGGATATCACCAGACCATTCAGCACAGTCAGCGGAACCGCTTCTTTTACATCAATAAACAAGGTCAGAATGGGGATGGCCACCAGTGCGGAACCAAAGCCGGTCAAACCCTG
This sequence comes from Desulfobacterales bacterium, assembly GCA_021737275.1. Taxonomy (GTDB): domain Bacteria; phylum Desulfobacterota; class Desulfobacteria; order Desulfobacterales; family JAIPEE01; genus JAIPEE01. The sequence goes on from JAIPEE010000051.1 coordinate 15,705, forward strand.
GACAAAACCGGCCAGCAGGAAAACTACAGATATATAAGCGTATACGTCCATCATTGCAAAATTAAGCATGCTGCAGTCACATACGCGTATTTTTTTTCTGCATCATCAATTATTTTTATAGTCATAAAATTCCATATCGACGGATTCGGCAGTTTTCCACCGGCGATCATCTGAATAGGTGCCATACCTTTCATTTCCGTCTGTTTCATTTCAAACTCAATACAAAACAGACAAATATCCGATCAAATTTTAGTGATCTTATTGTGGATAATAACACCATTAAAAATATTGAAGCAAGTATGAAAGAGGCAATCACCGCTCATGAACTATGAAAAAGATTAATCTGCTAAACAGGTGCAGCCGATCAAGGTAGTATTGACCGGCTGCAATTCAAAAAAATTTATGCCTTCTTTTTCGCGTTATTTACCAGCCATCATCGCTGCGATATCTTCTTCAACAGTTCCGATTGGCTTGATATCAAACTTTTCGACTAACACCTTAGCCACATTGGGGGACAGAAAGGCCGGCATTGTTGGCCCCAGTCGAATGCCCTTTACGCCCAGAAACAGCAGGGCCAGAAGTACGGCTACCGCCTTTTGTTCATACCAGGCGATATCAAATGAAATAGGCAGGTCATTAATATCTTCCAGACCGAAGACCTCTTTTAATTTCAAGGCAATGACGGCCAGGGAATACGAGTCGTTACACTGACCGGCATCCAGTACACGGGGAATGCCGCCAATATCACCCAAGGCAAGCTTATTATACCGATACTTGGCACATCCGGCTGTAAGAATTACAGTATCTTCGGGTAAATTTTCGGCCACTTCCGTATAGTAACTGCGGCCTTTCTGTCGGCCGTCACATCCGGCCATAACCACAAACCGTTTAATGGCGCCTGATTTTACCGCATCCACCACCTTATCGGCCAGGGCCAGAACCTGATTGTGGGCAAAGCCGCCAACAATAGTGCCGGCCTCTATTTCGGTTGGCGGCGGACAGGTTTTGGCTTTTTCAATGAGAACTGAAAAATCTTTGGTGCCCCCGTTTGGCCGGTCTGCAATGTGTACGGTATTTTCATAACCCACCACACCGGTGATAAAAAGCCGGTCAAGATAGGTATTGTTTTTTTTCAAAGGTACCAGACAGTTGGTTGTCAGCAAAATGGGACCGTTAAAAGATTCAAATTCAGTGTTCTGGCACCACCAGGAACCTCCATAGTTACCAACAAAATGATCATACTTTTTAAAGGCCGGATAATAGTTGGCCGGCAGCATTTCGCCGTGGGTATAGACATCAATACCTGTACCTTCCGTCTGTTTAAGCAGCTCTTCCATATCCTTTAAATCGTGACCGGAAATCAGGATCCCCGGATTATTACGCACGCCGATATTCACTTCGGTGATTTCCGGGTTGCCGTAAGCCGTTGTATTCGCCTGGTCCAGCAGGGCCATGGTATTGACACCGGTCTCTCCGGCCTTCATGACCAGAGCAATCATTTCATCAACACTTAAGTCTTTTGTGGTTGAGGCAAGTGCTTCCATCATGAAGTCATTGATGTCATCTTTTTGAAACCCCAGAATGGCGGCGTGATCCGCATAGGCAGCGACTCCTTTCAGCCCGATAATCAACAACTCTCGCAGGGAACGCACATCCTCGTTTTCTGTGGTCAGAATACCCACGGATTTTGCTTTTTCGGTAAATGTGGATGAATCGCCGGCCCAGGTGGCAGCTTCAGGCAGGACTCCGTCAAAATTCTTACCGTTGTTTTCCTTGTAAGCCGTCAGAAACCGGTTTCTAATCTGATCCCGTCGCTGAAGGCCGTCGATAATCATGGCGTTAAAACGGGCATCATCCCAATTCGCGTTGGTTATTGTGGCAAACAGGCTCCGGGCGATAAAATCATCATTTGAACGGTCAGCCATACCCAGCTCTTTAAGCTTTTCACCATAAACAGAAATTCCTTTGAGTACAAAAATTAGCAGATCCTGAAGGTTGGCAGTTTCCTCGGGTTTTCCGCAAACTCCTTTTACGGTGCAGCCGGTGTTCTTTGCAGTTTCCTGACATTGAAAACAAAACATGATTATTCTCCTTTTTTTAACTTATAATGTGCGTGAATAAGCGGATCCTGCCCATGGCTGCACCCGCTTCGGGGAAAATTCAACTCGTTGTTATAAAAAATTCCGTTCTTTGTGCTTTGCTGCTATGGAGGCTGCAAGACCATCCAATGCCTGAAACACATTGTCCGTGGGCACCCCTTTACATAGAACGGGGTCAAGAACCTCTACTTTGAGATTTGGAATCATTCCGGCAAGGGTGTCCACGGTTTTGCCACCCCATCCATAGGAACCGATAATAGAAAGGAATTTTGCATTAGGCCGCAAGGCATTTGCCAAAAATGCAGCATAGGCTGCATATGGATGCGGTCCTGCCAGGACGGTAGGCGTGCCGATAACAATTGTTGCCGCATCAACCAAAGCCATGGCCAATTTCCCAATATCGGTTACGACCAGGTTAAACGGTTCGACCCGAACATCCCTGGCCACGAGGGCAGCGATGAAATGATCGACCATCTGTTGTGTACTTTCATGCATGGATACATGGGGCAAAACAACCTTATTCACAGGTACTCCCTCTGTCCAATTTCGATAAGCATCGATGATAAACTTGGGACGCTGAAATAGTTGTCCATGGCCTGGCGCGATCATATTTATTTCATAAGGTGCAAGTTTATCCAGGTTTTTTTTAATTGTGCCTCTGAAAGGCATCATGATTTCGGCAAAATAGCGCTTGGCTGCTTCATAAACTCGTCCTTCATCGGTAACAAAAAGATCGGCAGTAGCAATATGGGAACCGAAAAAATCACAGCTGAACAAGATCTTGTCTTCTTTTAGATAGGTGACCATGGTCTCAGGCCAGTGCACCCAGGGTGTGTAGATGAACTTCAACGTTTTATCGCCTAAGAAAAGCGTCTCCCCATCTTCAACGGTTATAAAAAAATCCTCCGGTATTTTCAAGAGATCGATCAACATTCCCTTTGCTTTGGCGGTGGAGATAAGTTTTGCCTCAGGATATTTTTCAAGAACCTGCAGTATGGTTCCTGAATGGTCCTGTTCAGCATGTTGCGAAACGATATAATCGATTTTATGGATGCCCTCAAGCTGGGACATAAATTCTCTGGCCATGGGGGGATCAACCGTATCAATCAACACTGTTTTCTCGCTTCCTTCGATAAGATAAGCGTTATAGCTGGTCCCGTCCGGAAGGGGGATAAGCGAGTCAAATAAACGGTTGTCCCAATCCACTGACCCCATCCAGTAAATATGTTCTTTAATTTTTCGTGCTTTCATGTCGTATCTCCTTTTTATCAGCTTTTTTTAATACGCTGATTTTATTAAATTATGTCATTATGATTCTTTGGAAAATTTCTTTGATCATCACTTGTAATTGATGTATTAATTTGCTGATTAATAAATCAATATCATATCCATATTCTTTTGCAACATCCTCCAGGGAAATGAAAAAAAGTGTTTTGGGGTTGTAAAATTATACGATGACCACTTATTAACAAATCTGAATGCTGTTGGCTGTCAATTCCTTTGAAAACTTCTATTTCAGCGGCCCGAACATCAACGGTTAAAAATTGTTTCCGGTTTTTATTGAGCATTCCACATAATTGAGCTGCATTTACAGGAAGATCATTCTTTCCTTTAATATACGGTGTAACGCTTCTCCACTGCCGGGCTTCAAGTTTTTCAACTAACCCGACTCGGATCAATATTCCATGAATTTGCATTTTTTATCTTGATAGTATATGGAGTTGAAAAAAATAGAGTGCACCTCAAAAATGGACCGGTAATGAAAACGATTGAAACACTTATCATCGGCGGTGGCCTCAGCGGTCTGTATGCCGCCGGCCTTCTGGCTGAAAAAAATCTTCCTTTCATCCTTTTAGAGGCCCGTGAGCGCATCGGGGGCCGGATTCTAAGTATAGAACATAAGGGCTTTTTCACCGATATGGGACCCTCCTGGTACTGGCCGGAAATTAATCCGAAACTCACCGGCCTTATCCGGTCGCTGGGAATCCACGGCTACCCTCAATTTGAAGAGGGCCTGGGGCGTTTAGAACATCCCAATGGCCAGATACAAACGGTTAAAGGATTTGCCACGGAGCCGGTCTCCTGGAGAATCAACGGCGGTATGCAGTCGATCGTTAACAAACTGGCAGCACTCCTTCCAGAAAAGACTGTCAAACTTAAAAACCCGGTGTGTGAAATCGAAAAAGCCCCGGGCGGAGCCCTGGTCCGTGTGGGAGAACTGGAACTGGAACCCATTAATCAATTCATGGCCCGCAGGATTATTCTTGCCATCCCGCCGCGGTTAGCTGCTGCCACGATTCTCTTTACCCCTGACATACCCCACCATCTGACACAGGCCATGCTCAGGACCGGAACATGGATGGCAGGCCAGGCAAAATTTTTCACACTTTATGATGTGCCCTGCTGGAGAAAAGCGGGACTTTCGGGCCAGGCATTCAGCCAACGGGGCCCTTTAGGAGAAATTCACGATGGATCCAGTCAGGAAGAGGGTCCATATGGTCTCACCGGGTTTCTCGGCATTCCTGCATTCCAGCGCAAAGACAACCAGTCGCTCACGAGGGCAATTCTGGATCAACTTGCTTCCATTTATGGCGATACTGCTGCGCAACCCACGGCCTTTTACTACCAGGACTGGGCCCGGGAAAAATACACTGCCACCGAGTTCGATCAACCACCCATGTACGAACATCCTATCTACCAACCACCGGCGGGTCAAATCTCAATTTGGGATGGCATCATCCATTTTGCCGGTACCGAAACTGCCGACCGACAGGGAGGTTATCTCGAGGGTGCTCTTGTCAGTGCCCAAAGGGCCGTTGATAATATTTATCCATCCTGAAAAATTCGACAGTATAGAGATCTTTGTGGATGTGGAGGGTATTGGTGGAGATAGGATCTACCGCGAATGGCCCCGGATTTCGCAGGAACAATTGGACAGCCTGGTAAAATGGTTAATCTGCCGAATCACTTCGGGATAAGAGGTAATATGATATGGGATGGATACGCCTTTGAATGAAAAATAGTTTGTTTGGCGGGGATAGTTTTACTTGCTTTCCCAAAAGGCTCTCCTGTATTTGTATTCCGGTCATACCTGTTAAAGCAACTGCTGGACACTTCTACACGAAGACGATGCCCCTTTTTCACAACATAACTTGTCGCCCATAGATCAACAGTGTATTCGTAAACCTTTCCAGGGGTTATCGGAGAGGGTTTCAAATCCGAACCACGATAGCTCGCCCGAATGATACCATCCTGTATCAGGTTGGCATACTCATTTTCAGACACGTCGACCAGGGTTACCGTAAAATCCGTATCCACAGCTGAAGACGCGGCAAAGAGCTTAGCCTTGAGAGGGCCGGTTATTTCCATATCCGAATCAAACTTATCGGTACTGTATACCAGAACGTCCCGCCGTTCCTCAATCCCGGACCGATCACCCATCTCCCCGGCAATGGAATAACAATCAAAATACAGTGTATCATCGACAGGATTCTCTGGATCATAGACATAAGTGTCCGCCTGTTCTTCACCGGGGATACTCTTGTTAAGAATCCCGTCACCATTTAAGGCGTTTGCCTTTCCGTTGCTGTGCAGATAAAATTCAGTAAACCGGGTTCGAGCAAGCGGCCACGCCTGTTCATCTCGCCAGACATTCTCACCCATGACGAAAATATGCACTTTAGGGATCCGGCCGCTGCCATCCGTTAGACCCATTAAATAATGGTCAAAAAAGGCTTGGCAGGTATCCCATCGGTGTTTAGCCGTATCACCGCCAACCTCAAGACCACCCACACGATGAATTTCATCAGCCGTGCCTTCATGATCCCAGGGGCCGATAAAGAGGTGATTGTGTCCGGTTTCCATGTTGTGTTTTCCTATCTCTGACCAATCTCTTATCATCGGGCCTAGATAGCTGTCATACCAACCGCTCCAATGGAGAACAGGAATACGAATTGACTCATAACCCTCAAGCAGGCTCCGCTCTTCCCAAAACGGCCCGGGAACAGGATTGGCAATCACCTGATCAAAATAGCTGCTTGGAATACCGCCTGCCTCACCCATTTCAGCTAAGGGTAAATGCCAGGGATCTATATTTTCGATATCCTGATATTCGCGTGCCATCATGTATATTGACCACATCCCAAGCGTGTTAAGTTGTAAGGCGCCATTTCGAAAAGTACATTGATAGCGATTAAGTGAAATGTCACCCGGGGCGATGCATATAAGATTTGGGTGCTGGCTTACAGCGCCCGCATAAGTTGTGAATCCGTAGTAGGACTCACCCCACATACCTGTACGGTGGTTTGACCAGGGCTGCTGTGTAACCCATTCAAGGGTGTCATACCCATCTGCAATCTCATTTCTTTTATTGTTAGGCTCAAAAACACCCTCTGAACCCCATTTGCCGCGGACGTCCTGAACCACAAAGGCATATCCTTTCTTCGTCCAGAATTCACCAACAAGCGGCATGTCACAGTAAGGTTCCTTTTTTCCATAAGGTATTCGTGTTAAGATTACCGGAAAGGGCCCCACTTCATCTGGCAAATAGATATCGGCTGCAAGCTTTATCCCGTCTCTCATGGATATCAGCGCATCGTGAATTACTTGTCCTGGCACGCACCGGTCGGGCGTTCCCGAAGGAATGGTTTCAGTTGGCATTTCAGCTACATTGTTGTGTTTTACGGTAATACTCCCGCTAGGCCTTGATCTATCTGATTCATTTTTCATGATTACACTCCTTGCGAAAGTTGCCATGTCGTGTCAGACTATTTTTTTTAAAACAAGATCAGGGGGGGTCAACTCCGAAACCCTCACTAAAACTTCAAAAATTTGTTGAAGAATATCATTCATTCTGACCGCACCTCCTTTTATAATATAAGAAACCGGTGCAGAATCTTCTTTCCTGAGCAAAAGTCGGACTCTTTCAGTTGTATACCCTTCCCCCCCATTGTTTTTGCCTGTTTCAAATCCACTGCTGAATGCCAGGCGAGAGTACTGATAACAATAATCCCGCCGATCAAGGCGAATTTACCGGGATTTTCTCCCAGAAACAGCCAGACCAAAAATGGCCCACCAACTGTTTCAACCAGCATATAAAGTGCGACTTCAGGTGCGGGGAGATATTGCGGCCCCCTGCTGATCAGCAGGAAAGAGCCCGGAAGAATTATGAGTCCCATTATCAGAACAGGTGCGATACTTTCTGACGGTAAGGTCAAAGTTGAGACAAAAGGTATGGCAATAAGTGCCGGAAAGGTAAATCCTAAAGCCAGTGCCGGCAAAACAGATTCGTATTTCACTTTGCCCATCATTGTAAATTGAGCGCCTACAAAGATCGCCGTAACTAATGCATAGATGTTTCCCATATGTGAACCGGTTCCAACACCATCTGCAACGAGGACAACCACACCAATCAGACATAAGAACATGGCAAACCATGTTCGCCCGGCAAGATGTATTTTACGAAACAAAAGATCAAACAGGGCAGAAAACATCGGCGCAAGAGCCAGAATAATAAGGACATTGGCAACCTTGGTAAGAATCATACCGATAACAAAAGTACAAAAATAGATTGTTGTAAAAGCAGCCAGCAAAAATCCATCCCATCCGATCATCAGACGGTTGAGGCTTTTGCTCTTAAAGCATTCAATCATAACCACAAGGCTGAATACAATCCCGGACAAAACAGCCCGATAAAAAACCAGCTCCCAATCTCCCATGGCGGATAAACGAATCATCAGAGAATCCGGTACAAGTAAAAGCACGCCACATACTGTGAATAATAATCCTTTACATTGATTACTCAAAGCCATTTAAAATAACCTTTCAAAAGATTGCAGAATATATTTTATTACAATTTTTAATTTTCAAAGCCCTTTTGCAATCTCAATAGTATTTTCAGGGATGATTAACCACAAACCTGCCATCTTTTATGACATGCCTGACATTCTCTTTATCCAGCAGAATTCCGATATCCGCAACAGGATCTTTTTTGACAATCAGAAGATCGGCCAGCTTTCCTTTTTCTACCGTTCCAATTTTATCATCGATGCCACAGGCTTCAGCGCCATATTTGGTGGCAGACGTAATGGCTTCAAGAGGTGTCATATCCAGAACATCAACCAGCAGCTTTATTTCAGTGATATTAAATTTCCCATAAGGTGTAGCGCAATCGGCCCAGGTATCTGTTCCAAGCAATAGCTTTACACCATTTTTTTTGGCACGTTTCAGGCTTCTGATCCAGGACGGCAGAATGTCTTCACCTTCTTCCAGTTCAAAGTAAAAAATTGCCAGGGTGGGGGTAATGAAAATATTCTTTTCTGCCATTTTCCGGCATATTTCTTCATCCAGTTCATATCCATTATCATCGTCGGCATGCTCAATTGATCGGACACCAAGATCCACCGCAAGCTTAACACTTTCAACACTTTCTGCATGGCACACAACCGGCAGGCCAACCATCTGAGCTTCTTCCATGATCACGTCCATTTCAGCCCTGGTAAAATGCATATCGGTTGTCCGTTCTTTTTCCCATGCACCGCCGCCGGTCGCCCAAAACTTGATATGATCAACATTCCGGCCGATGGTCTGCCGAACGGCTTTTCTCACCTCATCCACACCATCTACGAGCAATGCTTTGGGAAGATTATTTTTCACAAAGTCTTCAGGAAATTCATATATATCCCTGCGAATAGAATCTCCATGCCCCCTTGAACGGCAAAGAGCAAGGCCGCATGCTAAAATTCTCGGCCCGATAACGGTTCCTTCCTCAATGGCCTGTTTCAGGAAGATATCGTATCTTGAGCCGGCACTACGAATGGTAGTAAACCCGTATTCCAGCAGTTTTCCAGCTTCAGTAACCGTTCTCATTGCCTGAAGATAATTGGACTCCACAATATTATCCAGCAGTTCCGGGCTACCTACTCCTACAATATGAACATGGGCGTCAATTAAACCGGGAAGGATAAAGTGCCCGCCAACATCAATTTTCATAATATTGTCTTCAACAATTATCGACTTCCGGCTTCCAACTGCTTTTATGACACCATTATCCACAAGAACTGTAGCATTGTTCAAAGGATCACCGCCGTGACCATCTATAACTGTTGCACCGGTTAATGCATAAGTATTTACAGGTTCCATCATCATAAGATCTCCTTCCGGATATCATATAAAATAACTTATTACGTTTTTTAAGGCATAAGTTAATAAAACTAAAGTTTAGAGTTACAGCTCAACCATCCATCGCATTTTTTAAGGTGGATGGTTTAAAACATTTGCTCTTTTACAATTAACGATGCGCCTTTTGGTGCAATCAGGTGCAAAATGGCTGATCAGGAGGCTCGAATT
>JAIPEE010000010.1 GCA_021737275.1 Desulfobacterales bacterium
GACCTCAAGGGCAACTTACCCTGACGATGAGCGCAAATAAAGCAGTTCGAAAAGATCTTCTTCATTTTCTCGACGTGTTGCAAAAAGCAGCATGATATACTGAGAAAAAAGTTAAAATTTTATGCAACATTAGGGTTTACTGAAAGCGGGACCGGCCAATATTGGATTTTATGAATATGGCAGCATATCAAATAATATTGATATTGAAAAAATTAAAAAAGAAATTCATGATACGTCAAGGTTAAGATGCTGCTTTGATGATAAAAAAAAGCTAAAAAAAGTTCTTAAAAATATCAAATCAAAAGATTTCGGTCTTTCCATAACTATTAGCGGTAACATAAGTGAAATATTAAAAATGACAGAGGAGTTAGATATAAAGCCTCATACAATTAACCTGTCATGTGGTATTTTTGGTAAAACGGACAAGTTGCCTGATACCAATCATTTGGAAATTTCAACAATGTGTGGCCATGGTATGATTGGTCATCGAATGACGAGTATGATCATAAAAAGATTAAAAAAAGATGAAATAAACCTTGACCAGGCAATCCGTACGATGAGTCGATTATGTACATGCGGTATTTTCAATCCCACTAGAGCTCGCAAAATTCTGATAAGAGCTATTAAATAGCCTGATATGGTCTAATCTTCATTTCTGAACCCGCTCAAATACTGCTCCCATTCCATCGGCAGTAATTGCTTCTTTTTATTATTGCATTCCTTACAGCAGGGCACGACATTTCCTTTCGTACTTCTGCCGCCACGGGCAATAGGCACAATGTGATCCATGGTCAGCTCTTTTGCCGGGGTGCTCTGTCCACAGTAGTGGCATTCACCTTTGGCGCATTTTCGTTTCCACCACTGGGATGTACGAAGATCGCGGGCTTTGTTACGCTCTTTTTTTATCTGTTTTTCATCAAGGTCAAGTGCGAATGGTTTCATAAATTAAAAGTAATTCCTTACTGGCGCGCAGCAAGCCATTTGTAAATTTCTTCTACCAGAATTTCATAGTATTTTTCAGAACCGCCCAAACCTTTTCTCCCAAAAAAGTAATTGATTTCCAAAAACAGGGGCGTTTTTTTCGGGTCATCTTCTGAAAAAATAAAATCAAAACCGGCCAGATTAATGCCCGTTTTTTTACAGAAATCTTTTACGGATTCAATGGCCGCTTTTTGAAAATCCGGTTCACTGTCTCTGTCAATTCTTGCACCGGTTCTTAGGTTTGCCGTAAAGATGTCATCTTTCGAATCGACTACGCGCCAGTATGAAAAAAACTGGTCACCAACAATGGTTACACGAAGATTTTTGTTGGAACAGGGAATATATTCCTGAATTATGAATCCCCTGTGGCCGGAGGCTTCAAATTGTCGCGCAACGGCCAGCATTTTACGAAACTTTATTTCGGTGGGAACAAGAAATACACCTTCACCTTCACCGCCCCAGTCAAATTTGAAAACAAAAGGCAGGTCAAAGGGGATTTTCAAAGAGGTACGACCGGATTCCGTTTGGGGGGCATCAACTGAAGAAAATGGGATTGTTCGGGGGTGTGGAACGCCCATTTCTTCAAACAGATGTGCCTGCCCGATTTTCCAGGGATACTTGTATCGGGCATCATAATTGGGAAAAACATGCTCGCAGTTTTCACGGGCCATTTCATAAAGATCCTGCCTGCATCCCTGGGGGAGGATAACCGCATCGGCCTTTCTTATAGCTTCGAGATCATCTGCATTGGGCTCCCGGCCCGCACAGATAATATTTTGATCTGCTTCAAAGCAAGTATGAAATGATAAAACCATCAATATCCGAACCTTGTTAGAGCTTTAGTATCCTTACTCCAATTTTTCTGGACATGAACAAATAGTTTTAAGCATACCTTGTTGCCCAGCATCCGCTCAATTTCCATACGGGCATTTTGTCCGATCTGCTTCAACTTGGATCCCTTTTTGCCGATGATAATTCCCTTTTGAGAATCACGCTCAACATGAATGGTGGCCTGAATATGAATGATGCCTTTTTTCGGTTTGTTTGAAAATGATTCTATACTGACCGCAACGGAATAGGGAATCTCCTGGCCTGTAAGTCGAAAAACCTTTTCCCTGATCATCTCAGCCGCAATAAATTTTGCCGGTACATCTGTCATTGTATCATCCGGATAATATTGTGGTCCTTCGGAAAGTTCTTTTTCCATTTCTACAAGAAGCGTTTCAACACCATCGCCATGCTTTGCAGAAATCGGGACAATAGCTTTGAATGGATAAGCATCTTTCCACTTATTAATGATCTTAATGACTTCCGGTTTTTTTACAGCATCAATTTTATTGAGTGCCAGCACTACAGAGGGATTGTTTTTTTTCAATTCACTAATCATGTACTGCTCAGCTTCAGGTTCCGGGTTTGCAATGTCGATGAGAATCAGTACCAGATCAACTTCGGTTAACGTGGAAAGGGCGACATTAACAATTCGGATATTGAGAGGTTGTGATGCCTTATGAACACCGGGCGTATCAATAAAAATAATTTGAGATGCCGGGCGGTGAACGACGCCTAAAATACGGTTTCTTGTGGTTTGAGGCTTTCTGGATGTAATGGAGATTTTCTCTCCAAGCATTCTGTTCAGCAGTGTCGATTTTCCGGCATTTGGTGCACCGGTTATGGCAACAAATCCGGATTTATATTCCGGGCTACTCTTTTTCGGCGTCATTTTGATTAATGTCCAATGTGGTTTCAATTTTATTCCAAACCTGATTTAGTCCCAGTCTGGATTTTGATGAAAAGATCAGAAGCTCGTTTTTATCAATGAGCAGGGTTTCTGCAATTTTTGTTATCTGTTTTTTCTGTTTCATTTTTGAAAGCTTGTCGGCTTTGGTGACCACCAGAATACAGGGGATCTTGTATATTTTCAGCCAGTTTATAAAACTTAGCTCTTCCTCTTTCGGGGTCCGTCGGATATCCAGAATAAGAATTACACCCGTGAGCGTTTCCCGTTTTGACAGATACGTTTCTATCATCGGGCCCCACTCTTTTCGAACTTTCTCCGGCACTTTGGCATAACCATAACCCGGCAGATCAACAAAAGAAAAGGTTTTATTGATATCAAAAAAATTAACCAGCTGGGTTCGACCTGGCGTATTACTGGTTTTTACCAGTCGTTTCCGGTTAACAAGTGTATTAATCAGTGATGATTTTCCCACATTGGAGCGTCCGGCAAATGCAATTTCAGGAAGTTCGGCCGGGGGATATTGGGATGGCTTTGTCGCACTTGTTACAAATTCAGCAGATTTTACAATCATAAAAGTTCTCGATTAATTATTTCTTTGTTCGCCAGATAGGCTTCGAGCCGGTTCATGCCTTCTTTAATATTTTCCAGGGAGTTGGCATATGAAAAGCGTATATAGCCTTCGGAATTCTGTCCGAAATCAATGCCGGGTGTAACCCCTACGCCGGCTTTTTCAAGAATATCAAATGCAAGATGGTATGAATCTTTTGAAATATGGCTCATATTTACAAAAACATACATAGCGCCGGTTGGTTCCACTGTAATACTGAACCCCATGTCTCTTAAACGGCTGATCAGATATTTACGGCGTTCATTATAGATGCGGTTCATTTTCGCCACATCCTCACCGGCTTTTTTCAGAGCAGCAATACCGGCTAACTGCGATGCGGCATTTGCAGATATAAAAAAGTTTTGCTGCAGAATCTGCATGGGCCGAATATATGCTTCCGGTGCAATGACGTATCCCAGTCTGAATCCGGTCATGGCATAAAGTTTTGAAAATCCGTTAAAAACGAATGCGTTATCAGTATATTCCAGAATGGAATGAGCCATACCCTCATATACAAGCCCGTGATAAATTTCATCGGAAACAATCATCGGAGAAAGCCGTGCAATCTTTTTCATTCTCTCTTCAGAAAGCAGGGTGCCTGTCGGGTTAGATGGTGAATTGATTAAAATGGCACGCGTTTTTTCTGTTATCTTTTCCTGTATGGCAGCCGTACGGTATTGAAAACCATCATCTTCAAAAACCGGAACCATCACCGGTATGGCGTCCAGATATTTTATAAAATTGGGATAGCAGGCATAGTGCGGATCGGAAATGATCACCTCATCGCTTTTTTCAAGCAGGGCGGAAAAGGCCAGCAGCATGGCCGGAGATGTGCCGGATGTGACGAGCACCTGTCCGGGAGAAATACTGACATTGTAAGTATTTTTATAAAACTCGCAGATCGCTTCCCGAAGTTCAATAATCCCCAGGCTGTGTGTGTAGTGCGTGTAGCCATCCTTTAATGCCTTGTCTGCTGCATCCGTGATGCATGACGGTGTATCAAAGTCCGGTTCGCCAACTTCAAGGTGTATAATATGACGCCCCTGGCGCTCCAGTTCATGCGCTTTTTCAAGGATATCCATTACCAGAAATGAGGAAAGATCTTTTATACGAGTGGTCATTATCAAAATCTTTTAAATAAGAAGGCCTTTAAAAAATGGAAAATTTATTCAATTTTTCAAAGGCCCCGATGCTTTAATTAAAAAAAATATTTCGTTTTTATAATTAAATAACTTTATTCAGCGGATATTCAATTATACCTTCTGCGCCATTTTTAAGCAACTCAGGAATTAAATCCCTTGTAGCATTGCCGTTGGCAACTGTTTCAACAGAAAACCATGTTGACTGATACAGTGGTGCCACGGTTGGTGCATTCAGGCTCGGGAGCAGTTTAACAATATTCTCCAGTTTGTCTTCGGGTACATTCATCTTGAGGCCAACCAGCTTGTCACCACGGAGTGCACCTTTGAGCAGCAAGGCAATCTGTTCAATTTTTTCACGTTTGGCGGGGTTATTCCATGCATCTTTGTTTGCAATAAGCTGGGTGTTGGTCTGCATCAGTTCATGAATAATCCGGAGACCGTGGGCCTTGATGGTGCTGCCTGTTTCAGTAACCTCAACAATGGCATCAGCCAGACCTGAAACAACCTTTGCTTCAGTGGCACCCCAGGAAAATTCAACACTGATATCGATGTTTTTTTCTGCAAAATACCGTTTTGTAAACCCAACAAGTTCTGTTGCAATTTTTTTGCCCTGAAGATCTTCAAGACTTTTTATGTCAGAATCGTAAGCGACAGCCAGCACCCACTTGGCCGGTCTGGCACTGACCTTGGAGTATACAAGGTTGGTTACAACATGAATATCCGATTCATTTTCTGCAATCCAGTCTTTGCCCGTCAGGCCGGCATCCAGGGTGCCGTTTTCAACATAACGGGACATCTCCTGGGCACGGCAGACCGCACAATCAATTTCCTCATCATCAATTTCAGGGAAATAGCTTCGGCCGTTAACATTAATTTTCCACCCGGATTTTGCAAAAAGGGCAATGGTAGCGTTCTGAAGGCTGCCCTTTGGAACACCGAGCTTTAACTGATCAATCATTTTTTATATACCTCCTTGGGGTCAAACAACGGTTTGCCCACAATCTTAACTTCACCATCTTCTATACACTTGTAAAAACAGCTTTTATGTCCGGTATGGCAGGCTGCGCCACCGATCTGTTCAATTTTCAGCAGTATGGTGTCATCGTCACAATCTATACGAATTTCCTTAACAATCTGAACATTTCCGGATGTTTCACCTTTAATCCATAACGTTTGTCTGGACCTGCTGAAATATGTGGCTTTGCCGCTTGAAAGGGTATGTTCCCAAGCTTCCTTGTTCATATAGGCCAGCATCAAGACTTCGCCGGTTTCGAAATCCTGTGCGATAGTCGGAATAAGCCCGCCTGCTTTTTCAAAATCAATATTTACCATAATACGTACCTGTCACCTGATATTATTTGTAATAATGGGCCTGCCGGATAAACTTGACAAAATTTTTACATACATTGTAAACACGCCATATTACAACAAGAAAATTTTTCTGTTTATATGATAAGTTGCACTTTGTCAAATTTTAATCTTTTAAAGGCATCCCCAAGTTTAACTCACTGAAGGCAGATCATCAGCCATATTTCCTGATTGAAAAACACCGTCGTTGAAAAGGCAAGGCTTATCTTGCAGAATCAGGATATATTTGATAATTATTAAAAATTTGATATTGATAAAATATTTATCAGGTATATGACCGAACCGGAAAACACCTTTTAAATAAACATGAAACAATCGGGAAAACTTAATGGCAAACCAAAAAAAAAGTAAATCCGAAATAATGGAAAGCAGGGCCAAACAAAAGAAAAGAGGCCTTTTCAGCCGCCTTTTCAAAATATTCAGAATACTTTTATTGCTGATGATCCTCGTAGGCATTGTTGCAGGTGCGGGCCTTTATTATTATATCAGTGAAGATCTTCCGCTAATATCCTCCCTGAATGATTACCGCCCGCCGATTATTACAACCGTTTATTCAAGTGATAACCGTAAGATTGCGGAATTTTATAAGGAGCGCCGCGTTGTTGTGGCGCTTTCAAAGATGCCCAAAATGCTTCTGGATGCATTTGTTTCCGCGGAAGATGCCCGTTTTTATGAGCATGGGGGTATTGATGTCTATAGTATCATACGTGCCTTTTTCAAAAACCTTGAGGCCGGAACAATTGTCCAGGGCGGCAGTACCATTACACAGCAGGTTACAAAATCCTTTTTTTTGACTCCTGAAAGAAATTATTCCAGAAAAATCAAGGAGGCCATTCTTGCCTACAGAATTGATAAGACTTTTGCTAAAGATGAAATTCTATACCTTTATCTGAACCAGATTTATCTGGGGCATGGTGCATATGGCGTTCAGGCTGCCGCCCAAAATTATTTTGGAAAAGATATAGAGGATCTCAATCTGGCCGAGTGTGCAATGCTGGCCGGATTGCCGCAGGCGCCCAGCAATTATTCACCCTTCCGGTTTCCTGAACGGGCCAAGACCCGGCAGATTTATGTGTTAAACAGAATGGTCGCAGAAGGTCATATTACCAACACCCAGGCTACTGAAGCCATCGACATGAAGCTGGATATCAAACCAAGGAAAAACTGGTATATTGAAAAAGTACCCTATTATACCGAACATATCCGGCGCTATCTTGAAAAGACATATGGTTCAAACATTCTTTATAAAGAGGGCCTGAAAGTTTATGCCGCAGTTGATATTGAAATGCAGCGGGCAGCACGGGAAGAGATTCAGACCGGGCTCTACAATCTGGATAAAAGGCAGGGATATCGGGGACCGTTAGAACACCTTGCACCGGAATCAATCGAAGCGTTTGTTCAAAAAGTACAAGAAGAGATTGAAATGCAGCCACTGGAAACAGGTCGGCGGATATCCGGTGTGGTTATCGGTGTAAATGATGAAGATAAAAAAGTTGATGTTCGTATAGGTAATGAACACGGTATTATTGATATTAAGGATATGAGATGGGCCAGAAAACCGAATCCTGAGGTGGCCTATAACCAGATCAGGATAGAGCGCCCCGGACAGGTGCTTAAGGTTGGGGATGTTATTGAGGTTCTGGTGAAGAAAAAATTTGAAGCATCAGACTCATGGCACCTTGCTCTGGAACAGACACCAAAGGTAGAATCGGCACTGCTCTGTATAGAATCTGAGACAGGCCAGGTAAAAGCCATGGTAGGTGGCCGGGATTTTATGACCAGTCAGTTCAACAGGGCCTATCAGTCAAGGCGCCAGCCTGGTTCAGCGTTCAAGCCCATTGTATATTCAGCGGCACTTGATAAAGGATATACACCGGCTACGGTGATAATTGATTCACCCATTGTTTTTCAAAACAGCAGTATGGATTTTACCTGGAAGCCGAAAAACTATGAAATGAAGTTTTATGGCCCAACTCTTCTCCGCGAAGCACTGACAAAGTCACGCAATGTTGTTACTATTAAGATACTTCAGGATATCGGTATTGATTATGTTCTGGATTATTCAAAGAAAATGGGCATAAATTCTCCTTTAAGCCGCGATCTTTCAATTGCGCTCGGCTCATCAGGTATTTCGCTTCTGGAAATTGTCAACGCCTATTCGGTTTTTGCAAATTACGGCTATATGATTGAACCGGTATTTATTACAAGAATTGAAGATCGGGATGGAAATATAATTGAAGAGACCAATCCGGTCAGAAAAAAGGTGATTGATCAAAGTACGGCTTATATCATGACCAGTATGCTGGAAAGTGTTGTACAGAACGGGACAGGCCGTCGGGTCAAAGCGCTCAACCGTCCGGTGGCCGGTAAAACCGGAACAACAAACAATCTTTTTGATGCATGGTTTGTAGGCTACACACCAAGATATATTACCGGAACATGGGTTGGCTTTGATAATGAGGCACCTCTCGGAAAATTTGAAACCGGTTCCCGTGCAGCCAGTCCGATCTGGCTGGGATTTATGAAACGGGTACTTGAAGATAAGCCGGTTCGTGTGTTCAAGGTGCCTGAAGGCGTTGTGTTTTCAAGAATCGATGCGGAAACAGGTCTGTTGCCCATCCCTGAATCTAAAAAGACTATTTTTGAGTGCTTTAAAGAGGGTACTGTTCCCACAGAATATACGAAAAGCCCTGATGAGGTTACAGATTCGGATGATTTTTTTAAGAATGGACTTTAGAAAGAGTTCAGCTTAAGCGTATTCAAAAGTGCAAAAGTGAATATATGGTTTGTCAATAAAACTCTCCCTGCAAGCGGAGGGGGAGGCCATTGTATACCCTCAGGCCACTTAAGTGTATAGCCTTATTATAATCTTCAAGGATTGGGAGACTATTTCCTACGGCCTTGCCCATCTTGGCATCACCCCATAACAGTCAAAAATTCAAATAAACTTTTATTTCACGAAAGATGTTATGAACATCATCTTTCAAGAGACTTAAACTGATATAAAGCTTTAGAGGTTTGTTGTAATCATAGGGTCGATTTGAAGCAAAATATCTCCAGAACTATCTGGACGAATATGTCTTTAGTTTTAATCGACGTAAATCCTAAAATGTTGGAATGAAGTTTATGCGCATTGTTCAGCTGGCGGTAAAGGCCACCACAATAAACTGGAAAAAGATACAATGGGATATCGATGTCCCATTGTATTAATTTTAAATTCATAATTGTAAAGCTAAATTCAACCGATACCACACCACCTCATAATCGTCAAAGCAAGAATTTTTGTTGTTTTGATCAGACTATCCACGGTAATAAACTCATTTGCCTCATGGGCTGTTTTTGATTCCGGTCCGATTGAAATTGTCGGAATTTTGGAATAGTTGATCAGATGTATGGCATCACTCAAAGTCCCCCAGCCGATAAATTCAGGTTTCTTATGGAGTTCTGATATTGTGTCAAAAGCGCATTTGACAATGGGTTCATTTTCATCGGTTTCTGCACCGTACATCAGGCCGGTTTCAAGCTCAGGGGGATGCATTCTCATCCATGAGTCAGTATTGGCAAGGCTGGAAATTTTTTCTTCAATTTCTGCCTGGAGTTTATCATATCCGGGCAGAAAGTCTGAAGAGAACTGAATTTCTACTTTTTCAGGTACTGAAACAGACCATAAACCACCATTTATTATTGTAGGTGTTATAATAGACGGGTCCAGATATTTATGCTTCATGTCCGGCCTGTCCCGCCATTCCCTGTTCAGCTCCTCCATGGCCATAATTACTTTGACTGCCTTCGTGATTGCATTCACTGCACCACCTTCCTGCCAGTGAGGCTGATTTACATCTGCATGCCCTGCACGACCAAAAATCGTAATGAGGCCGCCGATATTGCCCCGAACTGCAAGAAGAATATCCATGTTTGTCGGTTCGGTTACAATAGCCGCATCAGCCATATAACCTCTCTGACAACAGGATAGTGTGCCCATACTGGTTTTTTCTTCTTCCGGCACCACCTGAATAATAATGTCACCGGCAACCTTTATATCGGCTTTACGGATAAATTTTACAGCCTGAATCATAGCTGCAATTCCACCTTTCATGTCACAGGCGCCCCTGCCGAATATTTTATTTTCTGAAACCTCACCGCCAAATGGATCATGAATCCAGTTTTCCAATAACCCCTCGGGAACAACATCATAGTGCCCATTCAAAATCAGAGATTTTCCGTTTCCATTTCCCTTAAGCGTTCCAACAACAACCGGCATCCGGCTAAGATCACGGTCTGGATCAATATATGCGCCCGGGAAAGGTTTAAGATCTTTGGGGTTAACATCCCAGGACTCAATGCTGCATCCGGCTTCATTAAGGGTTTGTTGAATCAGCTCCTGATGATTTATAAAATCATCAGATTCAGCTCTTTCCCCATCAGAAGGCGAGACGGTTTTATAACTGATCATCGACTGGAGATACTTTACAATATTTTCACGATTATCATCGATGATATCCAGGACTTTTTTTTCTGCATCAGAAAACATAAACCCTCCTAAATTAATTTATGCTTATTCTCAGTCCTGCCGGACATCGTGAATAAGCTATTTATCTCATAGCAGCAGGATGCTGCCGCATGACTTTACCTTCCATCGAGATACCAAATGAGATATTTATAAAAATAGATTCCTCCTTTATAGGAGCGTAACCTGTCCCACAGTTGTTTGGTTAGACAAATGGGCTCATAAGGTTCATTCATTATACCTATTGTTATTATATCTTAAATCAGACTTGTTAGATATTAGGATAATCCATTCGTTTAAGGCTAATCAGACACTTCAACTTTTGATGTCGCGGATACATCCTCCGCCTCGAAAGACCTAAGCTTAGCACCTTTACTCATCCAACCGACAGCTGGTTTTGGCCGGTCGTCAATAACCAGGTTGAATATGTCAGGTCGGTTATAATGGCCTGTGGTATCAAGAAGCAACTTTTCTTCAATGGTTTTTCGGAGATTGATTTCCCCATAGATAATTTCTTCTCTGCCGAAAACCGGACCAACGACCCATTCTCCATCTGGGCCAATGATACCTGATCCACCTGGAAAAATTTCGTTCGTTTCGCCACCAAGGTCACCCATATCTGCAATTGTATCGTAAAGTTCAAAATCTTTCGAAATATGATCCGTTGTCATGTAAAATCCTACACAAATTACATAACATTTACCCTCGAACGCATAATGACGACTTGCTAAATGATGTGCTTCTGGTAACTCCGGCCAAGAAGCAATATGCACGTGTTCATTTTGATCATGCATTGCAAGTCGAGCCATTGGCATCCAATGTTCCCAACAAATCAGGCCGCCTACCCTGCCTGCCGGACCATCGAATACAGGCATCGTACTACCATCACCATAGGCCCAAATGTTTCTTTCTGTGTAAGTTGGCATCACCTTGCGATGGACACCCAAAAATTTTCCTTCATCACTTATGTAAAATAACGAATTAAAAAGAGAACCGGAATCCTCGGACAGCTTTTCGTTAGCACCCATAACTACAAATGCTTTGGCTTCACGTGCAGCTGTGCAGAGCTTGTCAAGATGTGGAGATCCGATATATAATGAGTTATCATGCAGTTGAGCGTAAGCTCTATGTGCTGCCGGATCACCCCATCCAGCAGCTCCAAATATCCAAGT
This sequence comes from Desulfobacterales bacterium, assembly GCA_021737275.1. Taxonomy (GTDB): domain Bacteria; phylum Desulfobacterota; class Desulfobacteria; order Desulfobacterales; family JAIPEE01; genus JAIPEE01. The sequence goes on from JAIPEE010000010.1 coordinate 11,516, forward strand.
TGGGTAAGTGGGAATCCAGGTTTCAGGAAAAGCAATTAATTTTGCACCTGCCTTGCCCGCCTCGTTGATCAAATCGACTGCCTTATCAACAGTGTGGTCTATGTTAAGGAATACAGGTGCAGCTTGAACTGCCGCAGCTATATACTTATCTATCCTTTCTACCTTTCCCATTTTTCTTCCTCCTTGGTTTCTCAGTAATTGGGTTTTATTTCAGTTTATATACTAATCAATCCTTTCTATAGGATAGAGATGACTGGTAACAGAGGATGCAACCCCGGCCTATACTAATATGTTTATGAGTTGTATCTTATTCATGGAGGTAGTTATTCTTTAAAATTTCCTATAGATAATGTGATAAATACTCCTGGATCAGTTTATAACCGATTGGCTCCCACTTGTCCATTATAGCTTAATGGCAACAGAGATAAACATGTTATAGGTTAAAATAATAAAAAGGTGAATATATAGATATAAAATTCATTTTATTAACTCGACATGTTTGCACCCAAACGTTTAATTTGTTGGGCAAGTTTATTTTATAATAGAATAGATTAATCCTGTGATCCTTTGAGTTATAAAAATTTCCAGCAGTATCACAATGCCGTCAAAAACATAATTACGCAATCTCTCCATTCATTGTCCAAACATTATTCTGTCTGGCGACATTTACAATCATTCGATTCCATATAAGGGCGAACCTTGGCGACATTTTTTTCCTGAAAAAAATGTCGCCCTGATTTCTCTCTTTACCGGCAATAACATTAAAAAAAATGCTTTTTCCGGCGCCGTTAGGACCGACAATACCAAATATTTCATTGGCCTGAACTTCAAATTACACATCTATCTGGGCCTTTAAACCACTAAAGTCTTTAATTGTCTTTTCAACCCGTAAGAATTGTTTTTCCATCTGGAGATAATATTTTACCTGCTTGTTTAATCTCTTCATGTTTCTCCATATTCAATTATCCTTCTAAGCTGTTGAACCGGGCGGACACTTTAAAAAAGTGCCCGCCCGGCTTATATCAATTTTTTGTAAGTGGATATTATTACTTAATCCATGATGGAATCTGAAATTTAGTACCCTTGATTAAATCAACGCCTTCATCAGACACAGTTGTCAAAATAACCCTCTTACCGTTTTGATACTGGTAAATGGCATAAGGCATTTCCGAAGTTACCGGAACAATGTTATATTCATTAAAAATATATGTGCCAGCAACGCCCTCGTACTTACTTTCTTTGATTGCCTTTGCAACAGCACGATAATCGTCGACTTTGCCAACTTTTTCGACTGCCGCCGCCCACAGCATAAGCTCGTCATAAGTTATCAACGGCATATGGCCACTTTGTTTTTTCTTGTACATTTTCTGATAATGTTCTTTCCAGGCCGCTCCCTCCGGAGTGAAGGGCGTCATTTTATAAGTTTCATCTAAAACACCGTCGGCTTGTTTACCCATCATTTCCAAATATTCGGGATTAGTTGTACTATGATTATGTATAATAATCGAATTCATAGGGTCTTTTTTAAATTGCTGCAAAAATGTTGCCTGTGGCACAGATCCCCAGATACCGACGAAAATAATAGCGGGTTCTTCTTTCTTTATTTTAGAGAGAATAGAACTCCATTCTTTCGTTTCGTAGCCACATTCGATATCCATGACAACTTCCCATCCCTTTTCCTTACCTGCTTTTGCAAAAGAGCTGGCAAATTTTTCATCCCAATCCCATCCTCCCCAAATCAGCGCCATTTTCTTGTTTGGAAAAGTGTAATTGGCATCTTTTGCAAGTGCGTCCAGTGCTTTAAAGGATAGACGACCATACGTTAGTGACGTATCACAGGTCATAAATACATTCCAATATTCTTCCGCATTTTTTTTATGAATCTCCAGACACCCTTGCGAACCTTCGTTATAGAGGAATGGAACATCATATTTTCCAAATACATCTGGACCGGCCTCACCGCAATATCCGGATACAATGACATCCACTTTCTCTTTTACAATAAGTTTTTCTGCAGCGGCTGCAAAAGTCTCTGACAACAGCTCTTCGGTATCAAAATTAACCAGTTCCAGTTTACGACCAAGCACTCCGCCAGCTTCGTTTATTTCCTTAATGGCCATTTTAAGCCCTTCAGTCATTTCAAGACCATCGGAAGCCATATAGCCGGTCAGTGGAGATGCACCACCAACTTTGATAGGCTTGCTGGAATCAGCCCAACAGTTCATGCTCAATGCTTGTGTCACTATCAAGATAATCAAACTAAAATGTAAAGCAATCTTTTTCATTTTTTTTCTCCCTTGTTTTATGTTTACTATAACCTAAAAAGTAAATTGTTCCTCGTAATTTTTAATTTCCTGTTCGATTGTCATCGTATACCTTCTCCTTATTACTTTTTACCGTATTTCATACAGAACAATTCAAAATCCAAGAGTTCAGCACTTAAACCATTTACCTAAATATCGTTAAAATTTTGTATGAAATGCACTTATTGTTTTTATGAGCATTCTATAATTTTTTGAGGTATATTATTTAATCTTTCTAAACCTTTAATAGTCACTAAAAATTGATCCTCTAATTGTTGCATTCCTATGTCAGGATAATACAGAGCTACTTCCAACGAAATAACCATATTTTCTTTCAGGGTACTATCCTTATATGCATTATCATGAGTAGTCCCATGATATCCAATAAAGGGCCATTCATGAGCTTCAAGGCCTACCCCATGGCCTAATGGTACACTCAAATCATCTACCCCTAACGCCTCTTTCATAACATTACAGGAAGCCTTATTAAGATCTGATGTTAAAACTCCAGCTTTAGCAACATTTTTTGCTGCTTCCTGTGTTTGCCTCAACAACTCAAACGTATCTATTTGCTTCTGTGAAGGAGGCCCCAAATTAAAAGGCCTTGAAATATCACAACAATAGTTATTATACATTATTCCAAAATCGATCATCCAAGGATCTTTATCCTTTAATTTCCTAATTCCACCCTGCAACCACCAATCAAGATGGCTTTGACTCTTTCCTGATAGCACCATGGTATAGTGGGGGAAGGATTGTGCCCCTTCAATTCTGCATACTCTTTCAATCTCTCCTTTTAGCCCTGCCTCAAGTACTCCAGGTTTAGCATATTTCGCAGCTGCTTCTATTCCTTTATAAGCAATTTTGGCTGCCTCACGTATACACTCGACTTCATATTCCGATTTTATGACTCTTTCTTCCTCAAGAATATCCGAGGCTAATTCAAAATGAGCAAATCTTAACTCCTCTCGAAAACGAGCATATAATGACGGGCTCATTGAGTATTCCCCCACTATACCAATTTTCGGCTTTTCCAATTTGTTTTCAAGCAAATATTCCTTTAAAGTATTGACATGATCTATGGAGCTTTTAACGTTTTCAATCCAAGTGCATCCTTGAGGAAAATGGTGTGGTTCATCCACCTCTAGAAGGGATTCCATATTGTCGCTTTGGGGGAGGATTACCATTGTGTCGCCAAAGTATGGTTCATAGCCTGAGACATACATTACATGCCCCCTTTGACCAAATCGAAGGCTTCCAGGACCTGAGTAAATAACTAATAGATCAATATTTCTTTTCGCCATCCTGCTTCGAATATTTTTTAAACGCTTAGAAAACTCACTTTTTGGTGGTACTCCATACTGGTCTATACTTGTTTCCATATTTCCTCCTTACCGGTTTTTAACCTTTCACTTCGTGTTTTTAAGTTGGTTCAAATATAACAGGATAAATATTTATTAATTTTTTCGCTGTATGCAAAAGATGACTCGACTGTTAGTTACAACTTATTTGAATTTCTCATTTTTTTGACTGTTATGATTAAATCATGTTGCTGAAGAAATTTGTTGGATATATAACCAAAAGTGTAAGCAAAGACTGCACCAACATCATGGTTACGAAATATAATTAGTATCCATAGTTATATATTATACGTTTTTATGAAATGTTTTGTTTGTGATTTATAATTATTGAAACGAAAGAGCATTGAAAAGTGCCATAACGGCACAATAAAAGTGACAATTTGGCATAGATATAGGCGTTAATTAAGATAAACTTCTAAAATAACATAAAATATAAATATACCAAGTGTGTCACAAAATATTTTGGTAGATATTGTATCGTTTAATCTTTCGTAAAAGTGTTCTGTAGCTTATGCCGAGTTCTGATGCAGCTCGTCCCCGATGCCAGCCATTTTTCTGTAGACAATTGAAGATTAAATTCTTTTCATAATACTTTATATTTGTGATTCTTGTTTTATTTTCAACGGGAACCGCCAGGCTATTTTTTGACCCTTGAGAAGACAACAAAGATAGTTCCGTAAAGTCTATTTTTTTTGTGGCAATATAATTTTGAATAACATTTTGAAGCTCACGGATATTACCAGGCCAGTTGTGGTTATAAATTTTTTTTTTAAAAATTTCAGGCAACTCCGTGTTGCTTTCAATACCGTATTCTCTTAGGAAAAGATCCACTAAAAGCGGAATATCCTCTTTATGTTCTCTCAGAGGAGGAATATGAATTGGCACAACATGAACTCGATAAAAGAAGTCTTCACGGATAATGCCTTTCTTGACAAGATTTTTCAGGTTTTTATTCGTGGCTGAAATTATGCGTAGGTGAGGCCTTTTTGTCTGGTTGCCTCCAACAGGGATGTACCCGCCTCCTTCGATTGCACGCAATAGTTTTACCTGAAAATTCAGGCTGATATCTCCAATTTCGTCTAGAAATAGCGTGCCCCCATCAGAAAGATCTAAATATCCCGGCTTATCCCTGTGTGCACCACTGAATGCGCCCTTCTTATATCCAAAGAATTCACTTTCAATTAAATTTTCAGGAATGGCACCACAATTAACAGGTACAAAATTCATACCGGTCCGATTGCTCATTTCATGAATAGTGTTTGCAACCAGTTCTTTACCCGTACCTGACTCCCCATAAAGAACGACGTTACTATCGGTAATGGCAGCCTGCAATATCTGCTCAAAGAGGCTTAACATTACTTTACTCTTCCCGACTATCTTTCCGAAATGAAAAGACGAGGATCTTAACAACCGATTTTCTTTTCGTAACTTAAGTTCTGTTTCTTTCAGGTCCGTGGCATCAGTAACAAAACCTTCGTGAGCAAGTATATCTCCATTTTCGGAAAATACCCCCACACCTTGTTCCCACACCCATTTTTCTTTTCCATCTTTTGGAATCAACCGATATGTTAAATTCCATGGTTTGTTCTCTTTTAAGGCAGATTGCACTATCTCCCAGATAACATTTTCATCTTCGGGGTGTATCAATGTATCCCAGGTGATGTCGGCGTTATCTCCAGTTAGTTGTTCCGGTGTATATCCGGTCAATGCGTAACAACCGTCGCTAACAAACTCAACGGGATAAGTTCTTTCATTTTTACAGCGATATGCCATTCCGGGAAGGTTACTAATGAGTGTCGATAGTTTACGTTCGCTTTCACGTAAGGCATTTTCTGTAATTTTTCTAAGAAAAAGATCTTTGGCATTACAAATAATGATATTTTTTTTCCCAAATTTTCCAAGGGAAAAAGAAATATCAACAGGAATTTGCCGCTCTGATTTTGTAATAAAGGAAGCTGAATACGAATAACGCTTCTTTTTCAGAATTTCATTGAAAATATTTAAAATTATTTTTTTATGGGTTTGGGGGATAATTTTTGTAAAGTTGAGATTTGATATTTCGCGACAGGAATAATTCAAAGTTTCATATAGCTTTGAATTAGCATAATAAATGTCTCCACTGAATGAACATATTGCCACTAAATCACTGGAATTATCGAAAATTTTTTTAAATATGTCTAAATCATCCCTAAATATTTCGTTCATAAGCTTTAAATTGCCTTCTGCAGTTTAAGTTTAAGATTATAATACTTTGATCCAATCATATCAGTACCTTTTTATATCAAAAAATATGGGTACATATTTAATCAACATTTCGATATAATTCTCTCTTATACACCAATTGAGTTTTATTGCCAAGCTGGGAACACATATGGATTGTGTGCATTTAACTGTATAATCCAATACTTCAGCAATGGCCCCGTGATGCATTGAAAACCTATTTGAAACTTCGTTCCGGCAATCGGCTTAAAAGAGTCTTCCTATAGGAGAAAGGAACTGCATGGGGTAGGCTATCTCGGTACGCGGCATTCAAAAGCGGATAGGGTGTTATGCAAAGAAAATCCGGATAGACGTTTAATGTCAACGGCGAAGACATACGATGGCCACACAGCTATTATCGGGCTGGTTGTTATCTCACCACAGATTGAATTATCAAATAACCGTTTTGAGCCATGTTTTAGGCTATGTTTTAGACGTTTTTAAGGGTTGTGTGTTGAGGGCAAGAAATCTATTAACTGTAAGGGTTAAAATAGAATCCGGTCTACCTGTACCCTCTTCAATGAAATGTTATAAGAAGCCATCTCAAAAAAACCTTAACAGTATGATGGCGCAACCAAGTTGAACCATAGATAGAAAATTTTGTGCATGATATTCATATCTTACAACCAAACGCCTAAAATTTTGGAGCCAGGCAAAGAGTCGCTCAATCTTCCATCTGCGACGGTATGGCCGCAACTTTCTGCCATCCTGGGTTTTTGCTTTTTTCCGGTTCGCTTTATGTGGCGCAACCAGCTCTATACAACGATCTTCCATCAATTTTTTATCAAGTGGATCACTGTCATAAGCCTTATCACCAATGATTTTTTCAGGTGCATAGGGAGTAAAGCTGCTGTCGATCGTTTTTTCAACAAGTTTTACTTCATGAGGGGAGGCGCTTTCCACACAAGCGGCGACAGGAAAACCAGAAGCGTCTGCGATTGCCATGATCTTGGTGCCTTTGCCGCGCTTTGTCTTGCCGACAGCAAGACCCCTTTTTTTGCCGGTGCAAAGCTCCCATCTATGAACGTCTCTCGTATATCGATCTTCCCGCGTTCGTAAAGGTCTTTGGCCAGCTCGTATAAAATTTCCTGGAAAGTTCCTCGTTCTGTCCATTCCTGGAAACGCCGATGGCAGGTCTGGTATGGTGGATACCTCGAAGGCATATCCTTCCAAGGTGCTCCGGTTCGTAATATCCATAATATCCCGTTTAATAAGTCCCTTGGGGGTTTTGGCTTTCGACCTCGAGGATCTTTTTCGGGAGTTGTTTTTAATATTATGGGCTCTATCCGTGTCCATTGTTCGTTTGTAAGTTCCATCCTAATTTTATTACATAATCAGGATATTATGTCTAGTTTATTTTGAGATGGCTTCAAATAATCATACGTGTAATCTCTATCTTCTTAATCATCATCAGAAATCTGAGGTTTTCTTAGGTTTTCAATGTTCAGTTTTGTAAGGTTTTTAACGTAGGATTTTGTTATGTTTTGATTTTCTATTTTCTCAAATTATTTAAAGTGGTTTAATTTCATCAAAAGCTTTATTGATAAGCATCTACAGTATTTATTTTTCCAAGTGAACCACTTTTTGTAGTCAATAACTGGGCGTCTTTTGTGTGTTGTCCCGCCGTATACTTATCGAAAAAGGAAGGGCCCATAAACAATCCTTGGCCAAACATCCCTGTTTTTGTCTGAAATACATTATATAGGCACTATCTCTCAGGACAAAAGAGAAAGTGAGGTGGTATGGTTTTAACGCTTTACTGGTGGAAAACAACCATTCATTATTTTTTATTTTCCTATAGGGCAGACCGGTTGAAAGTTTTAGTTTTATTTTCATTGGCTGCCAATATCTCGATCGTATTATTGATTTCAGAAAAATAACCATCCATGAAAAAATTAACGGAATAATTTCTTTGTTTGATGATATCATATGCTTTGGACATTCCTGAGCGGTAAAGGATATTTGACAAAAAAAGACTGAATATAACCAGGATTATCGTTGAAAAGACCATGCTGCTACGGAATATTTCTTTTCGGATTGATGATTTTCCTATTTTACTCATAAAACCTACCCATTATTGTTGAGCCTCTTTAACCGTAACTATATTTTCAAATCAACGTCTGATTTACTTATTAATTTCCAGCTTTTGGGGCTGGTCAGTATTTTTGCCTTTCCGGTAAATGTAGATCAAAATGATTCGAAGGTCAAAGACGGAATGGTTTCCGGTATTGTTAGCTTATAGCCATGACGATTGTGCGACATTCTGTTTTTATGATTTTATCAAAAGTTCTCTTTTGGAATCTCCATTTAAAGAATACATAGCAAACGGAATGTATGTGGTTCGGGATCAGGCTGGTGTGATTTCTTCTTTTAAAAGGCAGCAAGCCACCTTGCATAAAGGTGTGCCGTCTTCTTTATATATGATATTGTCCGGCTGGATAATTTTATTCATCACACACCCTTCGGGGATATCCAGCCTGAAGAGATCCATTTCATTAATCTTTTTTCTTTCAACAAGTTTATTGCCCCTGAGTTCCATGTTGTGGATAGGGAAATCTTCGCATAATGGACAGCGGTAAACCCTGCTATTTGGGAAGATAAAGTAATTATCTGCTACAAGCCCTGCACATTCGAATTTTTCATCGTCAGGCAGATAAACCTTTGGATATGTGACGGTGATGCCTATTTGGGCGGCAGCCTCAGCCACTTTAGGAACGGTTTCAAGCCATTCATCTTTTGTAACCTGCCACGAATCAGCACCGGTTTTGGCCGGGTTACCCCGGATACCGATAATCTGGATAAAAAATCTTTTTATTCCCAGCTTATTCAAAAGGAGCGGCATATTCATTAGATCATGGATATTTTCACGGCTGACCGTGAAAATCATGCTGGCATCAAATCCTTTTGAAACTGCTGTTCTGACACCTTTAGTACAGGCGTCATAAGAGCCAACACCCCGGAGTGGATCATTTACTTCAGGTGTTGCGCCATCGAGGCTGAAGCTAAAATAATCAACGTCATCAGGTGTGACGTTGTCAATGATATCATGAAACAGGTAACCGTTTGTATCTACAGTGATAGAGCTGTACCCAAGTTGCCTCGCCTCTTTTATGGCCGGTGCCAGATCCGGGTGCAGAGTTGGTTCGCCGCCCAGAAAGATGACATTGGCATTTTTATTTTTTTTGGCAAAAATAGCAAGCCATTCACGAATGGTTTGCAGGGTTAGCTTTTGATTACCATGCTGTTCCGGATTGATATAGCAGTGGCGGCACTTCAGATTGCACTGTGTGAGAATATGGAAAAAAATATTGGTGGCATTACTGGAAAATGTGACAGTTCGTTTACGCTGCATTATTATTCAAGACAATCCTTTGTAAGGCTTTCATCAAATGATACCGGGTAACATCCGTCAAAACAGGCTTTGCAGAAATTGTTTTCTGGATCCGGCACATTGGTTGACGAGAGAAGTCCGTCAATACTGAGATAGGCCAGTGTGTCCAGTCCGAGAAACGTTCTTAACTCCTCAACTGACTTTCTGGCGGCAATCAATTCACCTTTTGTTGAAAAATCAATACCATAATGACAGGGGAAGCGATGCGCCGGTCCACTGACACGCATATGAACCTTATTAACGCCAAGTTCCCGGAGAGTCTTGACCCTGGTTTTGGCGGTCGTACCCCTGATGATGGAGTCTTCGATAATGATAATATCCTTACCTTTTAAAAGCTCTTTGACCGGGTTCAGTTTGATGCGTACGGCAAAGTCCCGCATGCTCTGGGATGGCTGGATAAAGGTGCGGCCCACATAATGATTCCGGATCATACCCATTTCAAAAGGGATACCGGATTCCTCTGAGTATCCGATGGCAGCATACATGCCTGAATCCGGAAACGGCATGACAAGGTCGGCATCAACATGGGACTCTCTGGCCAGCTGCCGGCCATGGTCCTTTCGGGTCAGATAAACATTCTTGCCATGGAACGTACTATCCGGCCTGGCAAAATAAATATATTCAAAAATACAAAAAGAGCGTTTTCGGGGTTTATGCGGATTGATGCTTTTTATGCCATCATCATTAATAATGACAATCTCACCGGGATCAAGTTCACGGACAAACTCCGCCTCTACCAGATCGAGCGCACAGGTTTCGGATGCCAGCACATAGCTGCCGCCATTAACCTTACCGAGGCACAACGGCCTGAAACCATTTGGATCTTTAATGCCGACGACTTCACCCCTGCTGGTCAGCATAATGAAGGAATAGGCACCTTTTAGTTTTGTTGTGGTTTCAATGAGTGCTTTTTCAAGGCCGAGTTTAATGTTTTTAACAAACAGGTGTAAAAATACCTCGCTGTCCATAGTGGTCTGAAAAATTGATCCGGCCTCTTCCAGGCCGCTTTTTAAAATATGGGCATTAACCAGGTTACCGTTGTGGGCTAACGAGTAGTATTTTTTACTGTGCATGATGGTGAAGGGCTGGGCGTTTGCCAGAATGGAGCTGCCGGTTGTGGAGTAGCGGACATGACCGATGGCTGTATCGCCATGAAGCTTATTCAGATGTTGAGGGGTAAATACATCGGAAACCAGACCCATACTCTTGTGTGCATCAATATGGCCATCTTTAAAAACAGCAATGCCGGCACTCTCCTGTCCCCTGTGCTGAAGTGCATATAAGCCAAAATAGGTCAGTCTTGCAGCTTCGGGATGGTTATAAATACCAAACAATCCGCATTCATCATGGGGCCTTTTTGATTCAAACATTTTCTTTATTATACTCCTGAAGTGACTTTACTGAAAAAGCCTTTTTATCCAGGGCCTGGATTCCCTTACTCATGGCCATTGCACCGGATATCGTAGTTGCATAAGGAATGCAGAATTTCAATGCGGCACGACGAATTTTATAACCATCTTCCCGGGGTTCATCGCCGGTACCGGTATTCAGCACCAGATGAATTTCATTGCTTTTGATAGCATCAACAACATGGGGTCTTCCCATAGAAACTTTATTGATCATTTTATTTTCAATAGCGTGCTCGGTTAAAAATTTTGATGTGCCGCGTGTCGCCAAAATTTTAAAGCCAAGGTTCCTGAACCGTTCAGCAGTGGGAAGCACCGCATTTTTATCTTCATCCATGACGCTGATAAAGACCGTTCCTTTTGCCGGCAGGATCTGTCGGGAAGCCAGTTGAGACTTGGCATAGGCCAGACCGAAGTCTTCTCCAATGCCCATGACCTCTCCTGTGGATTTCATTTCAGGTCCGAGAAGGGTATCTACATTTGGAAAACGATCAAAGGGCAGAACGGCCTCTTTTACTGAAATATGTCTGGGTGTAATCTCTGTTGTAAGGCCTAACTCATCAAGGGTTTTGCCCAACATGATTTTTGTAGCCAGTTTGGCCAGCGGAATGCCGGTGGCCTTGCTGACAAAAGGAATGGTTCTTGATGCACGGGGATTGACCTCGATGATATATAAACGGCCATCTTTGAGGGCATACTGGACATTCATCAGGCCGATAACATTAAGCTCTTTAGCCATGGCCTTGGTTGCCGAAAAAATTTCGTCAATTGAATCCCGGGGAACACTGTAAGGAGGTAATACACAGGCGGAGTCACCGGAGTGGATGCCGGCCTCTTCAATATGTTCCATGATACCGCCAATAATGGTTTTGTTGCCGTCCGAGATGGCATCAACATCCATCTCAATAGCCCCTTCCAGAAATTTATCAATCAGAACCGGATGGCCGGGAGAGGCCAGAATCGCCAGTTTGGTAAAATTTTCAAGCGCTTCCCTGTTATAAACAATCTTCATTGCACGGCCGCCCAAAACATATGAGGGGCGTACAATTACCGGATATCCGATCTCATCAGCAATAACAGCGGCTTCATCAAATGTCATGGCGGTTCCGTTTGCCGGTTGCTTCAGGTTTAATTTTTTCAGCATCGCCTGAAAAAGTTCCCGGTCTTCAGCACGATCAATGCTTTCAGGCTGGGTCCCCAGAATCGGTACACCTGCTTCGGCCAGCGGTACGGAAAGATTCAAAGGGGTCTGGCCGCCGAACTGTATAATAACGCCTTTGGGTTTTTCCTTTTCAACAATGTGGAGAACATCTTCTTTGGTCAGTGGCTCAAAATAGAGCTTGTCCGACGTATCATAATCGGTACTGACCGTTTCCGGGTTAGAGTTGACCATAATGCTCTCAACACCCTCTTCCCGAAGAGCAAAGGAAGCATGAACACAGCAGTAGTCAAATTCAATACCTTGGCCGATCCTGTTCGGACCGCCGCCCAGAATCATAACCTTTTCCCTGTTCGACACGCGTGCTTCACATTCGGTTTCATAGGTGGAGTAATAATAAGGTGTTGCTGCTTCAAACTCTGCTGCACAGGTGTCCACCAGTTTATAAACAGGTATCAGGTTCAGATCCTTTCGCTTCTGTCGAACCGTATCTTCATCTGTTCCGGTCATATGAGCCAGCTGAAGATCTGAATATCCCCACTCCTTGGCCTGCTTAAGCAGTTTTACGGGCAGTGCATCAAGCGAATCATATGTGGTGATCCGATCTTCAAGGTCAACCAGTTGTTTGAACTGGTATAGAAACCACGGGTCAATAGCAGTCAGCTCATAAATATAGTCAATGGGAAAATCGCGTTTCAGTGCATGGCGCAGAAAGAAGATTCGCTGGGAGTTGGGTGTTGTCAGCTTCTGTTCAATTTCAGAATTTGACGGGCCGGCTTCCCTGTAATCTTTATCGCCATAAATGTCTTTACCATCCGCACCAAACCCGAATCGGCCGATTTCAAGGGATCTTAATCCCTTCTGGAACGCTTCTTTGAACGTACGCCCGATTGCCATGGTTTCACCAACCGATTTCATGGCTGTCGTGAGAAAATCCTGGGTCTCCGGAAATTTTTCAAATGTAAAGCGCGGAATTTTGACGACACAGTAATCAAGCGTCGGCTCAAAAGCGGCATAAGTTTCGCCGGTAATATCATTCCGGATTTCATCCAGTGTGAAGCCAACCGCCAGTTTGGCTGCAATCTTGGCTATTGGGAATCCGGTAGCTTTGGAAGCCAGTGCAGAGCTTCGGGAAACCCTGGGGTTCATTTCAATAACAATCAATTCACCGGTTTTAGGGTTGGTTGAAAACTGAACATTTGATCCGCCGGTTTCCACACCAATTTCCCGCATGATCGCAATGGTGGCATCCCGCATGACCTGATATTCCTTGTCTGTCAAGGTTTGTGCCGGCGCCACGGTAATACTGTCGCCTGTATGAACGCCCATGGGATCAAGGTTTTCGATGGAGCAGACAATGACCACATTATCATTTTTGTCCCGCATAACCTCCAGCTCATACTCTTTCCATCCGAGGATGGACTCTTCAAGCATGATCTGGGTATTAAGGCTGGCATCAAGGCCGGCCTTGGCCGTTATATCAAGATCTTCAGGATTATAGGCAACACCGCCACCGGTTCCGCCAAGTGTAAAGCTGGGTCGGATAATGATCGGGTAGCCGATATCTTCAGCAATCTGGCGAGCCTCGTCCATCGTAGTGGCAATGCCGCTTTTAGGAACCCTGAGATTGATCCTTTCCATGGCATGGCGGAAAAGGTCACGGTCTTCAGCTTTATTGATGGTATCAACATCTGCACCGATCATCTCTACATTAAACAGATCAAGAATACCCATTTTTGCCACTTCAATAGCCGTATTCAGACCGGTCTGCCCACCAAGTGTCGGCAGCAGCGCATCCGGGCGCTCCTTTTCTATAATCTTTGCAACGGCTTCAGGTGTAACGGGTTCAATATAGGTGTGGTCGGCCGTCTCCGGGTCGGTCATTATGGTTGCCGGATTACTGTTTACCAGTACAACCTCATAACCTTCTTCCTTGAGCGCCTTGCAGGCCTGGGTTCCTGAATAGTCAAATTCGCATGCCTGGCCGATAATAATAGGGCCGGCGCCGATAATGAGGATTTTTTTTATATCTGTTCTTTTCGGCATAATTTACTGTCTGTTACCCTTTATGTTTTTTCATCATATCGGTAAAACTGTTAAAAAGATATTCGGAATCATGGGGGCCTGGTGATGCTTCAGGGTGATACTGAACAGTCATCAGCGGCAGTTTCAAATGATGAAAACCTTCCAGTGTATTATCATTCAGATTGATGTGCGTCACTTCGATGTCTTCAGAAGCGAGACTGCCTATATCGACGGCAAAGCCATGATTCTGGGAAGTGATTTCAATCCGACCGGTCAGAAGATTTTTAACCGGTTGATTGGCGCCACGGTGACCGAATTTGAGCTTGTATGTTTTTCCACCCAGCGCCAGACCGAGAAGCTGGTTGCCAAGACAGATGCCGAACATGGGTTTAAAGCCGATCAGTTCCCGTATCGTATCAACGGCATAGGTGACCGGTTCCGGATCGCCCGGACCATTGGAAAGGAAGACACCATCCGGTGCCATGGCCTTTACAATTTCCGGGGGGGTTGTTGCAGGCAGAACCACTATTTGACAGCCGGCATTTTCAAGGTTTCTTAAAATATTGTATTTGATGCCAAAGTCAAAGGCAGCAACGCGAAACTTGTCACCGTTTTCTTTCCATACATTCCGGTCAAGTTGGTCTAAAGTAACATCACATATTTTTTGTTGATCATTTTTCCAGTAAAAAGGCTTTTGGGTTGAAACTATCTTTACCAGGTCGCGGCCCTCCATGGAGAAGATATCGTTTGCCTTTTTGACCAGAGATTCAGGATTCAGATCTTCAGTAGATATAATGGCCCGCATGGCACCGCTTGTCCTGATATGCCGTGTTAATGCACGGGTATCAAGGCCTTCTACACCTAAAATGCTCTGTTTAATAAGGTATTTAGCTAATGTAGAGGAGGCTCTGAAGTTACTCGGATTAGACTGGTATTCCCGGATTAAAAATGCCGAAACCTGAATGCGGTCGGATTCTATATCTTCCGGATTAATTCCATAATTGCCTATCAGCGGATAGGTCATTGTAACCATCTGGCCACAGTAAGAGGGGTCAGTTAAAACTTCCTGATATCCTGACATGCCGGTATTGAATACAATCTCGCCACTGGTTTCCCCGGGTCCTGTAAATGAACGACACTCAAACGTACGTCCATCTTCAAGCGCAAGTAATGCTTTCATCATATGATATGCTTCAATTTTATGTTAATATCCCAACGCCGGATTCAAAAGATTTAGAAACTGAACTCGGAAAACCATCATTTTGAAACAGGCACGCCCATATAAATTTTGGAGATTAGTAACATATTTTTTTTCATAGAAAAATATATATGTCTAATTATTTTTATTTTATTTTGATTATTTTAACTAAATTTACAATAAACAGACATGCGGCAACTGTTTTCATGTTGAAATCATTTTTCTTAGAAGTTATGGGTAACATGATTTCTTTAAAGTGTTAAAAAAAGTTCTTGTCTGTAATGTCATTAAAACGAGCAATCTCAGGATAAATATGATTCAGAAGCTACCCTTACCGGAGCAACTGGTAGAAGACGGGCTTAATAAATGGAGCCGGTTTTGCGAAGCCGCTGCCCGTAATGAAATAACCATCACAGATGAGGTCTTTTTTGCTGAAGAGGCTCAGCGTGTTTTTGCGTTTAGTGATTACGTCCCCAAAAGATGTACCCAGAATCCCGGTATGCTGATCGACCTTATAGAAACAGGCGACCTTTACAGACAATATTCATCAGAAACCTATCGAGAGAAATTGTCAGCCATCACTTCGGCTGTACAGGAGGTTTCTGATCTTGGAGAGTGTCTCAAAAGATTCAGAGCTCGTGAAATGGTTCGGATTGCATGGCGGGATCTGTCCGGCCGTGCTGATCTCGATGATGTGATGACATGTATGACCTGGTTTGCGGATGCCTGCATAGATATTTCTCTGTCAATTCTTTTCAGGCAATTCTGTGAAAGATATGGCAAGCCCTTAAATAATAATGGCGTTCTGCAGCAGCTTGTTGTTATCGGCATGGGTAAACTTGGCGGCGTAGAGTTAAATTTTTCCTCCGATATTGATCTGATTTTTGCCTATCCTGAAACCGGTGAAACTGATGGTGGTGAAAATAGCATTAATAATGAGGAGTTCTTTATCCGGCTGGGAAGGGCGCTGATTAAAACACTGGGGACGTCGACAGGTGATGGCCTGGTTTTCAGGGTGGATATGCGGCTCAGGCCTTATGGTGAAAACGGCCCTCTTGTGATGAGTTTTGACAATATGGAGCAGTATTACCAGAGCCAGGGGCGTGAGTGGGAGCGATATGCCTGGATCAAGGCCCGGGTAGTTGCCGGCGATGCTGTATCCGGTAAAAAACTTATGATGAGGCTTAAGCCTTTTATCTACAGGCGTTATCTTGATTATGGTGTGTTTGAGTCTCTGAGAAGGATGAAGCTGAAAATTGAAACCGAAGTTAAACTCCAAAACCTTAAAGATAATATAAAACTGGGTACAGGCGGTATCAGAGAGATTGAATTTTTTGGCCAGATTTTTCAACTTATCAGGGGCGGCGTAACATCTTCGCTTCAGGCCCAGCAGATTCTAAAGGTGCTGTTTTTACTGGTTGGGGAGGAGTGCATTACCGAAACGGTATTTAAAGAGCTAAGTTGCGCATATGTCTTTTTGAGAAATGTTGAACACCGGCTCCAGGAGTTTTCTGACCGGCAGATCCATGATCTGCCGGCAGGTCAACCGGACAGACAAAGAGTTGCCATATCTATGGGCTTTAAATCCTGGGATGATTTTAAAGCCGGGCTCACCGGTCATACGGATATTGTTCATAAACACTTTACAAGACTTTTGGATATCAGGCAGACTGATGAGAAAGATAAACACTTTGATGATCTTTTATCTGGAATCTGGCTTGGAGACGCTGGTCCAGAAAGGGGGAGTGAACTGCTTTCTGCTGCCGGATTTGAGAAGCCGGATGATCTTCTTCGCCTGCTGGCAGATCTTAAAGAAGATCCCGCAACACGTGCCCTTAGTTCAAATGGTCGGGCAAAGCTGGATCGGCTGGTTCCACATATTCTAAATCAGGCAAGCAAATCCGATGACCCGATTCTTACTTTAAATCGTATTATCGAACTTATTAAAGTTATTGAGAGAAGAACAACATATATTGATCTGTTACTTGAAAACCCGCAGGCATTGATCATTCTTGTAAAGCTGGCCGACATAAGCCCGTGGATTATTTCATTTCTTGCAAAGCACCCGGTGCTGCTGGATGAACTCCTTGACCCGAGGACACTTTATCGTCTGCCAACAAAATCGGAGCTTGAAGAAGAACTTGATCATCGGATAGCATCCATACCGGCTGATGATCTGGAGTATCAGATGGAGGCGCTCCGTATTTTTAAACAGGTTAATATTTTAAGGGTTGCAGCAGCAGACGTTACTGCTGCGATGCCGCTTATGCGTGTAAGCGACCACCTTTCAAATATTGCAATAACGGTTGTAGATAAAGCACTTGATATTGCGTGGAATCACCTTACAGGGATTCACGGTATCCCGTCCTGTCGGCATGAGGGTGAGATCAGGGGCCGGGGTTTTGCCGTTATTGCTTATGGAAAACTCGGGGGTATTGAGCTGGGTTACGGTTCGGATCTGGATCTTGTATTTCTGCATGCCGGCATTAATGCTCCGACAAAAGGCGGTAGTCGTCCAATAGACAGCCATCAGTTTTTCATGCGTCTTGGACAGCGCCTGGTGCATATTCTCACAGCGCATACATCTGCAGGAAGATTGTATGAGACGGATATGCGACTTCGTCCGAGCGGCAGTTCCGGTCTGCTGGTCAGCCATGTTGAAAGATTTCGTAACTACCAGCTGAAAATGGCGCGAACCTGGGAAAATCAGGCTATTATCAGGGCAAGACCAATATGTGGAGACGATAGTCTGGCCAGGTATTTTGATAAGATCCGTTCCCAGGTTCTTTCAGACAAACGGGAAGAAGTTGCGCTGAAAAATGAAGTTACAGATATGAGAGAGCGACTCAGAAGCGAAAATATAATGATTCGGCCGGGCATGTTCGATCTCAAGCAAGGGAAGGGCGGCATTGTTGATATAGAGTTTCTTGTCCAGTACCTGATTTTGCTTAACGCCTTCAAACATCCCTCTCTTGTTATATGGACCGATAATATCCGCCTGCTGGAAACGCTTGCAGCGGAAGCGGTGATTAGCAATAAAATGGTCGGTCAGCTTAAAGATGCTTATATTATATACCGTTCAGACGTGCACAATCTTGATCTGCAGGAAAAACCGGAACTTGTTCATGAATATAAATTTCGGGCGTTACGTAAATTCGTAATTTCTGTTTGGGATGAAATTTTTAATAGCTGAGTTCCAGGCTTCGGTATCCGGCCTCTATGTGGCTCTCTTTTTTTCAAGTGTTGAAATAAAGGTCTGATTACATTATTGTAATAAGTTAATTTATATATTACAATAATGTAATCAATGGTTGTTTTTTTGCAATAGTGTAAAAACAGCATAATTATTTGAAATAACAAAGTTAAATGCGTTTTAGCTGATGTGGCATGACGATTGCTATTGAAAAAGTAACATTATTTTAAATTATTACAGGAATAAGCCCGTGTCAGTATCGGAAAAAAATGGAAAAATATCTTTAAGCCCGGCGGCAGCTGATTTATACACTGGTAAGGCCCGGCTTATTAAACAATTTTTAAAGGGCAGTGTTTCAGATTTTTTACTGGAGCATACCCGGCTTATGGATAATTATTTTCGTGAGCGCTATGAAAAAAGTGTTGTAGGCCCCTTTATAGATATCAGTAAAAAACCGTATGTGGTAATCGCACTTGGCGGATATGGCAGGGAAGAGCAGTGCGTTCATTCTGATGTGGATGTGCTTTTTCTTTTTGACCAGGCTGTCCCGGATGAAGCGGAACCCCTTATGCGGGAGATGATTTATCCGTTATGGGATGCAGGGCTTGATGTCGGGCATGCTACACGCTCCCTTGAAGAGACTGTTCAGGGTGCGAATGAAGATATGGATATCCTGACACCTCTTCTTGATGCCCGGTTTGTCTGCGGCATTTCATCCCTTTATACTAAACTGGTTGATCAGCTCCATGAAAGAATACTTAAAGTACGTGCAGATGATATCATTGCATGGCTAATGGAGAGAAATAAAAAAAGGCATGACCGGTTCGGTGATTCTACAAATCTGCTGGAACCCAACCTTAAGGATGGTCAGGGCGGCTTGAGAGATTACCACACCATGCTATGGATTGCACGGATAAAGCTTGGACTGAAAAATTTTCAGGATTTTAAATATCAGGGCTTTCTCCTACAAGATGAGTTTCACCGGTTTTCCAATTCGCTAAAATTTATCTGGAATGTCCGAAATCAACTGCATGAACTGACCGGCAGAAAATGCGATCAACTTCATTTTGAATACCAGATTCGTCTGGCCAGGGCTTTAAAATATAAAGGTATCAATGATCACGAATCTGTTGAGAAGTTTTTGGGCGATTTGCATTCAAAAATGTCCTTTGTCAAACAGCAATACCTGATGTTTCTTTCAGAGACAGGATATTTAAGACAGGGCAGGGGACGGAAAAAAATAGTCACGTGCAAGATTGAAGGCCTGAATGTAAATCGGGGTCAGCTTGAATTTTCAACAGCTGAAAAGATCTTGGAAGACCCGCTGCTGTTAATGCAGATTTTTGAGGAGAGCACACGCCTGAAAATCCCCCTCAGTGTTTCAGCAAAACGATTGGTCAGGGAATTTAAGTTTTTAGTTAATGACAGATACAGAAAAGGCAAAGATGTTATTAAATCTTTTGAAAAGATCCTAATAACCCCTGACAACACCGGATTTAATGTTCTGACTGAAATGTTGAATACCGGTTTTCTTGTACAGTTTATTCCCGAGTTATCGAGTATTATTAATAAAATTCAGTATGATGAATACCATATCTTCCCGGTTGACAAGCATGTCCTTAGAACTGTGCAGACAATAAAATCCTTTGGTGAGCTGGATACGGTTTCCAGTGATAGCCTGCCGGTCAAGCTTTATAAAAAAATGTCAGGCAAAAAGCTGCTTTTATGGGCAGCCCTGTTGCATGATATTGGCAAAGGGAAGTCCAGCAGTGGACATGCTGAGGTAGGTGCGGAAATAACACGTAATCTTCTGGAGAGAATGGAATTCAAGCCCAAACAGATTGAGACCGTCTCTTTTCTGGTTGAAAAGCATCTCCTTTTAATAAAAACAGCGACGCGAAGAGATCTGAACGATGAAGAGACCACTCTGGTCTGTGCCCGGAAGATTCAGAATACGAACCGGCTGACAATGCTTTATCTGTTAACGGTTGCAGACTCCATAGCGACCGGACCCAAAGCCTGGAATGAATGGACCGCCTCCCTTTTAAAAAATCTTTATTACAAGGTGATGGATATTCTGGAAAAGGGAGAACTTGCATCCTATGAAGTGGTTGAAAGCATTGAAAGGAAAAAGACCGGCGTGCTTGATTCAGCAAAGACGGAAGAACAGCGCAATGATCTTGAAAAAAATTTTAAATTTATGTCTCCCCGTTATCTGTTGTATGCTGAAACAGATGATATCCTGCGTCATCTCAGCCTCTTCAAGAGCCTCGGAGATGATGACTTTGCCTGGGACATAGCCGGTGAACCGGATGATAACACCCGAACCGTAACCGTTTGTGCAAAGGACCGGCCCGGGCTTTTTTCAAGAATTGCAGGGGTGTTTACACTAAACAGTATTGATATTCTGGATGTTCAGGTATTTACATGGCGTAACAAGGTTGCACTGGATATTTTTAAGGTGATGCCGCCACCGGACCGGATATTTGAAAATGAACGGTGGGCCCGTGTACGGAATCATCTTGTGGATTCTCTGGCCGGGAAAAAGGATCTCAAAAAAGCGCTTGAAAAGAAGATGAAGAGCTACAAACCGGTTCAAAACCGTGTCAAAAGACGACCACACCGTGTAGATGTGGATAATAAGAGTTCAAGCTTTTTTACTATTATTGATGTTTTTACATATGATTTTCCGGGACTTTTATTTGCCATCACCGATGCACTTTTTAGAAGCGCTCTTGATGTGAGCGTTGCCAAAATTGCAACAAAGGTTGATCAGGTGGTTGATGTCTTTTATGTACGGGATCTTAATGGTGAGAAGGTTGATACACCTGAACAGGTTGAGGCTATAAAGTCAGCCATACTGAACGTATTACCGGAAATTTAATTATACATATTTTGTAACGCTAACAACTAAAAAAGAGGTGCGATATGCTAAAGAAAATTGAAGCGATAATTAAGCCGTTTAAACTGGATGACGTCAAGGAGGCATTGAACGATATCGGCCTTCAGGGTATGACAACTTCAGAAGTAAAGGGGTACGGCCGCCAGCGGGGCCACAAGGAAATATATCGTGGAGCAGAATATGTTGTTGATTTTATTCCAAAAATTAAAATAGAGGTTGTTGTTGAAGCGGAACTGACAGATAAAGTTGTGGAGACAATCTGTGAAGCAGCCAATACCGGAAAGTTAGGTGATGGCAAAATATTTGTGATTCCTGTTGAGCAGGCCGTTAGGGTCAGAACAGGTGAGCGGGGAACAGAAGCCATATAAGTTGTTCCTTTTTTAAAAGGGAGCACAAAAATAAAAATATAAGGAGATTGTCATGAGTGCAGCAAAAAAGGTACTGGATTTGATCAAAGAGAAGGAACTTAAAGTGGTTGATATCCGGTTTATGGATTTCCCGGGTGTCTGGCAGCATTTCACAGTACCTGTCTCAGAACTTGACGAAGCAAGTTTTGAGGATGGTTATGGATTTGATGGTTCAAGTATTCGAGGCTGGCAACCCATTAATGCCAGCGATATGCTTGTCGTGCCTGATCCGGCAACAGCAAAAATGGATCCGTTTTTCAAAATTCCGACACTGGTGCTGATAGGAAATATTGTAGATCCTATGACCAGAGAGCCCTATTCACGGGATCCACGTTTTATTGCACAGAAGGCTGAAGCCTACGTGAAAAGCAGTGGCGTTGGCGATACCGCATATTTTGGCCCGGAAGCGGAATTTTTTATTTTTGATGATGTCCGGTATCAGTCTGATAAAAATGGTGCATATTATGCCGTTGACTCCATAGAAGGTAGCTGGAATTCAGGCAGAAATGAAAATCCGAATCTCGGGTATAAACCCCGCTTTAAGGAGGGCTATTTCCCTGTACCGCCTGTGGATAAATTTCAGGATATCCGTACAGAGATGATGCTGGTTCTTGAAGCGCTCGGTATTGATGTGGAGTGTCATCATCACGAGGTGGCATCCGGCGGACAGGCAGAAATTGACATGCGCTTTAAGCCTTTGCTCCAGATGGGTGATCAGCTGGTATGGTTTAAATATGTTTTAAAGAATGTGGCTTATCAGCATGGCCATACGGTTACGTTTATGCCGAAACCGATTTTCGAAGATAATGGTACGGGTATGCATATCCATATCAGTATCTGGAAAGAAGGGAAACCGCTCTTTGCCGGAAATGAGTATGCCGGTGTTTCCAAGGAGGCGCTCTATGGTATCGGCGGTATTCTGAAGCATTGCGGCGCGTTGTGTGCGTTTACCAATCCGACAACCAACTCTTACAAGCGTCTTGTTCCCGGGTTTGAGGCGCCGGTAAATCTGGCTTACTCCAGCAGAAACAGAAGTGCCGCAGTAAGGATACCCATGTACTCAGCATCACCCAAGGCCAAACGCCTTGAGTTCAGAACGCCGGACCCGTCCTGTAACGGTTACCTTGCATTTTCCGCTCTTTTGATGGCCGTACTAGATGGCATTGAAAACAAAATCGATCCGGGTGAACCGCTGGATAAAGATATTTACGGCCTGCCGCCGGAAGAGCTGGCTAATATTCCCTGTGCACCGGGATCCCTTGAAGAGGCGCTCATGGCACTAAAAGAGGATCATGATTTTTTGCTGAAAGGCGATGTCTTTACTCAGGATGTTATTGATAAGTGGATTTCATACAAGATGGAGCATGAAGTTAAACCTGTCAAACTTCGTCCGCACCCGTATGAGTTTTCACTGTATTATGATTTATAATAAATAGCAGTTGTTAAATCGTTGGAAGATTGAAGCGGGAGGTAATATTGATTTGCCTCCTGTTTTTTTAATCTTCAAAATTATAATCAATTTAAAAATAATATGAAAATATTGGGTATTATATGAGGCATGGTTAAAAGTGGTCTTACAAAATTGTAACTTTATTTTTTTATCGATAGTTTCGATAATCAACACCGGATTTTTGTGCCTTATATGAAAACTTTCGTACAGTCGTTTTCAATATTTTAGCAGCCAGGGTGATGTTTCCCTTTGTATTTTTCAGGGAATCAATGATCATCTCTCTTTCAAGATTGGCAATGGCATCCTCAAGTGACAGGGCGGGCAGTGTATCCGACTCTGTTCCGGTCTGAAGTGTGGGCGGAAGATGATAACTGTGGATAACTCCGCCGTCACACAGTACTACGGCCCGTTCGATACAGTTTTCAAGCTCCCGGACATTACCGGGCCAGTGATAGTCCATCATCATGTCTATAGCCGGTGTTGAAAATCGTCTGATATCCTTGTTGTTTTCATGGGCGGTTTTTTTGAGAAAGTGTTCGGCAAGAAGAAGGATGTCGGTCTTTCTCTCTCTCAGTGGCGGCATATAAATGGGAAACACATTCAGTCGGTAATAAAGGTCTCCCCTGAATGAGCCCTCTTCAACAGCAGATTCCAGATTTTTATTGGTAGCTGCAATAATACGGACATCCGTTTTCCTGACCGTATGTCCGCCGAGTCGCTCATACTCTTTCTCCTGAAGCACTCTTAAAAGTCTGGCTTGTATATCGAGGTCAATAGTGCCGATTTCATCAAGAAAGATAGTGCCTTTGTGGGCCATCTCAAATTTGCCCTTTTTCTGTTTAATGGCACCCGTAAATGCACCTTTTTCATGACCGAAAAGCTCGCTTTCAATCAGGGTGGAAGGTATGGCCGCGCAGTTAACCTTAATAAAGGGAAATTTTGATCGAGGGCTGTTATAGTGCACCGAGTTTGCAACCAGCTCTTTACCGGTGCCGCTTTCACCACGAATCAGAACAGTGGCATTACTGCTGGAAACCTGGGAGATCATTTGAAAGACTTCCCTCATTTTATTGCTGTTTCCGATAATATTATTAATGCTGTAACGGTTTTCCAGCTCGTTTTCCAGGCGGTTTTTTTCATCTTCGAGCTGTTTTTTTTCAAGATGGATGATCTCCAGATTAATGACATGCCGGGCAATCATGGATGACACAACAAACAGGAGTTTTTCATCCCTGCTCAGGGAAAAATTCTTTTCATAAGGTTTTTCCACACTCAGCGCACCTATTACTTTTTTCCCTTTTTCAATGGGTACACAGAGAAAGGAACGCTCAGCTCTTTTTTGGTTTTTCGTAATTTTAAAAGATGAATTTTCACTTATTCTGGAGATGCTAACCGCTTTTCCTGACTGAATAACCCTGCCGGTCAAGCCTTCTCCCAGTTTGTATTTTATTTTTTTTGAAGAAATATTAGAATAATCATGGGCAACCTCAATACTGATTTCGTTTCGGAACGGATCAAGAACGGTCACAATACCATTATCCATATTCAGTGCACTGGAAAGAATATCCAGCACATTGTATAATGCTTTTTTAAGATCAAGCTGTTCATTTAGCGCCTTGCTGATTTCATACAGCAGTGTGATTTCTTCAATCTTTTTCATGTTGACTCAGTATGTTTTCAGGTTCTCTATTATCTGTATCATATTGATTTCGTCTGCACTAATAGCGTAATAAAAAATAAATATCAATAATATGGGATTCATGAAATAAAAACGTTTTATAAGGAGCAAATAAAAATGTTTGCAATTCTAAAATCATTGTGTATGCTTACTTGATATGACTTTGGACTTTCAAAGTCCCCCATGTTTTTAGTCCTGTTATGACTTTTATAACTGTTTATATGAAAAAACTTTTAACCTGAAGAGGGCATCAAGATGGGTAGCGAAAAAAAAGACAACAAATTTACAACATCATACAAACCGATAACGATCAGGACCACCGATGGTTCCACTCTGATGGGGAAGATTAATATTGCTGATAACAGCCGTGTTTCAGATATGTTCCTCAGCCCGGAGCCGTTTGTTGTGATGATCGATGTGGCTTCCAAAGATGGTGTGCACAAGACACGGTTTGTAAACAAAGCCCATATTGTATGGGTTGAACCGGACGAAATTGAAGAGTAACTACAATACTGCCGCCTGAAGGGTTCATACAAGCGGCAGTCTGTTTATTTTTTTGAATAAATTCTGCCGGAAAATCAGGCAATACCAGTCAAAAACTTTTCAAGTGTTTTTAAATTATTCACATTGAAGCATTTGTAAGGGTAGTCTTTGGGCGCGATCTTTTTTAAAAGGCCCGCCAGTACTTTTCCAGGACCGGCTTCCACAAAAATCTCAACCTCTTCATCAATGAGGCGGCATATCGTGTCATACCATCTGACCGGACTGCATAGCTGTTTTATCATGGTGGCGCGAATTTCATCCGGATCCGTAATATAATCTGCCGTTACATTAAAGATGACGGATTTGGCTTTCTCATTAAAAGTAATCCGGTTCAAAACCTCGGTAAACGGTATTTCCGCTCCCCGAATGAGCTCACTGTGCCATGCACCGCTGACCATGAGTGGTATCACACGAACACCTTGCTCTGAGGCAAGATCAGATGCTTTTTGTACGGCATCCGGTGAACCGGTAATAACAATCTGTGTTTCCATATTGTGGTTGGCAACAGAAACCACACCGCCGGATTCCAAAGCCGCTTTTTTAACAATCTCACTGACGGCATCAACATTGAGCCCTATGATAGCAGCCATGGCGCCTTTAAATTTAGTTGACTCGGCATGCATAAGTGAGCCGCGGTTAAAAACGGCCCTGGCTGTATCTTCCCGAGAAAGGATACCGGAAGCGGATAGCGCACAGTATTCGCCAAGGCTGTGGCCGGCAGAAACGTTCGGCTTAATACCTTCTTTTTCAATGGCAGCAAGGCATGCAAGGTTAACGGCTGTAACGGCCGGTTGAAGATTAACTGTTTCAGTCAACTCCTCCATCGGCCCATTAAAGCAAAGTTTGGAGATGTTAGCCTTTGCAATCTCATCAGTCATGTCAAAAATTTCCCTGATGAAATCAAACTCTTCGTACAGATCCTTTCCCATTCCTACAATTTGAGATCCCTGCCCCGGGAACATAAATGCTGTTTTTTTCAAGTTCTCCTCCTGTTGTTCTGAATCTTTTATGTTGTTTCACAGAATAAAACAGAAATAAAGTTAGTCATCAAGTTTGAACAACTTGCGGGTCATATCCAGGTATATAGACTTATTGCCGCGGCATCGGTCACTTTTTAGAAATCGGGTCGGGTGATGCATGATCTTGTTAATCAATGCATCTGACATTCTTGAAAGCGCTTCAGTATCAGAGTGCTTCAGATGAGGCAGGCCTTTTAAGGTCTTATCAATCTCCAGTTTGACAAGGTCGTCAATTTTTTCTCTCAGCGCAACAATGGTTGGAACAACATCAAGGCTTTCATACCACTGGCGAAAATGGATGACTGCTTCATCAATGATTCTTTCACCTTTCAGGGCTTCCTTGTTACGATCCTCCATATTTTCCTCGATGACACCTTTGAGATCATCAATATCATAAACATAGGCGTTGTTGGCCTTGTTGATGTCCGGGTCGATGTCCCTCGGTACGGCAATATCAATAAAGAAGATGGGTCGGTTTTTGCGGCTTCGCATGACACCCTTGACATCCTTACGCTCAATTACAAATCCGGGTGCGCCTGTGGAACTGATAATAATATCAGCAACCTTTAAATATTCTGAAATCTCTTCCATGCGGATAGGTGTGCCTTTAAAGCGCTTTGCCATTGCAACACCATTTTCAAATGTCCGGTTGGCCACAAAGATATCACCGGCATGATGCCGGATCAGATGCTCAACCGCCAGCTCAGCCATTTCACCGGCACCAACCAGCATGATCTTTTTATCTTCGAGATCTCCAAAAATTTTCCGGGCCAGTTCAATGGCGGCATAACTGATGGAAACGGCATGATCTCCGATGCCGGTTTCGGTTCGTACACGTTTGGCCACAAAAAAGGTACGGTGCAGAAGACGGTTTAATATGACCCCGGATGTTTTTTTTTCAGTTGCAGTCAGATAGGCATCTTTTATCTGTCCCAGTATCTGGGGTTCTCCAACAACAAGAGAGTCGAGGCTGGCGGCCACCCTGAAAAGATGACGAACCGCTTCATCTTTTTCATGCACATAAAGAGAGGTGTCAAATTTATTCAGGGAAATATTTTTTGATTGAGCAATGAAATCTTTTAAACATTTGACAGTCTGTTCAATATCGGTTGAAGCCATAAGAAATTCAACCCGATTACAGGTAGAGAGCAGAAAGGTTTCATGAATATGGTCAAAATCCTGAAGTGTTTTAAGGGTTGATATTGTCTCTTCTTTTGAAAAAGCAAGACACTCTCGGACTGATACCGGGGCCGTTTTATGGTTTAAACCCACCAGGACAATATCAAGTTTAGGCATATTATTTTGAAGAAATTGATCCATATAAATCTTACTTTAAAAAAGCGCCATGATGTCCTTCAAAAAGAAGGCTCACACCAAAAAATGTAAATAAAACAACCATAAAACCAATAATAGCCAGAATAGCCGATCGCTTGCCGCGCCAGCCGACCGTGATCCGTTCATGAAGCAGTACTGCATAAATCAACCATGTAATACCGGACCAGACCTCTTTGGGGTCCCAGGTCCAGAATCGACCCCATGCGGTTTTTGCATAAACAAGACCGGAAATCAGCCCTATTGTTAATAAGGTGAATCCTATAACCAGGCTTGCATACCCGGTTGCATCCAGCATTTCAAGAGAGGGGAGACGTTTAAAAACAAAACCCCGGCTTTTAGATTTGATGCTGCGTTCCTGCATCAGATAAAGAATCCCGGAACCGCAGGCCAGCGCAAAGGCCGCATCACCCAGCAGTACGGGAATAACATGAATGATCAGCCAGAAATTGTTTAATGTGGACTTATCCTCAAGCATCACCCATGGCACAAAAGCAGCAATAACCATCACAAGTGATGCCAATGGCGCTGCAAAGATACCCAGAACCTTAAGTTGGTATTTATACTGTATAATCAAAAAGATACCGGATAATGCCCACGCCATCATTGAAAGCATTTCATGAAGATTCTGCACCGGCAGCAGTCCCGTAGAAGTTGTGCTGAAGACAAGGATTACGCTATGGCAGATAAATCCGGTCAGAAGCAGAAAATAGCCCGCCTTATGGAGATACTCTTTTTGCCAAAAAAGATAAAAGGCGTATCCTGCAGTACTCATCATATAAAGCAGTATGGTCAGGGGAAAAAATATCTCCATTTAATTCTCCATCAGTTTGTCATAGGAAAATCCGTCACCAATTATATTTAAAAGAAGCTTATCTATGTCTTCTGTTCTTTTGTCCCGCACCATTTCAAGGAGTCCGCTGTATATGAGATGTTCAAACAGCGGTTTATGTGCCTCAGGGTCATGCGTTTCAGTCAGAAGCATTTTACGCAGCCGGCCCATAAATTTAAGAAAATCAACATATTCAGGACCATAAGTATTTTCAATCTCTTTTTTGAGCCTTTTGGCAAATGCCGGGCTTTTGCCGGATGTTGAGATTGCAATCACAAGATCACCACGGTTAACAATGGCCGGAAGAATAAAGTTACACTCTTCGGGGCGATCGACAATATTACAAAGCATCCGGCTTTTATCTGCATCTGACCTGATTTGCCTGTTCAACGGTTCATTGTCGGTCGCACCGATTACCAGAAATCTGTTTTCAATATCTTCGGGCCGGTAGTCCCTGATTTCAAGGGTGATCTTACCATTATCGGCAAGATCAATGAGGGCAGGTGTTGCCTTAGCAGTTACAACAGTGACATCTGCTCCACATTCCAGAAGAGTGCGAACTTTACGAGTGCCGACACTGCCGCCGCCAACCACAAGGCAGGACCTTTTTTTTATATCAAGATTTACAGGATAATATTTCATAACTCTTTTGTCAGTCTGATTCTCATCAAATCATGCGCCAGAAAAATTTTACCATTATATGTTTTCCTACACTCATTTTCAATGTCCACACGGTCACATTCCGGATAGAAATGTGTCAGTACCAATTTCTTGACACCGGCCCGGGATGCAATCTCTCCAGCCAGTGACGGCGTCAGATGACCCTTTACTTTCAGATCATTCGGCATGGCCGATTCACATATAAAAAGATCTGCACTTTCTGCCAGCTCGACCAGTTCGTCGCACACATCAGTATCCCCTGATAGCGCAATTGTCAAACCATCTGCCGTTTCAACCCTGTACCCGATACTTTCCGGGTTATGTGCCACCGGCACTGAAACAATTTTAAAACGGTCATACTGGATCGCATCCCTTGCCTTTGTGTCTAGCTCCGAAATATTGAGCATGCCCGGGGTGAGTGTTATCCAGTCGCCGTATAAATCTCTTAACTTATTGAAAAAAAGTTTAAAACCGTTTCCTGCAATAAGCGTTAGCGGAATTTGTCGCTTTTCGGTATCAGGGTATTTATTTGCAAAAAGAAAGGATGCCAGCTCGCCGGTATGGTCAGGATGAAAATGGGTATAACATATAAAAGGTATATCATAGATTTCTGTTCCGGCCTCCAGGAGTCTGTTCATGGTACCGGGTCCGGAATCAAACAAAATTTTGGTTTTACCCGTGGAGATTAATATTGACGAGGCTCTTCGTTCAAGGGACGGGACACAAGTGCCGGAGCCGAGGATTGTAACTTCTGAGGTCGTCGGTATTGCCTCTTTTTCATCTGGCATCATTTTCAGGTCTTTTCGATTTACCCCTTTTTTCAATCCGGTTTCGAATCCAAAGATATAAGGTTTTATAGTCTGTATAACTAACAAAATCCTTTACAACATGGAGATCAATCTCGGCACGAGCCATACTTTTGTGACCACCGGCCGAACCGATCTGGCCAAAGCTGTCTTTTGCCAGTTTCCCGGCATTTTTTTTAAGGCCGTCATTCCGGAATATAATGATAAGTTTATCTTCGTAAACGCCTGACACAATACTCCACTTTACAAGGTTGACCCTCATGAAAAAATCAGCAATCATTACGCATATATCAGGGCTTAGAACCGGGCCGACATCAACATACATTCTTCCGTTTACAAAATGCATGTGGCGCATTGCGCGCCTGAAATATTTTAACATATCAAATCTGAGTTCGGCCTGTTCAATTTTTTTTGCAAGCTGGTGGTTTGCGTGTTTGAACAAAAACTGGAAAGCCACCACGTCTTCATTCAGGGCATGGCGTCCAAAATTATTGGTATCTGTTTTTATGCCCAGAAAAAGTGCGGTGGCCAGTTTTGCAGAGGGCTTAATGCGGGCAGCATTCAGATATTCTGTCATGATTGTCGCAGTTGCACCATACTGGGGTCTAATATCTTTGAATGATGCTTTTGAATTACAGGTCACAGGATGATGATCTATAATAATATCCGGAGAAAACTTATTAAACGCTTCATTATGATCCTGCTGGGAATCGACAATTATAAATTTACTAAAACAGCTTAAATCAATTTTTTCAAAATGGATAAGTTTTACACTGAGGAGCCTCACCATTGCAAGGTTATCAGGCCGGGTTATAATATTGACATTAGATATGGTGACTCCGGCCACCTTTCGCCAGAGAAGTCTCTTAACTGCCATGGCACTGGATATGGCATCAGGGTCGGCATTGATAACAATGATCACCTGATCTTCACCGGAAAATCGGCTGTAAAATTTTTTTAATTTGTCATTCTTCGGGGCGTTCATTCAAAAGCTCTCTTATTTTAATCATTTATCATACGCAATTTGTCCTGATATTACAAATATTTTTTAGCTGCAGTGAACAACCTTTGAAAAAAGGTTATATATAGGCATTTGAACCGGAACTGAAATAGTGAAAATGTACAGATTCTTCTTAATAGCATAATTTTTGCTTTTATCTGTTGACATTCATATTTAACAGGAGTAAACAGTCACCCAATTGGCAGAATAAATGGTTCTTGGCGAACTAAAAAACGCTGAAAATACAATGCGTTACGAGGCTTGTTAAATTGCCGAAGAAAAGAAAGAATCTTTTCAGCTTTGCAAAACATAGTCCATTGGCTGAAGATCTTTCGGTGGTCATGCAGCTGGGCCTGACAATGGTTGGCTGTATTGCTTTTTGTTTTTTTATCGGTTTTTATCTGGACAAGTGGTTGGGAACCAAAGGGGTTTTTATAACCATCTTCATTATTCTCGGTGTAGCTGGTGGTGGACACACTGTTTATCGACAGATTATGGATGTTATGAAAGACTCCGAAAGGGACAAAAAGAATCAGGACAATGGAGTCGATTAGAGAGACTCAAAAGAAGTATGGCTCAAGGGCCTTTGCGCTGGCAATAATTGTCAGCCTGATCCTGATACTGGCCGGTTTTAAACCCGTTGGGAAGGGATTGATACTGGGTACCTTTTTCAGCATCATTAATTTTGTGCTGATGGGTGAATCTCTTCCGATGAGACTGGCGAAAACCAAGAGAAAGACGTTTGCCTTTTCACTTGGATCAATTTTCTTCCGACATGTTATTCTTGCCATTCCTGTTGTGATAGCTATAAAATTTGAGGAATATAACTTTTTTTCAGTTTTTGCCGGTCTGTTTCTTGTTCAGGTTGTTATTCTGGCTGACCATATTACAGGCCTGATCTTTTCAGCAAAAAACAAGGGTATCGGGAAGATTTAAAAAATGGGTGACTTAGGAAGGCTACACCAATTAATTGTTCCTTTTTTCGGTCATAACATGACCTTTAATATTGAACCCATCATCATGACATGGATTGTCATGACGATCCTAATTTTATTTGGCTTTCTGGCGAGCCGGAAAAAGAGCTTATTACCGGGGCCGCTTCAGGTTGTCGGAGAGCTTTTTGTCGCACAGCTTTACGGACTGGCAGATGATGCGCTCGATAAAGAACTTTCAAAAAAATATGCACCGCTGATTTGTGCATTATTCATGTTCCTTGTTCTTTCGAACTGGCTGGGTATTATTCCACATCTGGAAGAACCAACCAAAGATCTAAATACACCGCTGAGTCTGGGGCTGATGGGTTTTGTTATCGCACATGTTGCCGGTATCCGGGTAAAGGGTCTTAAAAAATATATAAGTGCATATTTTGAGCCAATGTTTTTTATGATGCCGCTGAACCTGATTGGTGAGCTTGCAAAGGTTGTTTCCATTGCATTTCGGCTTTTTGGTAACATCATGGGCGGTTCCATTATTATTCTGGTGGTATCATATTTGACATACAGTGTAATTTTGCCGCCGTTTCTGAATGCGTTTTTCGGGCTTTTTGTCGGCACAATTCAGGCTTTTGTGTTTACCATGCTTACCGTAGTTTATATTTCAGTGCAGGTTAAATAACTTATGGATTTCGATATTGAAACATGGGTAAAGGTGGCCGCGTTTGCAGGTGGCGGTATTGCAATGGGATTCGGTGCCATTGGCGCAGCAATCGGTGAAGGTTTTACGGCTGCTGAGGCAAATGAAGCTATTTCACGTAATCCCGGTGAGTCGGGTGATATTTTCAAAACCATGCTGGTAGGCCAGGCGATTGCCGAGTCTGCATCTATCTTTGCACTGGTTATTGCAATGATATTACTCTTTACAGATTTTAATGCAAACTCAGTCGTTACGGTGTCTGTTCTTTTTGCTGCAGGATTATCAATGGGCCTTGGCGCTATTGGATCAGGAGTTGGTTCCGGCTTTCCGGCCGGCGCAGCATGTAAGGGTATGTCAAGGCAGCCGAAAATAAGCGGTCGTTTGACAACCAATATGCTGATCGGCTCTGCTGTTTGTCAGACACCGGCTATATTTGCACTGGTGACATCTTTCATATTGCTGTTTACCAATTTTACAGGACGTCCGGTTTCACCGACGTGGGCCGCAATTCTGGGCGCAGGTTTGGCATCCGGTCTGGGGGCTATCGGTTCCGGCCTTGGCGGTGGTCTGGTTGCCGGTGCCAGTTGTGATGGTATTTCAAGGCAGCCACTTGCAGCAACACCGGTTACAAATGTTATGCTGCTGGGACAGGCCGTTACCCAGACCACAGCTATTTACGGACTTCTGGTCAGCTTTATTCTGATGTTCAAAACATTTCCGGCGACTGATCTGCTGGCACCACCGATGGCGCTTCTTGCGGCAGGATTATGTATGGGTATCGGCGCTATCGGGCCAGGTGTAGGTGAAGGTTTCACTGCCCGAAGTGCGGTTGAAGGAATTGCAAAAAATGAAGCAGCTACTGCTGACTTGACACGCGTCATGCTGGTTGGTCAGGCGGTTGCAGAGTCAACCGGTATTTATGCGCTGGTTGTAGCGCTTGTATTAATTTTTGTCGTATAAACAAATTTAATTTTTTAGTTTTATTATATTATTATCGGGAGGATAAAATGGCAATTGAAGGTGTAGATATTGTAAAGGCAGCCGCATTTTTAGGTGCAGGACTTTCCATGGGCCTTGGTGCTATCGGACCAGGTGTAGGTGAAGGAATGGCCGCAGCAAAAGCTTGTGAAGCAATTGGTAAAAATCCTAAAGAAGCCGGCCTTCTGACCAGAACAATGCTGGTTGGTCAGGCTGTTTCAGAGTCAACCGGTATTTACTCACTGGTTATCGCACTGCTGCTGCTTTTTGTAGTTTAATAAGGAAATGCGGGTTACAGGAAAGATAAGATGCAAATTATCAGCAATATAGCCCTGATCAGTATTAATGAAACACTAATCGTTCAGCTGATTTCTTTTTTAATCTTTTTGTTCATCATGAAAAGGATCATGTTTCAACCTCTTGAGAAGGTAATGGAAGACAGGGAGAAACATATCAATAAGGTTACGGAAGATATCGCTGATTCCAAACGCGCACTGATTGAGACGGAAAAACAGATTGATATGGAAGAAGCTGCTGCCAAAAAAGAGGCTTTCCTGATCAAGGAAGAAAGGGAATCGGCTGGAAGTGAAGAGGCCGACAAAATTTTTGCCGTTGTGCGTGATGATATAGCTGCCATGAAAATGGAAGCCGATAAAAAAGTTGCTGATCAGCTTTCTGAAGCGAGAAAATTTATTCAAAAGGAATCCGAGACTTTGTCCGTTGCTATTATGGAACGGATACTGGACCGGAAGCTGGTGTAATATGGACAATTTTAACAAGCGCTTTATGGTGCTGGTATTAATTATTGCCGGAGTTATGGTGCTTTGCTGCCCGGGTGCACAAGCGTTTGCTGCTGAAGCAGAGGGGCCTTCATGGCGCCCCACTTATGATCTTGTGATGAAGTGGTTAAACTTTCTGATTCTGGTGTTTATTGCCGTCAAATTTGGCAGGAAGCCTATTATGAATTTTTTGTGTGGCCGTAAAGCCGAACTGGCTGATGAGATCCGGATTCTGGAAGATGAACGGGATAAAACATCGAAAGAGGTTCAAAAAGCACAGCAGGCATTACAGGATAGCAGCGGGCTTGTTGAAAAAATCCGTTCACGTATTATTATGATGGGTGAAAAGAACAGGCAGGCTATTATTGAAGAGGCAAAAGAGCAGAGCCAGGCCATGCTTGAAGAATCCAAACGCAAGGTCGGGAGCCAGATTAATCAGGCAAAGGAGACCTTCCGCTCTGAGATGATTGATGCGGCTATGGACATTGCCGTTAAAAAGCTTCCATCCGCAATAACAGAGAAAGATAACGATGCCCTTTCAGAACGGTTTCTGGAGAGCGCCGCAGCTAAATAATATAACTGCTGGTTATAAAATTTTAAAAGCCCGGTACATTTTAATTGGTACCGGGTTTTTTTATAAGCGGGTTTATCAGAAGAAATTAAGAGTAAGATTACGATTATGAGTAAGAAAACACTTTTCAGTTTCTCTATCCATATAGCTTAACCGCCTCAAGAAACGCAGCAATGTTTGTCCATGGAATATCCGGTTCATCAATATCATAGGCCGGACAGATAATCAGGCCAGCAGTACCGAGTGTTTCTATTCGCAACTTAACTTCTTTTTTTATCTCTTCAGGTGTATTAAATGAAAAAGCCGATTGAGTACCTACCGTACCCCAGAATGCCAGTTTGGGGCCAAACCTTTTTCTTATTCTTAAAGCATCCATATGATCCGGCTGGACCGGATTAATAGCCTGAAAACCGATATCCATGAGGTCACCGATAACAGGTTCAAAATATCCATCACTGTGATAGATAAAGTGAAGGTCCGGTTTAACAGCACGTGCGGCGGAAATAATTTCTGCCATACGGGGTTTGAAAAATTTGCGCCATATATCCGGGCTGATAATCATGGTTTTAGGCATGCCGATATCATCATCCAGCGCGATTACATCAACGCCGGCTTTCGCCAGGGCTATGGATGCTCGTTTTGCCATTATGGTAAGCTGGTTCAGCAGATATTCAACCCAGTCCGGGCGTTTAATGAGATCAATGAGAAAATTTTCCAAGCCGCGAAGCCGCCATGCGGTTTCAAACAACTCCCCGCCCAAGTGAGGCATATTACCGCCCGCTGCCATTCCTTTTTTGTGAAGCGCTTTTACCTGATCAGAAAGATAATCAATATTGTATGTCAGGAGCTCTTCCGGCAAAGAAAAACTTTTTAGGTCCTCCAGTGATGTAGCCATTGAAAGCGGATTTCGGGTATCAGGCTTTTCAATATCATAGTTCCATCGCTGATAATTTGCTATTTGATATTTTGTTCCAAGACGTGTATCCGCATCATAAGGTTCCAGTTTATCAAAAAGAGCCTCTTCTTCCGGTAAAGCGGGCAAATCAATAAACTGGATATCTACCATCTCTTCATGAAACTGATTTGGTTTTAAGAGATCTTCCGGCTCAATGCGGTAAAAATTCATAGCACAAGCGACACGGTCGGGTTCTTTTCCATTCAGGGCACATAAAATACGTTCACGTGATGTCATAAGATTCTCCGGGTGAGAATTGAAGTGTTAAGAAATATCCGTTTTATATATCTTATTTTGAAGTTTCTGTAAATAAATTGAAAACCATAAAGCTTTTAGGGGTGGATTTTTCCTTGTCAAAAAATTGATTTTATTTGACAAAAACATAACGGTTAGCCGATAATAATAAATTAATTTCTTCGTTTTAATTAAATTATTGATCCAATCAATAATATTAATTGAGAGAATTTTTATTATGAAAAAAATATTTCCCATAATTTCAGCTTTAATCTTATTGTTATCCGTTTCTGCATTTACTCAGGATTATCCAAGAGATCAAGTGGTTATTCCCTCGGGTGAAACTTATACAACATCAGTTTCATACTCAATATATTCTCAGAAGCTTGAACCAAAATCTGCCGGTGAGAACAGGTGGGAGCTGATTAATGAAAATGGTGATATTGCAGGTATCCTTGAAGAAACCAAGGAGGGAAATTTTAACCTGAGAGACAGAAATGGAAACTACGGCGGACTGATTCTTTCTAGTGGTGTATGGATGCCAAGAGGCGCTACAACAACACGTGCACGTGTAACAGCAGCATCCGCCCAATTATTTCTGGATGCGCTGGCTGCAATTGAGAAAATTAAGTAATTTACCGGAGATATTATTTATATAACAGATGCTCTCATGAATAGTAAGAATTTCTGCTTTTAACAGATTTGCCCGAAAGGAAAAGATATGGATCTAAAAGTTCTTGATAATATAAAATTTGAAGTAAATATGCCGGCACTCATGGAAAAGCTTCATGTGAAACCGGATAGTGATAATGCAAACCGCCTTGAAGCGCTGGTAGAAGAGGCAAGCGGTATCGCTAAACCCAAAGCCGTTTATAGGCTTGGATTTATTGAGAATAGATCAGGTGACGATTTAACTGTAAATGGGGTTACCCTGAGCAGTCATATCCTCAGTGTAAACCTGAAAGATGTAAATCGTGTTTTTGCCTATGTTGCTACCTGTGGGACAGAGCTTGAAACGTGGGCCTTATCTCTTGATGATCTTCTGAATGAGTTCTGGGCGGCTTATATAATGGATTTTGCACTGGATATGGCTATTGAAGCTGTATGTAAAGATATTAATGAACAATATCAGCCGGGAGAAGTCGGATTTATGAGTCCCGGTTCATTGGAGGATTGGCCGCTTGAACAGCAAAAGCCATTTTTTGAGATTATCGGTGATACAAAAGAGTTCATTGGCGTTGAGCTTCAGGAAACCATGCTGATGCGTCCGACCAAAACTGTTTCTGAAATTATGTTTGAAAATGAGGAGGGTTTTAAAAGCTGTCAGCTTTGCCCGCGGGAGGCTTGCACATCCCGGCAAGCACCTTATGATCGTTCACTTTATGATAAAAAATATAGCTAACGTTTATAAAAATATAGTTTAACATCCTTTTTCCCAAAAGTTCTCCTTGTGATGCGTCATAAGACCACAGGCTATTATTTTGCCGTCCATTCTACCTGTAAAATAATATTTATATAATCAGATAAGTTATTTTGAACGCTATTGTTGTTATCTATAGTAGTCTATAGTCACTTTTAGAATATTATTTAATGCTAAAAGGAATGGTATTGACATATAATAACAATTCAGGATAGGTGAATTTTCACTGGAATGGAATCACCCGTCACCACAGACCAAGCCTGCTGAAAAGGAAGAACAATGGCTCAACTGTTTACTACAAAAGAAGTTGCCCGGTTTCTGGGCGTAAATGAAAAGATGGTCTATTCACTTGTCGCCGAAAAGGGCCTTCCTGCAACAAAAGTTACCGGGAAGTGGATTTTTCCGAGAGACCTGGTAGAGCAGTGGATAGAAACCAATACCGTTAATTATCCGGAAGCGGCAGATCACCTTCCCCCTTACCAGGGACTTCTGATTATTACAGGAAGCAACGATATCTTACTGGACCGGGCAATCTCTCTTTTTAATTCACAATATCCCGGGCAGGTTGCCGTATTTGGTAATCTTGGCAGTATGGGTGGGCTCAGGGCGCTCAGACAAAACCTGTGTCATGTTGCAACCAGCCATCTGCTTCAGGAAAATGAAAAAGAGTATAATTTTGATTTTGCCACAAAGGAACTGGACAGGATGCCGGCTATTGTCAATTTTTGTCACAGAGAGCAGGGTATAATGATTCAGAAGGGTAATCCTAAAAATATTATCGGTATTTCAGATTTTGCCAAACCGGGTGTTACAATTGTAAACCGCCCATTAAGCACCGGTACGCGCCTTCTTCTTGATCGTGAACTGTCCAAGGCCGGTATCAATACAGATAAAATCAAAGGTTATCAGAGAGAACTTTCAAAACATATGGATGCCGGAATTGAAGTGCTTTCAGGGCGGGCTGATGCCGCACCCGGTGTTCGTTCTATTGCCGGTATCCTGGGGCTTGATTTTATTTCACTCCGGTGGGAGCGCTTTGATCTGATGATTTCCAAGGACCGGTTTTTTGACGAAGGTGTTCAGCGGTTTATCGGCCTGCTGATTGAAGATGAGTTTAAAAAAATTGCAATGGAATATGACGGTTATGATCTTAAAACGGCGGGAAAAATGGTGTACCCGGGTGCTGACAATAACATTTAAAATAAAAACGGACAAAACTTAAGGAGGTGTGGTTGTGAAAAATTATTTGAAACCTGTCATTTTGGTTATACTGGTTTTTGGCTTGCTTGCAGGGGGGGCTTCTGCAGAAGAAAAGCTGATAAAAATGTCCACAACAACAAGCACACAGGCCTCCGGTCTTTTAGATATACTGCTGCCTGAACTGGAAAAAGATACCGGTATTCAGGTAAAGGTTTTAGCCAAAGGTACCGGTGCGGCTATTCGTGACGGTGTTGATGGTAATGTAGATGTTATTTTTGTCCATGCAAAGGCTCGTGAGGAGCAGTTTGTGGCAGATGGATATGGTACAAAACGCTATGCGGTTATGCACAATGACTTTATTATAATTGGTCCCAAAGATGATCCGGCCGGCATAAAGGGAATGACGAATGCGGCGGCGGCCCTGAAAAAAATTGCAGAATCCGGATCCATGTTTGTATCCCGTGGTGACGATAGTGGTACACATACAAAAGAGCAGGCTTTGTGGAAAGAGTCAGGTCTGGAACTGGCAAGCAAAACAACGACTATTATTAAAACGGGTACGGAAGCCGAGATTACATTTATTTCACCTGAAAAGATGGGTGGTAAATACCTTTCCATTGGTCAGGGCATGGGTAAAGTTATGATCTTTGCCGATGAAAAACAGATATACACCCTTGCAGACAGGGGGACCTATATTAAATATAAATTTGGGAATGAAACACCTGTCGATCTTGAAATTATGTGTGAAGGCGATCCCCGCTTGAGTAATCCATATGGCGTAATTCCGATTAACCCGGAAAAACATCCGCATGTGAATATTAAACTGGCTGATCAATTTGCCCAGTGGCTGGTATCTGAAAGAGGACAGAAAGTGATTGGGGATTACAAGCTTTTGGGCAAACAGCTTTTTTATCCTGACGCAGTGAAATAATTATTCTGATATGAAGTTTTGCCCGATATTAACCGGATGATTGTTTATATCATCTGAAAAAAAGCAAATTTTTATCTCTGAACAGCTTTTTGTGTAATGCTTCAGTATCGCTGCTTGACTGTTCCTGTGTTTTGCTTTAAAGCGCCAAGCCTGGATAGCATTTTGTAATCCTCCTTCTCCGGGTGATTGCTAAACCAACCCTCCCTTGTTTGGCGCTTTAAAGCAGCATGCATGGAAAGTCATCTGGCGGTACTGAAGTTTTACTATTTATTTAACAATGGACTATTTATTAGACAGTTTATATTCGGCCATCCTGCTGGCAGTTTCGATTGATGCGGAACTGCTGACGGTTGTAAGTGTTTCGCTTAAAGTGAGCAGCAGCTCAACCATTTTGGCCAGTGTTATCGGTGTTCCGCTGGGTGTTTTTATTGCCTTTAAAACATTCCGTGGTAAACGTCTGGTGATCACGGTGCTTAACACTCTTCTGGCGCTTCCTACGGTTGTAATCGGCCTGCTGGTCTATTCATTTATCTCAAGGCGCGGCCTTCTGGGCGCTTTTGATCTTCTTTACACACAAAAAGCCATTATTATCGGCCAGACGATATTGATTGTTCCGGTGGTGGCTACGTTTACCATTGCTGCCATCAGCAGGATTGATATCCGCTATCGTAAAACAGCCCTGACGCTTGGTGCAAGCTGGTTTCAGGCGGCATGTGTCGTTATTCGTGAGGCGCGTTTTGGAATATTTGCTGCCATTATTGCTGCATTCGGGCGGGTTATTTCCGAAGTCGGCATCAGCATGATGTTGGGCGGCAATGCAAAGGGCTTTACCCGAACAATTACGACAGCCATGGCACTTGAATATGACAAGGGGGAGTTTACCCTTGCCATTGCACTCGGTATTATTCTTCTTTCATTAAGTTTCGGCATTAACCTGCTGTTTCATTTTTTTCAGGGGAGGACCGAGGCCTGATGGCATTCTCCTTATCAGATTTGAAAAAGGTTTACGGCAGTCGAACCGTGCTGGATATTCCATCCCTGGAGATTGAATCCGGCAAGATTTATACGCTGACCGGACCCAACGGGTCAGGAAAGACAACCCTTCTTAATATTCTTGCACTTCTGGAAAAACCCTCTTCCGGCAGAATGTTTTACAAGGGGAGGCAGATTCAGTTTTCCGAATCCGTGCTGCAGGATTTGAGGCGGTCCATCGTGATGGTAGCGCAGCATCCGATTCTGTTTACCACCACAGTTTATAAAAATATTGAATTCGGACTCAAGATTCGAAAAATATCCAGGTTAAAAAGAAAATATACAATTGAAAAAGCACTGGATCTGGTTGGCATGCGTGATTTTGAAAATGCCCAGGCGCATAGGCTCTCAGGTGGTGAAACGCAGCGGGTTGCCTTTGCCCAGGCCCTTGCTGTCGCTCCGGATGTTCTTTTCTGTGATGAGCCGACGGCAAGTATTGATGTGGAGAACCAGGCGGCAATAATTAACATTCTCCGGCAGGCCAATGAATCGGAGAAGACAACCATCATTTTTACGACCCATGACCGGGCTCAGGCAGGCGCGTTGGCTCACGAGACACTAAGCCTTGAAAACGGGCGGCTGACCGGACAGAGCCGGGAAAATATTTTCAATGCAAGCTTTTCCGGTATAGAAGGGAATATGGCAAAATGTACTATCCGGAGCGGCTTGGATATCATGCTTCCTGAAGAGCTGGTTGTTAATAGAGAAAAGGTTTTCCGCCTGCTTATTAACCCTGAAGAGATGGATTTTGGTGATGGCAAATCCGATACCGCCTCCGGCAGAAGTTATAAAGGAACGGTTAAACAGATATCTGAAGAAAACAGCAGCATTTATATCAATGTTGATATCGGCATTCCTTTAAGCTTGATAATGAAAAGAGAAAAATATCTCCAGAACCCCCCTTTTGTTGGTCTATCTGTTAACGTTGTTATTCCTCCGGAAGCTGTTTCCATAATTTAGTCCTTTCGTTTCATCCTGAACTGAAATCAAAACATATTACGATTAGGATAAAAATATTGTTCGAATGATCTCACCCCAACTGTACCAGCGGTAAAAAAAATCTTGAAACAAAGACCCGAATCCTGCATACTGAAAAATCAGTCTGAATATTCTATGAAAATCGCCAAGAGGAATTCAACCTTAATCTGATATGCCGCGAAAACAAAAAGACAAACAGTTCTGGACCGGTGTGCCGCCATGGCTTTTTATTGGCGCTGTTCTGATACTTTTTCCGATCTTTGCATATATGACCATGGAAAATATCAACAGCCAGAAAAAAAATGCCGCCCGTTTATTACTTGAAAAAGGTGCGGCGCTCATCAGGTCTTTTGAGGCCGGAACCCGGACAGGTGTGGGTGCCCAATGGGCCGGTTTCAAACTTCAGCGTTTGCTTGTAGAAACTGCACAGCAGCCCGATATTGCCTACATTGTCGTTACCGATGGCAGGGGGGTGGTTTTTGCGCACAGTAAACCATCCCAGATAGGCAAACGGCATGGAGAGAATATCTCATTTACGGAAGTCATTAACGGCTCAACATTGAACTGGCAGGTCGTAAGAAGGCCCGACGGGAAAAATATTTTTGAAGTTTACAGGCGCTTTATGCCGGCACTTGGTGGAGAAGCCGATATGCTGCAGCATCACATGATGCAGCGCTGGTTTGAAGAACAGAGAGGTAACCTTGTCCGGCAGGCACCTGAAGACCTTGTTATCTTCATCGGCCTGAACATGCACTCCATTGAGATGGCCCGCAAGGCAGATTCACGCCATACGGTTATAATGGCTGCTATCCTTCTGCTCATCGGTTTTTCAGGAATAATTCTGTTGTTTCTGACACACCGCTATCGTGCCACACGGGCATCTCTTTCCAGGATAAAAGCATTTTCAGATATTCTTGTTGAAAATATGCCCATCGGCCTTATTGCGGTTGATTCTGAAAAGAGGATAGTTTCCATTAACCAGGTGGCCGAAGAGGTTCTTGATATATCTCCTGATGACATCATGGTGGGTCAGCATGGCGCGGATGTGCTGCCTGAGCGGTTGTGGATGTTTTTTAACCGGTTGGGACGAAAGGAAGATTATATCGAAAAGCAGATAGAGTGTGAACTTGCAAATGGAGACAGTGTTCCGCTTGAGATCACTGCAACCATATTAAGAGATGAGGAAGATTTTATTTCCGGTGGACTGATGCTTTTCAAGGACATCAGCGAGGTAAAATCCCTGAAGAGTGAAATTATCAGAAGCCAGCGGCTTGCAACAGTCGGACGTCTTGCTACCGGTATAGCCCATGAGATCAGAAACCCTTTGAGTTCAATCAAGGGCTTTGCCACCTATTTTAAAGAGCGGTATCGGGACGTTCCCGAAGATGTCCAGATCGCAACCATCATGACTCAGGAGGTGGAACGGCTCAATCGTGTTGTCAGCCAACTTCTTGAATTTTCACGACCGGTAGCCGTATCTAAAAAAGTTATTGATATCAGGGGCCTGATTGAAAACTCCCTGAAACTTATTGAGTCGCAGGCAACACAGTCAAAGATTAAGCGCAGGGTCGATCTTTCGGCTGAGGTGGAATCCGCATACCTTGATCCGGACAAGATTAGCCAAGTGCTGTTAAATCTCTACCTTAATGCAATAGATTCTATGGGCGAGGGCGGTCGTTTGTCTGTAAGCGTTGAAAAGGATGCTGACCGGGACAGGGTCATCATAAAAATTACAGATACCGGTATTGGAATTGATGCAGAAGATATTCCCAGAGTATTTGACCCCTACTTTACAACCAAAGCATCAGGGACAGGACTTGGCCTTGCAATTGTTCACAATATTATGGAAGCCCATGGCGGCCAGATAAATGTCGAAAGTCAGGTTGGAAAAGGAACCGAATTTGTACTCTCTTTTCCAGAAATGAAAATACGGGGAAACTGATGCCCGATAAAGCCAAAATTCTTGTAGTTGATGATGACAATGCCCACCGGACCATGCTCAAATTGCTCATAGGTGGCTGGGGATATGAAATCGTTGAGGCTGATGATGGAGAAGCGGCGATCAATGCTGTGAAAACAGCGCCGTTTGATCTGGTATTAATGGATATCAGGATGCTTAAGGTGTCCGGAATCAAAGCGCTTGAGGAGATCCGAAAACTTAATCCGTCCATACCGGTGATCATCATGACTGCTTTTTCATCTGTGGAAACTGCTGTGGATGCGCTTAAAAAAGGAGCGTATGATTACCTGGTCAAACCGTTGGATTTTGAAAAGCTGAAAATAATTATCGAGCGTGCCGTAGAACATATCCGGCTCAGGGAAGAAAATCGCATCCTTAAAGAGAGGCTGGGTAAAAATTTTGATCG
Source organism: Desulfobacterales bacterium (assembly GCA_021737275.1). Taxonomy (GTDB): domain Bacteria; phylum Desulfobacterota; class Desulfobacteria; order Desulfobacterales; family JAIPEE01; genus JAIPEE01. The sequence goes on from JAIPEE010000010.1 coordinate 55,516, forward strand.
ACAGGAAATAATCGGCCAGAGCAGTGCTATTATCAGACTGCTTGAAACAGTTGAACAGGTAGCGCCTTCCGAAGCAACGATTCTGATTTCAGGGGAATCCGGAACAGGTAAAGAGCTGATTGCAGGCGCTATTCATTATAACAGTACCCGAAAAGAGGGACCGTTCATTAAGCTCAACTGTGCCGCCATTACGGAAACACTTCTGGAGTCTGAACTTTTTGGCCACGAAAAGGGCGCGTTTACCGGTGCTGAACGGATGAAGGAGGGCCGGTTTATCCAGGCAGACGGCGGGAGTCTGTTTTTAGACGAAGTCAGTGAAATGTCACTCCAGATGCAGGTTAAACTATTAAGGGTATTGCAGGAGAGAGAGGTCACGCGGGTTGGCGGTGAAAAAGTTCTAACCGTGGATGTTCGGGTTATTGCTGCATCCAACCGAAACCTGACGGGTCTTATTTCAGAAGGCGTTTTCCGGGAAGATCTTTATTACCGGTTGAATGTTGTTGAGCTTATGCTGCCGGCCTTAAGGGAACGGCGCTCAGATGTTCCTCTTCTGGCACAGCACTTTATGGAACTTTTTTCAAAGCGCAACAAAAAGGCGATAAAGGGATTTACCCCGAAAGCCATGGACAGCCTGGTTCGGTATAGCTGGCCCGGTAATGTCAGAGAGCTGATGAATGCCATTGAAAGGTCGGTGGTGCTTTCCCGGTCTGAGTATCTCGATATTGATGATTTCCCGGTAATTCATTCATCTGGTGAGAAAGAGGAGTTGCTGCCACTTTTCCCGGATGAAGTGGTCTCTCTTGAGGAAACTGAAAAGGCGGCTGTGCTGAAGGCGCTTGAAATTACCGACGGGAATAAGAGTGAGGCAGCCCGGCGCTTGGGGGTTACCCGCAAAACACTGCATCAGAAATTAAAAAAGTATGCCGATAGTGATGGCGTCTAAATTTATAAGTATCTAAAATATCGAACATTTCAGTCCTGTTTGAAATGCATGGTGTTGATGTTAATAAATAAACTCTTTAATTTAAATGCCTTAGACAGTATTGACGTTAACCGTTTTTTTACAGGTTACTGTTGCTACACATAAAAACATCTGATATTGGGCTATGGTTCAATTTCTTTATGGGAGACATATAATATATGACTAAAGATTCATCCGGTTTTCTTGATGCAGTCTGGACGCTTTTTGCATCCCTCAAGTTAACCATTATTTTATTGATAATACTGGCCATCACCTCCATCATCGGTACGGTCATTCCACAGAATGCAACCCAGGCCGATTATGTTATGGCATTCGGAGAGTTCCTTTACCAGGTTTTTGATCTTCTGGACTTTTTTGACATGTACCACTCCTGGTGGTTTCAGCTTATGCTGGTGATGCTGACTATTAATATCACTGTCTGCTCTATTGAAAGGTTATCTGTTACCGGAAAGACAATTTTCAAAAAGAATCCGGATCCGAACCTTGCCCGATTTCAGCGGCTTTCAAAAAAGCATGAATTCAGTACCGGACTTGATTCGGATACGATCAAGAAGAAATTCAGATCGGCTGTAAAAAGATCACTGGGCTATATTCGTACAGGGGATACGGATAACGGTTTCTATATATATGGTGAAACGGGACGCTGGACCCGACTGGGTGTTTATGTTGTCCATACCAGTGTTGTGATGCTGCTGGTCGGCGGGATCATCGGCTCCATCTTTGGATTTGACGGATTTGTCACGATTCCCGAAGGTGAAAAGGAAAACCGGATCAGGCTCATGAATAATGCCGGTTTCCAGGAGCTGGAATTTGAAATCCGCTGTGATAATTTTGAAGTAAGCTTTTATGATACGGGTATGGCCAAAGAGTTTCGTTCAAGCCTTGTTATTATCGAAGATGGTCAGGAGACTGTTAAAAAGGATATCATTGTAAATGATCCTCTCCGGTACAAGGGGATCAATATTTTCCAATCCAGTTACGGATCCGTGCCATCGGATATTGCGCATTTCAGTTTTACAAACAAGGATTCTGAGCTGGGCTATGATTATAAACTCAAAGTAGGTGATACTGTAGATCTTCCTGAGGCAATGGGCACGTTTACATTGACCGGATTTACAAGGGATGGGGCTTTTCAGGGACACTCTGTTGGTGAAGCGTTTACTGGTACTCTGGAAAAAGAGGGTGAAGAGACCATAAATCTTCTTCTTCCCTTAAAATTCCCTACTTTCGACAGGATGAGAGGCGGAAATGAGGTTGTTGCGGTAACCCATTTTGAAGAAAAATTTTATACCGGCCTGCAGGTAACAAAAGATCCGGGTATATGGGTTGTTTATACCGGATTTCTTTTCATGATTTTTGGCTGCTATATTACTTTTTTTATGTCTCACCAAAGGTTGTGTGTAGAAGTAATTAAGGAAAAGGATAGTCATAAAATTATTGTGGCAGGTTTTTCAGATAAAAACAAACCGGGGATGCAGCTTAAAGTACAAAAGATAGCCGAGCGCCTGGAGAAGATAAAAGATTAAAGTTTAGGCGCGGAATAGATATTTAAATCCATTTTATGTTTTACGGGTAAACTAAAGACAGTCCTCATGGCTATGATCTTTAATAAGGATAATATCGTATGAACAGTTCAATCATTTTATCAGTCATCACATTCGTATACGGCCTGGCGGCATTTTTGTATGTGGCGGCCTGGGTATTTAAGAAAGAGAAATTCGGCAAAATAGCGACATGGGTCGTATATATTTCAGTCGTGGGAAATACCGCCGGTATAGCCCTGAGGTGGGTAGAGACTTATCAGCAGGGGTTTGGGCACGCACCACTTTCAAACCTTTATGAATCACTGGTGTTTTTTGCACTGGTTATAGGCGTACTCTATCTTTTTATCGAGAAAAAATATAAACTGCCTGTTATTGGTGTGGTGGCAATGCCGCTGGCATTTCTATCCATTGCATATGCATCTATGGGGCAGAGCAGTAATATCCAGCCGCTGATGCCGGCGTTGAAAAGTAACTGGCTCATCGCTCATGTTGTTGCCTGTTTTATCGGGTATTCAGCTTTTGCCATCGCTTTTGGCATCAGCTGCCTTTACCTTATGAAAAGAGTTAATCCTGATCGTAAGGGTTTTCTTTTTACCAGTACGCCCACACTTTCCATTCTTGATGATCTGACACATCAGATGGTCAAGTTCGGATTTCTATTCCTCACCGTTGGCATCATTACCGGGGCAGCCTGGGCCAACTCAGCATGGGGACGATACTGGGGGTGGGATCCCAAGGAGACCTGGTCTCTGATTACCTGGTTTGTCTACGCAGCAATGCTTCATGCCAGACTGGTCAGAGGCTGGCAGGGGAAGCGGATTGCCTATATGTCCATTATCGGGTTTGCAGCAGTTCTGTTTACCTATTTCGGTGTTAATCTTTTACCCGGGCTGCACAGTTATCAGTAAATGATTTCTCCTTGACAAAAAACGTGTCACAAGATAAACAGGCAAATTTAAGGAATGGCGTTATAAAACCCATTATGATCATTTGAATATTTGGCATGCCTGTAACTAAAGGATGTCAAATTTTTTGATCGGATTCGGGAAATAACTTAGATATTGTTATAAATCAAAAAAGCGTGACGGAGTGTCCATGACAACATCAGATGACGCAACCAAAAACGGTTCGGAGGAGAGTGCCGATCAGGCTGAAGCTATAGAAGCAGTGGAAAATGTTGAAGGAACAGCTGCTGAAACAACTCCTGAAACCGAGGAAAAGAAAGAGACGGCAAAATGTACTGGCGGCGGCCTCATTATTTTTACTTTCATTGCCGGGCTTGTAATCAGCCTTATTGTCGGCTGGATTATTTTTCCCAAGCTACTCTACTCCAAGAAAGACCAGCCCATAAATTTCAACCATAAACTCCACCTTGAAGAAGTCGATAACAGTTGTGAAAGCTGTCATTTTTTCCGTGAAGACGGCACATACGCCGGCGTTCCGACACTGGCCCAGTGTATTGATTGTCACGAGGAAGTTGAGGGCGACAGCCCGGATGAGGAACGCTTTGTAAACGAATATGTTGCAAAGAATAAAGAAGTTCCATGGTTGATTTATTCACGACAGCCGGATTGTGTTTTCTTTTCCCATGCGGCCCATGTTAAGGGCGCCGGGATGGATTGTCAAACATGCCATGGTGAAATTGGTGAATCTGAAAGTCTGAAACCCTACGAAGAGAATCGTGTAACCGGTTACAGCAGGGATATCTGGGGTAAGAATATTTCCGGCATTACAACACATACCTGGGAAAGCATGAAGATGGACGACTGTGCCAAATGTCATGCAGAGGCAAAAGTCGAAGCATCAAGCGTTCAGACCAAAAAAGATGCCTGCTTCGTATGCCATAAATAATAAAGGTTATTAACTACTTTTAAGATAAATTATTAAGTTTGCTAAGGGGTAGCACCTATGAAAATAGACAGAAGATGTTTCTTGTCACTTGGAATCGGCGCCGCAGCAGGAACAGCATTATCGCCTTTACCCTGGAAATTGATGGACGATTCTTCCATCTGGTCCCAGATGTGGCCATGGACACCGGTCCCCGAAGATGGTGAATATACATATGTTGACTCTGTCTGCTCACTCTGTCCCGGTGGTTGCGGTATATCTGTTCGCAAGGTAAATGACCGGGCTGTCAAGATAGAAGGTACAAAGGATCATCCTGTAAATGACGGTGGAATCTGCGGTCTCGGCGTATCCGGTCTGCAGCTTCTTTATGGGCCAACCCGTGTTAAGTCACCGATGAAGCGAATCGGTGAAAGGGGTGAGGGGCGATGGGAAAAGGTTTCATGGGAAATCGCTATTTCGGCAATTACCAGAGAGTTGAAAGAGCTGAGAGCTGCCGGTAAAGCCAATACGGTTGGCGCCATTACCGGTTCCGGTCGGGGCACGGTGCCACAGATGCTCAAACGATTTCTTACTGCATACGGATCATCCAATTTTTTCACTACTCCGACAATCCAGGACGTTTATGCCGAAGCATTTAAACTGATGCACGGTAAAGATGCCGTTCCGGGATTCGATTTTGAAAAGTCCACATTTGTACTGAGTTTCGGAAGCGGTCTCATTGACGGTTGGGGTTCTCCGGTTCGTATGATCAGAGCCAACAGTACATGGAAAGATAATGGTACAACTGTTGTTCAGGTAGAGCCCAGACTTTCGAATACAGCTGCCAAGTCCGACAAATGGATTACAATTAAACCCGGCACAGAAGGTGACCTGGCCTTGGGTATTGCCCATGTTATTATCAGAGAATCTCTCAACAGCAAGAAGTTTGTTGATAATCATGCCAACGGTTATTTAGGAGCCATTGATGCATCCGGTGTTTTCACACAGGGTTTCAAAGAACTTATCATGAGCAGCTACGGCCCTGATGCCGTTGAAATGAGAACCGGTGTGGCCGGTTCAGATATCGTCGCACTGGCAAAGGAATTTGCTACAGCCCGACGTGCAGTTGCTGTGTGCGGTCGTGGTCAGGGGGATAATCCGGCCGATATTAAAGAGGTGATGGCCGTTCATGCACTGAATGCACTGGTTGACAGCATTAACCAGCCCGGCGGTGTTTATACTGTCAAAGCACCTGACTATATCAAATGGGCCGATGCTGAAATGGATAGTGTTGCCGGAGAGGGGTTCGCACAGGAGCGTTTTTCCGGTATTACCGATGGCCTGAACGCACTTTTCATTTCAGGTGCCAATCCTTATTACACAATGACAGATACAACTGCTGTAAAAAAAGTACTGGATCAGATTCCTATGATCGTCAGCTTTTCATCTTTTATGGATGAATCTGCAGCCCAGTCTGACTATATTCTGCCGGATCATACTTATCTTGAAGGTTACAGGGATGTTGTCGCTGTAAACGGCCTGATGCGGCCGGTGGTTAGTCTGGCCCAGCCTGTTGTTAAACCGCAGTTTAAATCCCAGTCTACCGGTGATGTTATCATTGCGCTGGCGAACAGCCTTGAAGGCACTGTTGCCAAATCTTTCCCTTGGCTTAATTATCAGCAATGTCTCAAAGAGACACTGGATAGTATGGGGCCGGAGATACAAAAAAATGGATTCTGGGTAGACAAAAAGGCTGCCGCTGAGACCGGAGATAAAAACTTCGGCACCGCATCCGGTAAATTTGAATTTACAGCCATTACAGATAATACAACGCCTGCAGAAAGCGGTGGAATCCCGAAACTGAGTTCTATTGAGCTTGCCGGAGATAAAGCATCCTATCCATTGCTGCTGATTCCGAGTGATTCACTCAGGTTGGCCAATGATACGATTGGTAACCCGCCCTTTATGGTTAAAATTGTTGAAGATATGATACTTAAGGGTAAATCATCCTTTGTTGAAATCAATCCGGATACAGCCAGAAAATATGATCTGAAAGAGTGTTCCGAGGCGGTTATTACAACACCGGTCGGCAAAGCAACGGTCATGGTACATATTTCCGAAAGTATTATGAAAGATGTTGTTGCCATGGCCACCGGTCTTGGTCACACCGCACATGACAAGTACCTTGCAGGTAAAGGCATAAATGTAAAATCTCTGATTGCTACCGTACAGGATCCACTGACAGGTTATGATGTGGCATGGGGTGCACGGGCAAAACTGACAAAAGCCTGATTATAAAAGATTAAAGTATATAGATAGCTATAAAGTTATTGCTGGATGCTAATTAAATAGTATGAGGTTCTGATGAAAGAAGAAGGCAAACACGGTAAAGCCAACAAGTTCGGGATGGTCATTGACCTCGATAAATGCACGGGATGCGGTTCCTGTATGGTTGCCTGCATGTCCGAAAATAACGTGTCGTTCAAGGAAGATGAATCAGACAAGCGGCTCAGTATTACATGGATGAAGGTTTACAGAATTACCAACGGTAAAAAATTCCCGGATGCTGAGGAATGTTTTCTGCCGCGTCCCTGTATGCATTGTGAAGGTGAGCACAGCGGACATTCACCATGTGTTTCAGTTTGCCCTGCAACGGCAACTGATTACAGTACTCAGACCGGTATTGTAAGCCAGATTTATACACGCTGTTTTGGTTGCCGTTACTGTATGGCGGCCTGCCCTTACCATGCCCGCCATTTCAACTGGTGGGATCCGGTATGGCCCGAAGGTATGGAAAAATTCCTGAGCCCCAATGTATCTCCGCGTATGCGAGGTGTTGTTGAAAAATGCAGTTTCTGTTTTCACCGCTATCAGCTTGCAAAAGACAAGGCTTATATGGATGGCCGACGCGAGATCAGAGAAGAGGAATATCAGACAGCCTGCACACAGGCTTGCCCTGCCGGCGCCATTACCTTTGGTGATCTGAACAATAAAAATCATAAGGTATATAAACTGGTCAAACCGGATAATAAACATCATGGCAAACCCAGGAACCCGCATGCATTCAGACTGCTTGAAAGACTCAAAACAAATCCCAAAGTTTATTATTTATCAAGCAGGGATTGGGTCAGGGCAGCCGGTGATAATTATACCGTTGAAGAAAAACGTAAAGGAATCACTTCCGGCTCCGGCTCAGGCCATTAATTCCGGAATTTATTAGATAAACTGATACATGCAAAGTGTAAGGAGCATTTAACTTATGGATTCTGCATTAATACCCAAGGGCGTTAAGCGCTGTCCCCTACCAAAATTTGCAATCGGCATTAGCGCAGTCGGTGCGGTGCTGCTATGGGGTGTTTTCGCCATGTTGCTGTGCTGGTTCAAAGGTCTGAATCAGACCAATATGAACGATTATTACGGGTTTGCACTTTGGATTTGGGCGGACCTTGCCGTTATCGCACTTGGTGGAGGTGCTTTTTTTACCGGTTTTCTGAAATATGTGGTCGGTAAAGATGAGCTTAAAAATATTATCAACTACGCCGTACTGATCGGTTTTGTCTGCTACAGTTCAGCATTGTTGATTCTTGCCATTGATATTGGACAACCGTTGCGCGGATGGTTCATTTTCTGGCATGCCAATGTCCACTCCATGCTGACAGAAGTTGCTTTCTGTCTATCATGTTACTTTGGTGTTCTGACCATAGAATATCTGCCACTTATTTTTGAAAACCGTCAGGTTGACAAAGTTCCGTTCTTTCATAATCTGTCACATAACATGCATGAAATTATGGCTGTTTTTGCTGCAACCGGCGCATTCCTGTCATTCTTCCATCAGGGTTCTTTGGGTGGTGTCGCAGGTGTTCTGTTCGGCAGACCCTTTGCTGAACGCAGCGGTCTTTTTATCTGGCCGTGGACATTCTTTCTGTTTACATGGTCCGCCGCCGCATGCGGCCCCTGTTTTACGCTGTTGATAACCAAGATGACCGAAGCCATTACAAAGAAAAAACTGGTTAAAGATAATGTGGTAGATCTGCTGGCCAAGATTGCCGGCTGGATGCTTTTTACCTATATGGTTGCCAAAATTGCCGATACCGTATACTGGGCCATGGTTACAACACCGGAAAACGGTTTTGCAATTGGTGAGTTTTATTCCAACTGGTTCTATAACTACTGGTGGCTTGCAGCCGAACTTGGAACAGGCGCTGTGGCAGCTATCATTCTGGTCACCCGGGCCGGGCGTCACAACAAGTTTTCTTTCGTGATTGCACTTATCTCTGCTGTAATTTGTGTATGCCTCAACCGCTGGGTAATGGTTCTTCAGGTAATGGCCGTTCCGGTTATGAGCTTTGATACATGGGCGCTTTACTATCCAAGCTGGCAGGAAGTTGCAACAACCATTCTGCCTGTGGCTTATGGTATTATCCTGATTTCTATCTCATATCGCTACCTGCCGATTTTTCCGCAGGAGCATGAGTTGAATTCAGTAGAGTAACTGACCGGGGTATATTAACGGATATAAAAAACCGATAATGATCGGTTAGAGAGGAAAGATAATATGTTCCCGATAATTAGTTTTGAATGGGTTTGGGATATGTCCCACATCGTTTTCATGGGGGGGCTATGGTATGCTCTGTCCGTCATCGGCATGGGAATGACCTGGTGCATCATCAAGGCCGTAGTAGACACCTGCCAGGGCAATGCTGCCGGTCATCATCACTAAGTTGATGGCAATCTGAATTAAAACAAAGCGCTTGGCTGCATAATATTGTGGCTAAGCGTTTTTTTGTTATAAAGGATGAAAACCATTTTTATCTTATAGCTTAAGGAAAAAACGTTTAAATGGATAAAATAATTGTCGAAGGCGGACGCAGATTAGAAGGTGATGTCAGAATAAGCGGTGCAAAAAATGCGGCTCTGCCCATTCTTACTTCAGCACTTTTAGCAGATGGCCAGAGCACATATACCAATGTGCCCGACCTGAGAGATATCAGAAGCATAAAGGAACTGCTTAAAACGCTTGGCGCACAAATCAAGTGTGACGGAAATACAGTCAAAATTGACGGCAGTGGTTTAAACAATCATGAAGCGCCGTATGATCTTGTCCGAAAGATGCGGGCATCCATTCTTGTACTGGGGCCCCTTGTGGCGCGTCTCAAAAAAGCAAGAGTCTCTCTGCCCGGTGGGTGTGCCATTGGTGCAAGGCCGATTAATCTTCACTTAAAGGGTCTGGAACAACTTGGTGCAAAAATAACACTTGAGCATGGTTATGTGGAAGCGGTTGCTGAAAAATTGATTGGCAATGAAATTTATTGCGATGTGGTAACGGTTACCGGTACAGAAAACCTTATGATGGCCGCTGTTCTGGCCGAAGGTGAAACTGTCATCAGAAATGCTGCGCGTGAGCCCGAAATTGTCGCACTTGCCGATGTGTTAAGGGATATGGGAGCAAAAATCCAAGGTGATGGCACTTCAATTATCACTATTGAAGGTGTTGAAAAGTTAAACCCGGTTGAAGCCGGAATTATTCCGGATCGCATTGAAACCGGTACATTTATGGTTGCTGCAGCATTAACTAAAGGCGATATTAATATTCTTGATTGCGAACCGGATCACCTTGGTGCGACCATAAATAAAATGAAACTGGCCGGCATTGATATCCGCATAAGCGGTAAAACGATAAGGGTTAAGGGTAATGGGGAAATCCAGAGTGTGGATATAAAGACCCAGCCGTATCCCGGTTTTCCAACAGACATGCAGGCCCAGGTTATGGTGCTAATGTCCGTTGCATCGGGGCTGAGCATTATTTCTGAAACCATTTTTGAAAATCGTTTTATCCATGTCAGTGAACTCAAACGTCTGGGTGCTGATATTACTGTTTCAGGAAACTCTGCCATGATCAAAGGAAATCCCGGCGGGCTTTCAGGCGCACCTGTTATGGCAACGGATCTTAGGGCTAGTGCATCATTAATTCTGGCCGGATTGGTTGCAAAGGGCCAGACAACCATTGATCGGGTTTATCATCTGGATCGGGGTTATGATGCAATAGAGAAGAAGTTTTCTGCACTGGGTGCAGCGATTAAGCGGATAAAAGCATAAATATTTAAAAGGAGGTAATGATTATGGCTAAAGCAGCAGCACGTCACATTCTGATGGAAGCAAAAGAGGCATGTGAAGACATTAAAAAACAGATTGAAGAGGGTTCGGATTTTGCTGAAATGGCAAAAGCACATTCACAGTGTCCGTCAGGACAAAGCGGTGGAGATCTGGGTATATTCTCTCCCGGCCAAATGGTTCAGGAGTTTGATACGGTTGTGTTTAATGATGAAATTGGAAAAGTTCACGGTCCGGTTCAAACACAATTTGGTTATCATTTGATTGAAATTACGATGCGTGAAGAGTAAGAAAAAAACCACGAAAGACACGAAAAAAAATCATAAAGCAGAAGGTGGGGCTTCGCCCTGCCCGAATGCAATGGAACTCCTATTTTAAAAAGAATTAAAACCCTCACTGTTCACTATCATTTTTCAGTACGCAGCACTCATCGCTCAGAACTCAGTACTCTCAACGCTTAAAATATCTTTGATAATTATCTGGCAAGATGATAAATATCAACCTCATGAAGAAACGATGGATCATAACTGTCTATGTTGCCATGGCCCTGCTGGTCATTGCCATTACAGCTGTTCAGGTGGCGATCAATTCTGATCAAGCCCGCCATTATTTTCTTCAAATCATTAATGATAATATTCAGGGAGAGATTAGTCTTTTATCCCATCATATTTCTCTTTTTTCCGGCCGGATAGCCATTGCAGATGCATTGCTGACGGATACGGATGGTACAAAGGTTACCGGTGTAAAATCATGCAAAATTCAAATATCTTTTCTTAATCTTCTGACAAAAAAGATACATATAAACAAGGCGATTATTCAAAAACCATTCTGCCTGCTGAGTGAAACAGATACAGGTGAACTGAATATTATTCGGGCGGTGACTCCGGTTTCATCATCGAAGAAGGCAAAACAGAAAAATCATGATTCGGATTCCGGCTTTCCAATTAATATTAAGGTTGAGAAACTGGTTTTTACCGATGGTCGTTTTGCTTACAGGGGGGAAGGTAAACCCGTTGATATTAAGTCTGTTGATGCTGTTTTTACAGGAAGGTTTTCAGAAAATAATTTATATGTGAAGCGTCTGGAGCTTATCACACCTGAAATAAAATTTACTACAAAAGGAAGTGTTCAGAAGCTGAACATGACCCCGGAATTGTATCTTGAAACCAATATTTCTCTCAACTTATCAAATTTACTTCAGATACTGAATGTAGAACAACCCATCTCCGGGAAACTTTCTGCATTGATTAAAATTGATGGACCGGTTTTAAATCCGGATGTAGCATGCCAGGTGAATTATAGTGACGGCTTAGTTTATGGCTATCCTGTTAGTAAAGCGACCGCAGGCATCAAATATGCTGCGGAAGTACTGAATATTAATTCATTTCGGCTGATAGTCGATTCGGGTAAAATTAATGTGACGGGTGAGGTTGATGGGCGTCGGATAATAAAAGACAATATCTTTTCCAATTCGATTGATTGGGGCAACCTTTCATGGCAGTTTAATCTGGCTGTAAAAGAGCTTGCTCTTGATCATATCCCGAAAGGGAATACTTCGCTTAATGGTGTTATTAATACGGATATCACTTTAAATGGAAAAGGTGTCATACCCGATCAGTTGACGGCAGATGTAGTTTTGGCCGGTTCCGTTTCTGCACTGGAATACCTGGATATTTTTAAGCAGGCCGCCCTGGATATCAATACCGAAATGCGTTTTCAGGATAAAATCTTAACCGTAAAACAGTTAGGCATAGTATCCGGTGATGGTCAGATAAAAGCGTCCGGATACTATAATACTGAAACAAATGATATAAATGCCATACTCAATGGCTTGCTGCCATCTCTGTCAGTGCTTTCAGATTCTTTCCAGGGCCGATATAATATGGTGGCCGCTATCAAAGGAGATATCAGCAGTCCCCATTTAAGCAGCACCCTGGAGGTAAATAACTTTAAATATAATGATTATCATATAGAAAATGGTCTGGCAGAAGTTGATTTGAATCCGGCAGGATTGTGCCGGTTACAGACTTTATCCCTGCGTAATCATGATATGCAGGTCAACGGCAGCGGCGAGATCCGGCTTTTTGATGACGGGTATATGCTTAACGATCAGATGAAAACGGATCTTTCCCTGACGTTTAGCAATGTTGATCCATCTGCCTATATTTCAACACTTTCGGTTCGTGGCAACATAAATGGTGTCCTGTCAGCCCGTGGGCCATTAAAAGATATCAAGGTAGATTTTAACGCCAAAAGCCACGATCTCCTTCTTTATGATTATACTATCAGTGACCTGGCGGTGAGGGGTGCATTTGAAAAGGGTATCGCCACAATAGATGAGCTGATGTTATCCAGGAACAGCTCGCACGTTATTGCTAAAGGAAAAATTAATCTTTTTGAACCTGAAAGTTTTTCTCTGCTGAAGGATAACGAGATCAAACTATATGTTTCAGGGCAAAATTGCCAGATAGCAGATTTTTATGCCGATGCTTCAGGTCGGATATTTTTTAAGACAGAACTAAAGGGTTCCTTACAGTCACCTGAAGGCATGCTTGAGTTAACGGGGACGGATATCAACTGGCACCAGTCTTTTGAAAGTATTGAAGCAAAAGCCCATCTGGCCCAAAACAAATTATCGTTAAAGAAACTGAAGCTGCAAGTTGCTTCTGAAGAGAATATAACCGGCAGCGGCAGTATTAAGATTGATGATGGTGAATATGATGTAAAGCTTAGGTCCACGCCTATAATGGTTAGCCACGTATCATTACTAAAAGGCAGCAGTACGCCCGAGGGATATATTTCTACGACGATAACAGGAAAAGGAAACCTTAATAGCCCGCAACTGAATGGCGACATTAAGCTGACCCGGTTAAATTTTAAAGAAACATCTCTTCCCGATATCCGAATTACTTATAGTCTGAAGGATTCCCGAATTGAGACAAGCGCTGAGGGCGGTCTTGACCTTAAAGGTATGATAGATATTGTTTCAAAAGATTATTCTGCACAATTCAACCTGAAAGATATGGCGCTTTCACCGGCATTCAGGTTTTTGAGAAAAGAAGAATTTTCAGGAAAGTTAACGGGTTCTATTCGGGTTTCAGGTAATCTGAATAGATATCTGGATAGTTCGGGCGTAATAAACATTAATCATGTTTCAGTTGCCTATCTGGATAAAGGTCTGTTTGAAGCAGAGGATCTTTTTGCTTCCTATGAAAACAGAATACTCACGTTGCCTGAAAACAATATAAAATTTGCTGAAGGCGGTCATTTATCCTTTAGCGGTGAGGGGCAATATCCTGAAAAACTGAATGTGGAGCTCGATGGCCTTATCCCGGCTGTTATGCTCCATTTTATTTCCGAAGAGTGGCCCCAGATGAGTGGTGATATTCTTTTAGCCGGTGGTACAAATGGGAAATGGGGAAACCCGAATGTAAATATCGATTTTGAACTGAGGAAGATTGGTATTGCGCTGCCGATGCTGGATCAGGAATTAAAAAACCTTAATGGCCGTATCCATGCTTCTGCAGGCAAGGTAACTTTTGAAAAGCTTGAAGGCTACCTTGAAGACGGTCTTTTGGGTATGGACGGACGAATAGATCTTGATCATTTCAGACCGAAGCGATTTTCAGTCCATATCTATGCCGAAAAATTGCCTGTCAAGGTTCCGGATACGTTAAGTGCAATTGTCAGTGCTGACCTTAACCTTGCCGGAAGTCCGGAAGATTCTGAGTTAACAGGCGAGGTTGGATTGATTGAAGGCATTTACTTTCGTGATTTTAATTTAAGCCTTTTCGATGCAATCCGATTACCACAAAAGAAAGTGGCCGGTATAGATCAACAAAAGGATAGCCCTTTTCTGGATAACATGAAGTTGAATGTTCGTGTTTATCACAGAAATCCTTTTGAAATTGAAAATAATCTTTTGACCGCATCCATTATACCGGATTTGCAAATAAAAGGAACCGCGCAAAAACCGATTTTACAGGGTCGGGTAAGGACAGAATCGGGCATTGTCTATTTCAGGAATCAGGATTTCAATATCTCTCAGGGGTCAATAGATTTTGTAAGCCCTTATAAAAATGATCCTGAAATTAATATCAATAGTGAAGTGAAAATCAGGAATTGGGATATCAAACTTTACTTAAGCGGTCCGGTAGATAATCTGAATTTTACGTTTACTTCTGATCCTCTGGCATCGGATGAAGATATTCTGTCTCTGATTATTTTCGGAAAAACAACCGGTGAAATGAACTCCCTGGAGAGTGAGGGGGGGCTCACAACTGCACAAAAACTGGCTGTTATGGTGGGGTCAGCTTATTCTGAAGATATTAAAAATGAGACCGGCCTTGATCTTGTCGAAGTCGATACGATAACGGATGATGATACATCGGAAGAGAAAATACAGGTAACCGTCGGAAAGGAACTTTCAAGGCGGACAATGTTAAAATATATGGTTGAACTGGCCAGTGGTGATCCGGTTCAGCGGGCAATTGCAGAATATCGTCTGCTGGAACATTTCTCAGTAAGCGGTTATCAGGATAGTCAGGGTACTTTTGGGGGAAAGCTGCAATATCGTTATGAATTCCGTTAATCCCTCGCATTGAAAATGCAATAATGATAAAAAAAACAAGAAATACATACAGCAATAATAGTGGTTTAAAAAATAATCGTCATTCCCGCGAACGCGTGAATCCGGGAAGACGGACTGACCCGCCGGCGTTTTTTCTATTTCCCCCTGTCACCGGAAGAATAAAATGGTTGAGCATCGTAATAATATTTTTTGCATTTTTATTATTATCCCAAACATCTTTTGCATCTGAACAACGTATTATTTCAAAAATAAATATCAACATTACCAGTGTCGAAGATAAAGCGCCCTGGCGGGAAATGGCCAAAAAGCTTCTTTATATTGAAGAAGGGCAGTCCTTTTCTCAAAATCAATGGGAAATATCTCTAAAAGCATTAAAAGATAGCCGGCAGTTTGAAGGTATTAATGCGGATATTAAAGAAGGAGAAAACGGTAAAGAGATAACCCTGACGCTTAAGCCTGCAAAATGGATTGAGGATATTCGTGTTTCAGGCTACTACCCGATGTTTGAGCAGGAAGTATTAAATGCCATGGGTATTTATGTCGGAGATAATTATGATGCTGAAAAGGTAGCAACACAAAAGGATCTGATTACGTCCTTGTTGGAAAGCGAAGGATTTATTTCGCCAAAAGTGAATATTGAAATTGAAGAACAGTCTGACAGTAATTCTGTTATTCTTCATATACAGGTCTCAAAAAATGCCTGTTACTATTTGAAGTCACTGACTTTTACCGGGAACCTGATCGTATCTGAAAGTACACTTAAAAGAAAAATGAAATGCTGGAGAAAAACTTATTTAATCGGGATCTATGACCGGTTCATTGAAAAAAACCTGAAGGCAGATCTGATAACGCTTCGGGATTACTACCGAACGCTTGGTTATGCAGAAGCGGTCCTGACGCCTGCTATAGATATAAATCATGATACCGGAGAGGTGACGATTATTATCGATGTTCAGACAGGGCCCAAATATGAAATATCATTTCGCGGCAACGATGCAATTTCAAATCGAACGCTCAAAGAAGATGTCGTTATTTTTGATATCGGTAACCGATTTGATTATGGTATACGTAGAAGTCTTCAGCAAATCAGAGCCCGATATCAGGAAGAGGGCTATGCCTTTGCATCTGTAAAAGTAAATGAACTGCCATCTGAAATACCGGATGAGAAAACCCGGCACATGGAATTTGAAATTACTGAGGGAACGCGTGTTCGTATTACTTCAATTTCTTTTACAGGAAATAAAAAGTTCGACAATAAAACGCTTCTCTCTTATATGCAGTCAAAAGCAAATGGCGGACTTCTCAGAGATGACAGATTCGATACAAAAAAACTGGATGATGATCTCAGGATCATAAAAGCACTTTATTTTAAAGAGGGTTTCCTGGGCACCTCACTTGATTACAACATAACGTATAATGATTTGAAGGATGAGGCAACGGTTCTGATCGGGATTGTTGAGGGCGTGCAGACAATGGTTAGTGAGGTTGTTTTTGACGGAAATTCAGTTTTAGGCGACCTGGAGTGTATGGACGTCATCCAGATGAAACCCGGTAGTTTATATCAAAAATCCGTGTTATCCGGTGATCAGAAAAAACTGATATCATTGATATCTGAAAAGGGATATCCTTACGTTCGTGTTGCAGATAAAGTCGAATTTAACGAAAACAATACAGAAGCCAGGATTGTGTACCAGATAACCGAAGGAAAAAATGCCCGTATCGGGCAGGTTATATATAATGGTAATTTCAAAACGCAAAAACGGATACTGGAAAGAAATCTTGGTATTGAGACAGGTGACCCTTTTATCCTCAGCAAGGTTATTGAGGGTCAGCGAAATCTTCAATCTGTCGGCGCTTTAAATACGGCTCATGTCGAACCGGTGGGCCTTGAAGACGGGGCAGAAATTATTCACCTGGTTGTAGATGTTAAGGAAAAGAAACCCTATTCTGTGAGTCTGGGTGGTGGTTATGAATCAGATAAAGGTTTTTTTGTAGAAGCAGGAGGCTCAAACAGCAACCTGCTCGGCCTGAATAAAACTCTTAATGCGACAGCAGAATACAGCCAGATCGGTTATGTAGGAGAGATGAGCATCATAGAACCCCGTTTTTTAGGCACAAAAACTTTTGCCAGCCTCAGTATTTTCGGCGAAGAAATTCAGGAGTTCAACCAGGAGTTTGGTACGCGATCCTATGGTGTTTCTTCAGGCCTTACCAGAAAATTGCGCAGCAACATCGCTACCGGATTGGGTTTGAAATATGAACACCGTGAGACATTTGTGGATGATATATACGAATGGGAGTTACAAAACCCGGAACTGGTTGATGAGGAAGGCTCCCGTAGTATATTTACGGTATCGCCATACATTACATTTGATGGTCGGAACTCTCCGATACGACCGCAACAGGGGTACTACACAAATGTTCTGGCTGATCTGTCTAAAGGTATAGATAACAGCCTGGATGACTTTATCAAATACGGTCTTGATTTGCGATATTACTATACACCCGTTCGCCATTTGACATTTGCCCTGACCAGCCAGAATTATCATATCAACACATACGGTAGCGGAGTCTTATCACCGGACCAGTTGCTCTATCTCGGTGGCACCGGCAGTGTGAGAGGTTTTGCTGAAAATTTACTGAAATATGATACAGATGGTAATGCAGTGGGCGGCCGTTTTACAACATTCAGCAGCGTGGAAGCGAGATATGAAATAGGCTGGAATATTGAAACAGCATTTTTTTTCGATGCCGGCGCGGTTACCGACCATATAAAGGAAGTAAACTCAGATGAAATCCGGACATCGGTTGGTGTGGGGCTGAGGTATGTTTCCCCTATTGGGCCGGTAGGGATATTATATGGCCATAAACTGGATCCGAGAGAAGGGGAGAGCAGTGGGCGATTTCATTTCTCGATCGGTTATTCATTTTGATTGAGCCGATTCAAAATGCATTAAGGTTAACCACAAAACATACGAAATACTCGAAAAGCAGCATTTGTCATTCCCGTACAATCGGGAATCCAGGGTTTTATAAATTGGGGAGTTATTGTTGATTGAGTTAGTTTAATTTACCCCTTCGTCCACAAGCAATAGCAACCTTCAGCTGCGTTGAAAGGCGAAGGGCAAGAAATCCTTCCGGTTTTATCTCCGCGATCTTAACTCAGTACTCAGCACTTTGTCCTTTCTCCTTACTTTTTTCCTCAGCACTCTCGCTCACTACTATACCTTTGACTTTTTCTAAATAGCCATTTATAAGTTAAAAAAATTAATCCAAAAACGAAAACCGAACCTGTTACTTATGAAGCCTGAAAATTTCTACGCCCGGCCCATCATCCCGTTACTGTTATCACTTATATTCGGTATTCTTTTTGGCGCACGAATCACCGGTTTTCAAACTGTTTTATATGTCCTTGTCTCTATATGTCTCATTGTTATTTATTCCTTTTTCAAAAGAAATACGTATATTACAACCATTGCGTCACTCATCCTGTTCGCCGCTATCGGCCACCTCTCAATTCAGTTCCGGCTGTCTCCGGATCTGGCAGATAACCACATAAAGTATTTTGCAAATAACAAGGCCGTCGTTACCGGTTATGTTTACTCTCCGGTTCAGATAAATAATGATCGTGCCGGGTTTGTACTCAGGACAGAAGAGGTCATACTTAAAGACGCCATTATGCCTGTTACCGGAAATCTCAGGGTAACCGTTATGGATAACTTTACTGATTTTGAAAAGGGGGACAAGGTTCGCCTCACCGGCAGAATCAAGAAGCTTTATAATTTCAACAATCCCGGTGGGTTTGACTACAAGCGCTACATGGCATTTCAAAATATTTATGCTAGTATATTTACACAGGGCAAATATTTTAAGGTTCTGGAAAAAGGTTCGAACAACTTTCTTTATACCTCTCTTGAAAACACCCGAAAAAGTATAAGGGCTATAACGGATAATACAGATACCAAAGATACCAAAGCAATTCTTAATGCACTTATTATTGGAGACCGCAACGGGATATCTCAGGATTTAAGAAATATATTCAACCGAAGCGGTATGGGCCATGTCTTGGCCATCTCCGGTTTTCATGTGGGCATAGTCGCGGCTTCTGCCTTTTTTATTTTCAGATGGGTGTTATCTTTTTCAAAGTTTTTATTATGGCAGGCATGGACAAAAAAAGGCGCCGCGATGTTGTCCCTGTTTCCGGTTATTATTTACGGCCTGGTTTCAGGAATGGCACCGTCGACACAGCGGGCGGTTATCATGGTGTCTGTTTTCCTTCTGGCCTTTCTGGTTGAACGGGAACAGGATCCGTTAAATACAATTGCTGTTGCTGCAATGGTGATTCTGGTTATTCACCCACCGGCTATTTTTTCCATATCCTTTCAGCTTTCTTTCATGGCGGTTCTGGCGATAATTTATGGATTTTCCAGGTTTAGCCTTTTTGAGTATGTGGAAGGTTTTTGGCCAAAAATGAAAAACAGAGTTCTCTCACTTACGTTGGTATCCCTCTTCGCCATCTTCGGCACCTTCCCCATTGTTATGGTCTATTTTAACCAGGTTTCATTAATCGGGTTCTTTTGTAATCTCATTATTGTGCCTGTTATCGGCATTGCAGTCATTCCTCTTGGCCTTGTGGCGCTGTTTGTCAGTCCGATAAGTATTGAGGTGTCAGCGCTGCTCATCAATATGGCAGCGTTTGTGCTGGACTATCTGATTATTATCATTAAGTTTGCTGCAGAACTTCCTTTTGCAGCTGTCCGGACGATTACACCTTCACTACTCGAAATTGTATGTTATTATCTATTATGCTGGTCCATCTTGGGCCTGTGGAAAAGTAATCAGAAACACATAAAGAAATGGGCAGGGATTATTCTTGCCATCGTTTTGATCATCCTCAGCGCAGATATCAGCTACTGGGTGGATAATCGTTTCCGGCACAGAGATCTCAGAATAACGGCAATTGATGTCGGACAGGGTACGGCCACGCTTTTGGAACTCCCCGGCGGATACAATATGCTGGTTGATGGTGGCGGATTTTCGGATTCATCCATATTTGATGTCGGCAGAAGTGTTATCGCGCCATATTTATGGCAAAAAAAAATCAAAACAATTGATACGGTTGTACTTTCCCATGCCAACAGCGATCACCTGAACGGCCTGCTTTATATAATGGATAACTTCAATGTTAAAACCGCATGGACAAATGGTGAAAGTGTAAAAACGTATGGATACAAGCAGTTTGTAGAGATTATTAAAGATCGTGAAATCGACATGCCTGCTTTTGAAACGATGCCCCGTGCGTATAATATTAATGGTGTAAAACTTGAAATCGTGTATCCGACTACAGACTTTATGGAGAAAAGAGATACTCACAAATGGCGGGATACAAACAATAACTCACTTTCTTTAAAAGTAACACTTGGAGAGCAATCATTTCTGTTTCCCGGAGATATTGAAAAGCCGGCTGAAAAAGAGCTGGCAGAGATAAGTGGAGAATCACTTAAAAGCAGTGTTTTGTTTGCGCCTCACCACGGCAGTAAATCATCCAGCAGTTATTATCTGTTGGATGCGGTACAGCCGGAAACGGTAATAATCTCATCCGGCATGAATAACCGGTATCATTTTCCACATGAGTCCGTATTGAAGCGGTATGCCAATCTGGGGTGTGATATTTATAATACAGCGGATCAGGGTGCGATCTTTCTGAGGACCGATGGGGAAACATTAAATGTTGATGGATATATTAAAACAAATCAGGACTTTGCAAAGAAATACCTTGCAAATGTTTATGTTTTTATGCAGTATATAAAGTGCTACTAATGTGGCATAGCCTGAATAACAGGACTTACCCGTTTTTCAGATTTATAATTTAGCCACAGCCACAGCCACAGACGCGGATCGGCTCAAGCGCTTTGTCTGGCCGACATGGCCGGAAAGCAATCGCCTTGCTTAAGTAATTGTTTTCATGCCGGAAAAGCATTACATTTTTATCCGGCTTGTCGGCCAGACAAAGCGCTTGCAACGGCTTGCGGCTAAATAAAAGTTTTAAAGGGCAAAATATATAGCGGTCGGGTTGATCCCCACACGAAAAGGGACGTAAAGCAGTGCAAGGCTTGTTAGGACTGTTAGTCTTCATAATTTTCGCCTGGTCCATCAGCGAACATAAAAAGAAGGTCTCCTTTAGGATGATCATCAAAGGGCTGGCCCTGCAGTTCGTTGTCGGTCTGATCCTGTTAAAGCTCCCGGTATTCAGGGACTTCTTCTTTTTCCTCAATAAGCTCGTATTTGCAATTCAGGAATCAACTCATGCAGGTACATCATTTGTATTCGGTTATATCGGTGGCGGCGAAGTACCCTTTGATATCACAAAGCCATACGCAACATTCATTCTGGCGATTCAGGCGCTTCCCATAATCCTGTTTATGAGCGCGCTTTCAGCGGTTCTTTTTTACTGGAGAGTCATCCCTAATGTTGTCCGGGCATTTTCATGGTGTCTTCAAAAAACCATGAAAATCGGTGGAGCAGAGGGTGTGGGTGTTTCTGCCAATGTCTTTGTGGGTATGGTGGAATCACCGCTTTTTATACGGCCCTATTTAAAAGATATGACCCGGAGTGAACTATTTTCAATTATGACTTGCGGGATGGCCACCATTGCCGGAACCGTCATGGTACTTTATGCCGGTCTTTTATCCGGTCATATCCCGGATATCATGGGCCATATTTTAACCGCATCTATTATTTCCGTACCGGCAGCCCTTACCATTGCCAAGATTATGGTTCCTGAAACCGGAGAACTGACAACCGGTCAAATTACTGCACCGGAAAAATATATGAGCAGTATGGATGCTATTACAAAAGGAACCATCCAGGGAGTTCAGCTTTTAATTAATATTATTGCCATGCTTGTCGTCCTGGTTGCGATTGTTCATTTTATGAACATGTTGTTCGGACTGTTGCCCAATGCAGGCGGAGAGTCATTATCCCTTCAACGGATATTGGGCTATATCATGGCACC
This sequence comes from Desulfobacterales bacterium, assembly GCA_021737275.1. Classification (GTDB taxonomy): domain Bacteria; phylum Desulfobacterota; class Desulfobacteria; order Desulfobacterales; family JAIPEE01; genus JAIPEE01. The sequence continues at coordinate 77,586 of JAIPEE010000010.1, forward strand.
GGTTGTCTGGCTCATGGGCGTCCCGTGTAGCGAATCTGTTATCGCCGGATCATTAATGGGTACTAAAACAATATTAAACGAGTTCCTGGCCTATCTCCAAATGAGTCAACTGGGTGAAGGTGTTTTAAGCTCAAAAACAATGTTGATTATGACCTATGCCATGTGCGGTTTTGCTAATCCGGGAAGTTTGGGGATTATGATCGGCGGTATGGGGAGTATGGCGCCGGATCGGCGGGACGAGATTGTGGCGTTGGGATTGAGGTCTATTGTTGCAGGGACGATGGCTACTTGTATGACGGGGGCGGTTGTTGGAATAATTAATTATTAAGATACGACCCTGGTGGTTTCTGAATACCCGCCCGTGTAATCCACAGGGCGGAGCTGAGTCCAAACAACAACCTTATAAATCCAAAGGACTTTTCGCTTCCTTGATGGTTCGAGACTGAATCGTATGGGTATAAATCATAGTCGTCCGGACATCACTGTGGCCCAATAATTCCTGGATCGTCCGGATATCATAGTTGGCCTGGAGCAGATGGCTGGCAAAGCTGTGCCGAAACGTGTGAGCCGAAGCCCTTTTAAGAATCTTTGATTTTCTCACAGCCCGTTTAATTGCTTTTTGAACATGGGTTTCATGGAGGTGATAACGCCGGTATTCATTTGTTTCAGCAACGAATGTCAATTCTTTGGCAGGAAAAAACCACTGCCAGATCAATTCTTTAGGTGCGTTTTTATATTTTTTCTCAAGGCGATCAGGCAAAAACACGCCCGAATATCCATTTTTTAAATCTGTATCATGAAGGCGAATCACCCGGTTAAGCTGGTTTTTTAAATCATCACAAATGGATTCCGGAAGCGGAACGGTCCTGTCTTTTTTTCCCTTACCATCATGAACAGTTAACACACCATGATCAAAGTTATAATTATTGATCCTCAATTTCATGCACTCAGAAAGCCTGAGGCCACAACCGTATAAAAGCTTCACCACAAGGTCATAAGGATAACTTAAATTTTGAAGAACGCAATCAACTTCTTTTCTGGAAAGAACAACCGGGATATAGGGTTTTCTTTTCGCTCTGACAACACCCTCTATTTTTCCAAATTCTTTTTTTAATACATGTCTGAAAAAGAACAATAACCCGTTAAAAGCCTGATTCTGAGAAGAAGCCGATACTTTCTTTTTTACTGCCAGAAAAGTCAAAAAATCTTTAACATCCTCTGGTGTTAAAAACTCAGGTAATTTGTTTTTTGTAAAATATTTAAGTTTCGCTGCCCATAAAGTATATGCTTTCAATGTTTTTTTTGAATAATGACGCAGTTCAATTTCATTTTTTATGGAATCAATAGCAATGTTCCAGGGCTCGACATTTGAATCAAATGATCGATCATTTTCACAAACACCCTGTTTAAAAGCATCAGATTTATTTTCTGATTTTTCTATTCCTGAATAATATAATTCCACTGCTTTTTTCGCCTGAGATTGCTGGTACGGTGTCTGTTTTCTTTCTTTCAATTTTTCCAGAAAAAGAAAGAGGGTTTTTGTATCCAAATACGAATGCGCGTACTTTTTACAAAAATCCAGATAATACCGAAGCTATTTTTTACAATAACTATACTGATCCGGTGCAATTTCACTGTTCATCAACAGTAGATTATATTTATTTTGAAGTGCCGCAGGTACTTTGATCATGATATCAAAAATTAATAATGTTCAAATCGATGTGTTATCCAGTTAGAATTTAACTACCTGACATTTTTTTCATTGTCAAATTAAATATTTTTTGAAAATTATACAGAACCATACAACAACTTGTTCACAAAGCAAAAATAAAAATGGCAAAAAAGAGACAGAATAAACTATCATCAGTACAAATCCTTTTTGATCTGACTTTGGGGTTTGGGGGTTATGCTTCTTTATGAGTATAAAGGATCGAATGAAAAGTATTACTTTAGTGTGCACAGTTCACAAAGAGAACGGGGCCGCTAATGCGTCGAACTTGTATAAAATACTTGATCAGGTTCAACCAGAAATCATTTTTCTCGAAGTCACACCTGACGATTTTAAAAATTACCGCACTGCGCCAGGCCTGGAGCCAAAAGCAGTACTGGAATACAAAAGGAATCTCGACGTGACTTTAATTCCAGTCGATCTGAAAATAATAGATAAGAACATTCATACGAAATTTCAGCGTCTTTTTGGGGTGATCGATGCAAATAGCACTGTAGAATATCAGAAAAAATACCAAGATATACAAAAACGCGTGTATGAATCTGGGTTTTTCTACTTAAATAGCGATCAATGCTCAAAAGATCACGCTGAACTGAATAGCCAAGATTTTAAAACAGTACGCAAAGTTAATGATCCGGAAATTATGGAGCTTTACGAATACTGGAACGCGATGATCTCGCTTCGCGAGAGTGAAATGATAAATGGAATATACGAGTATAGTCGAAATAACGCATTTCAAAAGGCTGTTTTTCTGGTCGGAGCAGCACATCGAGATTCGACGATCACAAAAATTGAAGAGACTAGCGGCCATAGCCTAACGAATATTGAGTGGCAATGCTATTTGTGAATGATTCGATTAAACGAGAATGTTAAGGTTAAACAGGTGTTGCATAATTTATGGCCGAAAAATCAATAAGATTCGGAATCAATGATGACAAAGGTTATCGGTCGTCAACATGGAAATGTTGGTCACGTTCTAATGTTGGGAAAAACGATGTTTACTTGGCTTGCCGCTCATTGGGGTGTGCGTTCAAGGCAAGTTTACACCAGTCAGGGTATTGGCATGTTGCATACTCAAATAATTTTTTTGAAAAAAAGGTTGAAAGTTCTGAAAAAATTGAAAAAGGTCGTTTCATAGAAAAATGGTTCAAGCCAAAAGAAATAGCGCCCGGAATAACTCTCGCATACAGAATAGTCACACCGTCATCTTCGGTTAACGTTCCATATGATAAATCTAATTTTAAACGTATCCATTGGATTTCAAATGCTAATACAGGCAAAGCAACAGAGATAAGTATTCTCATTTCCAAACCTTCTACTCAAATTTCTAATTGGCCTGGTAAAAATTCGATGAACACTAAATTAGTAGCCACCATGATTTTGGATAACAATGAAGTTGTTTGGATTGTTTACCGAGAAATCGATATGCTCAAACTTCCAAATCTCAATACAGACCCAAAATATTTTAAAGGGAAAAGTAAAAAAGACTTAATTTGTGACAATCTTAGAATTCTAATATTTGGAAAAGAAATAGATGGATCAAGAGTATTTTATGATTGTGCTTTGGAAATAAACAATGGTGACATGAGTAAAGGATAAATAACCCTTATTTTATGAAATGATGTCTATTATGAAGAATGAAAAAGCGAATCAACGTCAAAATGTAATTTTTGAATTTGGAATATTGATACAACCTTATGTTGAACTTGCTCAAAAAAAGCTGCCTCCAACAGTGGATGAATACCGTATTGCTATAGCTAAAGTTTCCGCTGGCGACGCAAGTTGGAGATTGGGGGTTAAAAAATATGCGACATTTGCAAATGATTTGTTTTTCAATGAAGAGTATCAACGCTTATCTCATACTGCTGAACGATTCATGTTTAAAGTGAGAGATTTGATTGCTGATCAAGAAATGCATAAAAATCTACCGTTATTGCAACGAACTTTTCTTCGAATTCTTGATGAAACAAAAAATATTTTTTTTGATTTGGTCTCTGAAATTCCAGTTTCATGGGAACCTGAAATATTGGCCGCGAATACACCTTTTACCTCATACCTTCGAATCAAAGAAGCTCTGTCTATTGTCAAAAAAAGGTTTGAATACTATGACAGGTATTTGAAACCTGATTTTTTCGATTTATTTGTTAGCAAATTAGAAAAAGCCGTATCTATAAAGCTGATCACAACAAAAGGCAACAAAGACTATGGTGTAAAAGGAGTAACTGCTGTCTCTGATCTGTTTAGAAAAGAATATTTGGATTATAAATTAATAAAAGTAACACCTGATGTTTTGCACGACAGGAATTTGCGTATCGATGATAACATATTTACATTGGGACCTGGTGCTGATAGTGCGGGGATGAGATTGACCAATTTTGGTCCAACGGATTCATCACAGCAAGCTCACGCTGAACTCGAAAAAGTTATTAGTAGTGGTACAATCATACATGAATCAAAAAAATAGCCGTAATATTCATCGAGATTACCATGCGTTTTTGATTACACTGTAAGCGCTTGAAGATGAGCCAAAAGTTGAGCATAAAACTATTATGAAATCAAAAAAAAAGAATTGGGAAACATACGAAGAAGTTGCATGTTATCTGTTGAATACAATATCAGAGAAGTTTGGCGTAACCACTTTTGAAGGCAAGCAAAAGGTTGCTGGTCATTTAACTGGCACCCATTGGGAGATTGATGCAAAAGGTGTAAAAGAAGGGACCGATATATTTTTAATTGTCGAATGTCGCCGATATACAAGCTCAAAACAATCTCAAGAAAAAGTCGGTGCTTTAGCCTTTAGAATTGATGATACGAACGCTTCAGGAGGAATTATTGTAAGCCCTCTTGGTCTTCAGCAAAACATGAGGGGTCAGGTCTACACTTTTGACAGATCGCTTCATTTTGTCAAATGTGTAGGCCTGACCCCACTCGGCATTCTATAGTTTATCTAAGGTTTTAATTATGAAAACGTTTTTCAGGAGTCTTTTAATCATTTTTCTTGTCGCTGTTTTAGTTTTTGCATACTGGTCTTATAAAGTCGATAAACCGATGCTAATAAACAGTAGTACGACTTTCATCGATTTATTCAACCACGTTGGTTCTCCAACTAAGATCGAACAGTATGAAAACGGTACAAGAATGATGCAATACGAAGTAGCCGAAGATCAGGTGTTCAAGATAATTAATGAAGGCTATCCTAAAAAAATCAAGATTTATAAGTTCTATACATTAACTTTCTACTTAGACACGAATGATAACATTATCAGTTATAAAATAATCGAAAACCCTGACAGTCCACTGTTAGATACGGGCAAAAAGTGAAACAGAACAAGGGCCTTGCACTCGGACCAGGCTACAGCGCGCCGTTATTGGAGGCTGTCTTTTATCAACCTATTTCGTCCTTCCGGCCCCGTCGTTATTCGCCGCCTGGCCGGTGAAGGCCAACGTTCGATGGAGGATAAAATGAAACTAAAAAACACACTTATAGCTGTCGTTCTTATATCTATATTTTCAACAACGGCTTTTGCCCGACTTAAAGCCAGAGACTTTAGAAAACTCGTCGGTTATACAATTGTAGAAATGACAAATGTGAGTGATGAGTTTGAAGGTGCTGATTTCGATAAACCAGTAGCTCTGGATAATGGTATGGTGTTCAGATTCAACACATATAATTACACATATTCATACCGCCCAGACGTAGTTGTTTTAGCGAAAAAAATAACTCTGGGGAAAGAAAGTGCTCTCACTTGGAAGCTTATTATTGAAGATGAAATTTATGATGTTACTCGGGTTAAATAAATATTATCGAACCAGAACATTGAGCCGTCACGGTACGACGCCCGGTTTTGAAGGTAACGTTTATTCCCCGTGACGGCTCATGTTGAACGTTATGCTCGGCAAATCAATATGACGAATTTAGTAGAATGGAAATTTACACCTTATAATCTCAATGGGTGGAACAGTTCACCATCTAGGGTTATGCTTATTGCAACCGAGCCTAATGGCGGAAATCCACATGGTGATATATTGGACATGGGCGAATGGTTCAGAACAGCAACTCAGTCGAACAACTACCATGGCAATAAAATGTTTTACAATAGATGCCGGATGATTCTTAATGGCATCATTGGAAATGAATCCAATTCAAATTTTAATCATTTTAGATTTATAGACCTTAAAGCAACTCCAGGTGGTGCAAGTTCAAACAAAATAGAAATAACTGATTATTTGATGAATAATATGCATAAGGTAATGGAATATTTTGTTTCAACTAATGAAAATTTTGGAAAGTCACCACACATTGTGGTTCTGCTTGGCAACAGTGCATACGAACTATTTTCAAAGTATTTGAGAGCTTCAGTTATAAATAGAAACCCCAACTTACAATGGGTGCAAATGCCCCATCCATCAGCGCAGACAGTAGCGAATAATTTACTATCGATTGCATGCACTGAAATTGCTGAAAAATTGGTGTCAATTGAAAAGGCTGCAAACAAATGGTTTTGCAGAGGTAAGTTAAATTCGGGATGGAGAAAGGCATAACAAAGTTACTTAAGCGGACAGGATCTAAATCATCGCGTAATCAAAGCGCCACGACCTGCCGCTTAGTACGGCGTTGATCCTACCCCAAAGATGTGGACACTCTATTAAGACGTTGTTATAAAAACGACAGGAGGAAAACATGAGTGTTCAAAACAGAAGAAAATACGATCCTGAATTTAAAAGAAATGCAGTTCGACTATCAGAAGAACCTGGGCGAACTATTTCAGAGGTAGCTGAGGGCCTGGGTATAAATGGCGATTTGATATACCGATGGCGCAGACAGCTTGAAAATTCGGAGCTCGCCTTTCCCGGACATGGCAAAATAGCTCTCACCCAGGATCAAAAGCGAATTCGGGAACTTGAGAAGAAACTTAAAGATACAGAGATGGAGAGGAGAGAAAAAGGGGACGTCCGTGAAATATTGACATTTTATCTCATTTCAGCTAAAAATCCACCATGCCAAGAAAAGCCAGAATAGATGCTCCGGGCGCATTACACCATATCATTATAAGGGGAATAGAACGTAAAGCGATATTCAAAAATGATGTTGATAAAGATAATTTTTTAGAACGCCTGGGTTCAATATTAAAAGAGACAGAAACACCCTGCTATGCCTGGGTCCTGATGTCTAACCATGCCCATCTCCTTATGAAAACAGGATATGTGCCTATCGCTACAATTATGAGAAGACTAATAACCGTTTATGCCCAGCAGTTTAACAGAAAATACAACCGGCATGGCCAGTTGTTCCAAAACCGGTATAAATCATTTTTATGCGAAGAAGAGGTTTATCTAAAAGAACTTGTCCGTTATATCCATTTGAATCCTGTAAGGGCAAAAATGGTTAAAGAAATGGCAGGGCTTAAATTATATCCATATACAGGCCATAGCGCTTTAATGGGTAAAAATAAAAACGAGTGGCAATCTGTTGATTATGTTCTAAATCTGTTTGAAAAAAATGGAAAATCCGCCAGAAGAAATTATGCCCTGTTTGTATCCAAAGGAATAGAAGATGGGAAAAGACCTGATTTGGTCGGTGGCGGACTAATTAGATCCGTTGGTGGTTGGTCCGCATTGAGTCTGTCGAAAAAAGAAGGGGTCAGGATTAAGGGAGATGAGCGAATACTGGGCAGCAGTGATTTTGTGAAAGGTGTTTTAAAAAAGGCAAATGAAAATCTGGACGAGTATACAAAACTTAAATCCAATGCACCTGATCTTGATGAACTGATAAAGAGAATCGCCTCCTATTATAAAATTGATCTAGAAGAACTGAAAACATCAACAAAGAATCGACTGGTTTCAAAAGCAAGAGCAATGTTAAGTTATATGGCGGTCAGAAAGTTAAGGGTGAGTTGTGCCGACGTCGCCAGAAGTTTAAACATAGCACCATCTGCGGTCAGTAAAGCTGCAGTAAGAGGTCAGATTAATTCTGAACGAAATAAAGTACAACGCGTTATTTTAGGGGGTTGATCAAATATCCAAATGTCACGGACGACCCCTATTTGGTTCCTATTCTGAACGAAATAAAGTACAACGCGTTATTTTAGGGGGTTGATCAAATATCCAAATGTCACGGACGTCCCCTATTTGGTTCCTATTTGGTTGGAAATCGTTGATCTGTCCATGGGAAAATCCAATGATCGGCTTTTAAGAGCGATTTATCCCAGTTGGTAAGATATCTCGGTAAAAGAGACAAAAATTCTAATTCAGGAACATTTCAAAACAACTGAAAAGTCCGGAAGAAAACATCCGAAACTCTGGAGGCGGATAGTCACGATTGGCAAGGGGCAATACTTTTTCCATCCAATGTGACTGTTATAAGGATATAATAGTACACTATTTTACGGACTGAAACAGAAAGGAGCAACTGAATGAAACGTTTTTTATTTGTACTATCAATTATTTTTTTGATGGCGGGAACTTCTGTGGCAACCGATTTCAAACAGTTTACCGGTTCATGGGTATACAAAAATGCCGGGATGGATGAGATTAAAAAAATAACCGTCGAAGGCAGTGGAAAATACAATGCTCAGGTAAAGGAAAAATGCAATGCAGGGAACTGTGATCAGGGATGGCACTCCTGTAATTCCTATTCTGATGGGCACCTCTCTTTTAATTATCAAAACGATAGCAGCAAGCGAAAGGTTGAATTAAGATTAACGGGAGCAAACAAACTTGAGGTAAAGGTAAACACCCGTTATACGGATAACAGCGGCAGACCCGCAGCGGATCATACTTATATATTTCGTCGATTAGTTTTGCAACAGGCACCGCAACAGACCCCGATGCCCATGGACAGTGTTACACCTCAACCCATGGATCAGGTTTTTCCTACTGCACCGGCAGAGGCGCCTACAGGAAAATATTAAACAAACCCAAAACAAGGAATTGAAAATAAAGCTATATCCAAACGTACTGTTTTATATCTGCTTGTGCTTATTTTTCGTACAACACCTGCTATGGCAGCTTCATTTTCAGCAGATATGGTAACTGTAAAAGACGGAAAAACTAAAACAGACAAACTTTAGTGCTACGTATTCAATAATGATCACCGGCATAATGAGATATTGGAGTTATAAAAAAGAACTTGAAGATTCTTCATCTGCTCGGACAACGTCCGGACTCAACCGGCAGCGGTATTTATATGCAGTCTGTGATGCGTGAAGCGGAAAAATGCGGCCATGAAAATTACATGATTGCCGGCATTCAGCCTGACAGCGACATCGATTTTCATGGTATTATCCCTGACCAGTGCCGCTTTATCCGTTTCAATGGGGGTGATATTTCATTCCCGATCCCCGGTATGACGGATATCATGCCCTACCCAAGTGTAAGGTTTGCTGATTTGTCCATGAAGGACATTGAAATATATGAATCGGCATTCTCGCGTGTAATGACTGAAACGGTGACCTGTTTCAGACCGGATATTATCCACAGCCATCACAACTGGCTGGTTAGTTCGCTGGCACGGCGTCTTTTCCCGAATATACCCGTGGTGACCACATGTCACGGGACCGATTTACGTCAATTTCAGAATTGTCCCCATCTTCGCAAAAAAGTATTGTGTGGCTGCCGCCATCTTGACGCGGCCATGGTGTTGAGTGGCGATCAGAAACAGTTTATCGAGCAAAATTATGAACTGCCTCAGGAAAAAGTAATTGTTACCGGAGCCGGTTACAATGATACGGTTTTTACTCCAGATACGAAACCTGCGCCCAAACCCGTTCAGCTTGTTTACGCAGGTAAACTTTTGAACGCCAAGGGGTTACCCTGGCTGCTTAAAGCTCTCAAAACCATTGAGGAGCTGAACTGGCAACTGCATATCGTGGGAGGCGGAAAAGGAATTGAAAAGGATGAGTGCATGCACCTGGCTAAAAATATGGGAGAGCGCGTGATTGTACACGGTATGATACCACAGGTTCGTTTGGCTGATATTTTCAGGCAGGGCCATATTTTTGTCCTTCCGTCTTTTTTCGAAGGATTACCGTTGGTCGTGCTTGAGGCTTTGGCCAGTGGTTGCCGTGTAGTTGCAACGGACCTGGCCGGCGTGATGGAAGTTCTTGGCGATGTGAAAACCGAATACATCTCACTTATTCGTACACCGCGGTTAAGAAAAATGGACCAGCCTTATATTGAGGATTTGCCCACTTTTGTGCGAAATCTTGCTCAAGCTATTGAAATCCAGATAGCAAGGACCATTGAATACCCCCAAATCAACCTTTCCCATGTCATGGACAAACTGTCCACCTTTACCTGGCAGGGCGTATTTGAAAGAGTTCAGAATGTATATTTCGGCGTGATGGAAGAAATGAGAAAAAAGGATCTAACGGAATGATTTCTGTGTCCCGCCATCGTAATATCACTCTAAAACGGATGGTTCTGGATTTTTACCAGTTCATTCGGTCCCAATTGCCCATTGTCGGGTTTCTCGGTTGCCAGTATCAACCCAGCCGGGATTTTGTGGAAATCGATATTACCTAAAAATGCAGTTTGAAATGCATTAACTGCAATCGTTCCTGTGCGCAGGCGCCTGCAGACACAGAAATGCCGATTTCAATGATCGAGGCGTTTATCCGTGACAGTGTTGAAAAAAACCTGAAATGGAAACGGATTCGAATTTTGGGCGGAGAACCGACCCTTCATAGCCGTATTTTCGAAGTGATTGATGTGCTGAGAGATTACCGATCCAATTATAATCCGTCAGTCAGGCTGGTTCTCTGCACGAATTATTTTGGCGGAACCGTCCGTAATGTCTTAAAAAAAATACCCGATGACATTGTGATTAAAAGCACGCTGAAGACATCCCGCGAGAACCTTTTCAGGCCCTTTAGCGTTGCACCTGTCGATACATGGTCCAACCGGTTCTCGGATTATTCAACCGGTTGCCGGATAATAGTGGCTTGCGGTTTGGGATTGACGCCCTCCGGCTATTATATGTGCGCGGTAGCCGGAGGAATAGACCGCATCTTCCAGTACCACTTAGGGGGGAAAGTATTCCGGACGTATCGGACCGGATGACGGACCAGATGTCTGCGATTTGCCGATTGTGTGAGCATTTCGGCTTTCAGTGGCCGATGAAAAAGGAAAAAATATCCCGATCCTGGAAAGATGGGTATGTATGTTTTGAAAATGCTTCCGACTCGCCGAATTCAAAGGCACGGGCCTTTATTTCAAACATAATGAAACCATCCTAAATAATTCCTTAAAATTGACATCCTGTTAAATAGAATTATTTTTAGAAGAATATAAACAATAGATTTAAAATTTGAGGTGATATCATGAACAAACTCGATTCGCTTATTTCTATAATGGGAAATGAATATAAAGATACGATCTCTTCGGATTCAAGATTTTATCGTGAAGTGGATATTGGTGAAGAAGCAGAAAACCATGGCTTTTCCGAGTTAAAAAACAAATATAAAAATGTTTATGCTGTTTTGCCATTGAAAAATCCTGAAAAGGGGATGAAAGTTTTAATTGATGGACGAACATTTGTTAACTATGATCAGTTTGAGTCCGGTATAGCAGTTCCTTCTTACATCAGTAAATATTCTGGGTTGTCACGCAAAAAATATACTGCTCAGGACAGTATGATTCTTAACTTTACTTAGATAAAAACCTTAAAACAAATAATCTCAAGCCCGGTTCGCTCAAGACACAGAGAAAACCTTGAAGAATGAATTAAAGTTCAAAGCACATCACTTAAAATAAGCGCAGGACAAAAGGATGATCTACGTTCATTGTTTCTGATTTACCAACGGATTGACGGTTTGACAACGAAATATGTAAGCGCTATATGTTTCTAAATATTCTAAGAAAAAGCACTATCTGAAAGCGGGTACCGGATATTGTGATTAATTCGACCAATACACAGAAAACTAAATTTTAACTTAATCCGCTTTTTTAAACCAAATTCTTTTCAACTCAATTACCAGGGAGAAAAAATGTTTCCGGTTGTAAAAAATCGAGCTGATTTTTTGATTGCAGATGAAAAATTTCAACCAGGTAGTTATCGGCATACGCATGAGATTTTTCCTTCACGGATTATAAAAAAAGGAACACATGTTGATATGTTATCCTATGCCGGAAACGACCTGGATATTGAGTATTCACATAAAGGAGAAAAACACCATATCGATGAATTTATGGCATTGAATAAGACAACCGGATTTCTTGTTATCAAAGATGGCGTAATTCATTATGAAAACTATGCTTTTGGAGCAACGGCAGATTCATTATTTACCTCTTTTTCAGTGGGCAAATCTATCACTGGTACATTAGTGGGCATGGCCATCGGCGATGGTTATATAAAGAGTGTAAATGATTTGTTGGTGAAATTCCTTCCGTCATATAAAGGCTCCGGTTATGACGGTGTAACAGTAAAACAGGCGTTACAGATGTCGTCAGGTGTTCGTTTTGTTGAGGAGTATGCAGGGGGAGAATCAGAATTTTCACGTTTTTTTGATAATTGTCTGATTAATCGAACAGAAAGCTTTAGCCAGTTGATGTCATCTCTGCAACGAAAGCATGAGCCGGGTTCTGTATTCAATTACTCGACAGGCGAGAGCACTGTATTAGGTGATTTGGTAAATAAAGCGACGGGTAAAACGTTATCCGGCTATTTATCTGAAAAAATCTGGTCAAAAATCGGTATGGAAAAAGATGCATACTGGGTAACTGACAACGAAGGCGATCAGGGTCTTGAGTTGGGCGGAGGAAGCCTGAGTACTACATTGCGAGACTACGGCCGCTTTGGTTTGCTAATGTTAAATGATGGTAAATACAAAGGTAAAAGGATTTTGCCGGAAGGTTGGGTTGCTGAGGCAACGACGCCCGATGCGCCTCAGGTACAGCCGGGTAAATTATATGAAGGGTACCCTTTGGGCTATCAATATCAATGGTGGACTTTCCCTGGCGATAAAAACCACCCTTATGTGGCAATTGGGGTTCATGGGCAGTTTATCTATATTAACCCGGCCGAAAAGCTTGTCATTGCAAAGACGAGCGTATGGCCTATGCCTGAGGACGATGATAAAGAAATGGAAACTTATGACTTATTTGCTGCGATTGAGGAGGCCCTTCATTAGATTTGCAATTAATATTCAGTTAATTTAGCCGTACCAGCTAACGCCCTGACGACTTGTTTATCTTCCTCATTTCTCTCCTACTTTACAAAGGGCGTTTATTTATAATTTATCGAAAAACACATAGGGCCGCACATTGAAGGGTAGGTCATAAGAAAAAACACCTCTCCTGTCGTTTTGGGTCTGCTTTATTGGGTTGTCTTTTAATGGGTTACATTTGTTACCTGACGGGTTCGGTGCCGTTAGCATTCGGCAGATGTGCTTCTGGTGAGTAATCTTTCAAAGCGCCGTTGGTATAATATGGTTTGGATTTAAGAGATTGAAAATGGTTGTGTCAGGGGCCGGGGATTTTGTCGATAACCCTGAAAATTTACAAATAATCGAGTATTTTTTAAGGGAAATGGAGGTAATGATTATGCAGACGTCTTTATTAAAGTTTTTAAAAAACCAACTCAAAATTATAAGCTCATTGTTCCTTATTATGATTTTATTGATTCCAATAACGGCTGAATCCGGAGAAAGCTTGTGGGATAAAGGCACAGATCTCCTGAAGGGTTATGGGGAAAGCAGCGATTCTGTTTCAGATCTTTCAGTTGATGAAATGGGTGCCGGCCTTAAAGAGGCGCTGCTTGTCGGCTCAAAAAATGTCGTTAGGCAGCTGGGCGGTATTGATGGATTTAATGCCGATCCAGACATCCATATACCGTTGCCTAAACAACTGGATACAGTAAAGTCCGTGCTGGAAAAGATTGGAATGTCGAATCTGCTTGATGATCTTGAGTTAAAACTGAACAGAGCCGCAGAAGCGTCTACGCCAAAGGCAAAGAAACTTTTCAAGAAGTCTATCTCTGAAATGACGTTTGATGATGTAAAGACGGTATATGACGGTCCGGATGATGCTGCCACCCAATATTTCAAGGATAAAATGGCACTTTCCCTGTCAGAGGAGATGTCGCCTGTAGTTTCAGAGAGCCTTTCAGAAGTTGGGGCTATTAAGGCTTATGATAATGCTATAAAGGAATATCAATCCGTGCCTTTTGTGCCGGACTCAAAAACGGACTTGACTGAATATGTAGTTGATAAGGGGATGGACGGAATATTTTATTATATGGCGATTGAAGAGGCGGCCATTCGTAAGGATCCAGCCAAACAGACTACGGATCTACTTAAGCGTGTGTTTGGCTCAAAGTAATTAGGAAAGCCTAAGAGGTCGTATTTTTTCTGAAATTTGTTGCTGAAAACAAACTTCCCGGATTTTAATGACATAATTTTCTTTCAGTCATGTATGCATTAAATATGTCACATATAAATATCGTATAATTAAATATTTAAATAGTATATGCGTTTATAAATGTTATTAACATATGACATAAATTCTGCTGACTGAAAAGGAAAATAAAAACGCTATTACCAGTTGTTCCAAAACAGGTATAAATCATTTTTTGTGAAGAAGAGGCCTGCCTAAAAAGAGCTTGTCAGTTATATCCATTTAGATCCTGTTAAAAGATAGAAAGATTCTGAATGTCCTTAATAAGTACATCTCGCAGCCTTGAAGTGTTGATCAAATGTCCATATGTTGAGGATATACCCTTAAGATTCCCAAGTGGTAGTTTAATCCATTTTTCCAACCCGGTGTCTAAAACCACTCGTTACAGCATGAGTACGTGATTGCAGTTCACAGACAACTCGGAGGTCTTTATATATTCAGATCAGATCTGGAGCTGATTTTTCACAAAGTGTTTCTCTCTTTTAAGTTGTTCACAATTACGATTATGCACAGGAGGTAATATTATGAATACAATACTTAACAAATTAATCATATTTTTAGGAATTTTCATAGCAGTAAGCCTGACTTCAAGCGCGTATGCCGGTTGGGGAAAGGGCTCAACCAGTTGGGATAATTACTCAGCCCTGGCCTGCAGCATGAACTGGCTAAAAGTCAAGATTTTAGCGCCCCGACTAATGCCACCCAAGATAGTCGTTCAAAAGGTATTTTTGTTTCCAGCACAAGGATTATGGAGTCTGCAAATACGAATGATTTTAGTCAGGAAAGTGCCTTAAAAAAAGGCGTTGTTAACAGAAACCAGATCGGATCGGAAAGGAATTTGGATAAGAAACAGGATGGTTATTTATCCAATAAAGGCTCTAAAGGTGTGTTTGTTGGTCGTGACAACAGTTGCATTGGAATGTGTTAACATTCAAGATTGAGATGAAAATTTATTACATTTTTCTATACCCCATCCGCTTGCGGCGGGGAGCTTCATTGCAAAAACAAAACGGGTGATCAGTTATATTCTAATGCATTTAATGGAATATATTTTGAACACCCTTTTTGTTTATCTTGTATGCCTTAACTCAAAAAAACAAAAGAAGTATATTTAAAAAGATTATGTAAAAAGCGGGGAGGCAGATTTACACAATTCAGATCTATACATTTCACAAAAAAATGATCAGAAATGAAGCCTGATATAAGTTTGGTTTGTAATGTAAGCAAAGAGGGTTAACCCTAATGTTGCATAAAATTTTAACTTTTTTCTCAGTATATCATGCTGCTTTTTGCAACACGTCGAGAAAATGAAGAAGATCTTTTCGAACTGCTTTATTTGCGCTCATCGTCAGGGTAAGTTGCCCTTGAGG
>JAIPEE010000052.1 GCA_021737275.1 Desulfobacterales bacterium
ATTGTGGTGGCGCGGATCCTGAACTTTTTCAAAATAATAATCAACGGTCCTTGTTCTCTTTTTTGGCATTGGCAACTCCTTGATTTCGTTGCCAATAGATACCTCATAAAAAACAAAATGTCTAGATTTTTTATTCCCTGATATATCAATTGCTTATGAAACTTTTCTACATGCGTTTACCCTGCATGGAATGAGTATCTCCATCCGGATGACCTTGAAAGGGTAAAAACGGTTGATGGCAGTATTGTCGGCGTGAATGACATATTTGAATATGAATACCGGGTGATAACACCGGGTGGTGAAGTCCGGTGGATTTATGACTGCGGGAAAAGAATTAAACATGATATGTCTGCAGGAATTGTTCAGGATATAACGGAAAAGAAGCTGGCTGAAGAAGTTTTGAAGAAAAACCAGGAATATCTTGAGCTGGCTGTAAAGGGTGTTGGACTTGGTTCATGGGTATATGATGTTACACAGGATTTGTATCATATCGATGCCCGGGTCGATGAGATTCTCGGTGACCATCCTGAAAGCGATGATGAGTGGGATAAATATATTCATCCGGATGATTTAAAAAGAATTCGTAACTTTTATAATGAAACGGTGCTTACCGGAAAATATGACAGTGATACGTTTGAATATGAATACCGTATTATCTGCGGAACCGGTGAGATAAAATGGATATATGAACGAATAAAGAATCTTGAAACGGATAAAGATGGAAAACCTCTTCAGCAGGTTGGTATTGTACTGGATATCACAGAGAGAATGCGTGCAGATGAGGAACTCAGAGAGGCTCAGGAGCATCTGCAGATGGGATTTGATGCAACAGGTTTAGGTGCCTGGGCTTATGATGTAAAGCGTAACAAGCTAACGATTGACAAGCGTATAGAGGCGATACTGGAAGGTTGTCCGGCAAGTGATGAGATGTGGGATAAATTTATTCATCCGGATGATCGAAAAAGGATTCGTTCTATTTTTAATGATAAAGTTTTAGGCGGGGAATGTGAATATCAAATTTTTGAATATGAATATCGTATTATTACACCATCAGGCAAAATTAAATGGATAATTGATCGGGGCAAGACTGTAGAATCAGATGAAAACGGGAAACCGGTTCGCCAGGTTGGAACAACCCTTGATATTACAGAAAGAAAACTTGTTGAAGAATCGTTGGAAGAGAGTCGTGAACGGATGGATCTCGCACTGTTTGGCGGTGAGTTTGGTATGTGGGATTGGGATCTTGAAAGAGATCAATGTATTTTCGATGATCGTGCTGTAGATATGCTTGGGGTGAATCCAAAAAATTCTGAAGATTGGAACAAAATGGTTTACCCGGAATGTGTAGAATCGGCAAAAGTACGTTGGAACGATATGGTTAAGGGCATTACACCTGAATTTGATATTGAATATCGGAAAAAAGGAAAAGAGAAAGAAGATCAGTGGATTCTTGCTCGTGGAAAAACGGTTGGATGGAATGATAATGGAAAACCGCTTCGTGCAGCAGGAACGATTCAGGATATTACGGAAAGAAAACTGGCCGAACTGGAAAATAACCGCCTTCGCAAACTGCTTCAGAATATAACGGATTCCATGCCTTCGGTTTTGATCAGTGTTGATGCAGAGGGAAAAGTAAATCGATGGAATCTTGAAGCGGAAAGGGTTAGCGGCATTACATTCGAAAGAGCTTTTGGGAAAAAGTTTGAAGAAGTACTTCCGCATATGGCCCATGAAATGGATAATATTAAAAAGGCAATCCGGGAACGTACGTCTGTTAAAGATGAAAAAGTATCAAGAGAGACAAAAGGTGGAGTCCGGTTTTCAGATGTAACCATTTATCCTTTGATTACTAACGGTATAGATGGTGCAGTTATCAGAATTGATGATGTGACCGAAAGGGTTCACATAGAGGAGGTGATGATTCAGACAGAAAAAATGATGTCTCTCGGCGGTCTGGCGGCAGGAATGGCCCATGAAATTAATAATCCGCTGGCCGGTATCCTTCAGAATATACAGGTATTAAGAAACAGGGTCTCTTCCGGTTTTCAAAAGAATGTTGAAGTTGCTGAGTTATGCGGAACAAGGCTTGAACTTATTCAGGATTATTTAAATCAGCGTGACGTCTACAGTATGATGGATGCCATTATGCAATCCGGTATACGCGCAACAAAAATAATTCAGGACATGCTTGACTTTAGCAGAAAGTCGGATTCCAAAAAGATACCAATTCAATTTGAATCGTTGATGGATAAAACCATAGCACTTGCAGAAAATGATTATGATTTTAAAAAGAGATATGACTTCAGACAGATTGAGATTATTCGGGAATATGATCCGGGTTTGCCAAAAGTTTCATGTGAACCCAATAAAATACAGCAGGTTATGCTTAATATTCTTAAAAATGGTGCCCAGGCAATGGGCGGGATGGTGAAAACATATGATAAAAAAAATAAATTTATTGTCCGAATAAAAAAAGATCGGAATATGATTTGTTTGGAAATCGAAGACAATGGGCCGGGAATAGATGAGGTTACAAGAAAAAAGATTTTCGAACCTTTCTTTACCACCAAAGCGATCGGCATTGGAACCGGCCTGGGTTTGTCGGTTTCCTATTTTATTATTACAGATGATCACCGGGGAAAGATGTGGGTGAAGTCCGAACCGGGTAAAGGAACAACCTTTATAATCAAAATACCGATACAGCCATAACGGAGGTTATGTTTTTTTTGAACCGGGCCTTTACATTACATCGTAATCAACTGGCTAATGCAGGTATGTTGTGCTATATTTTAAGCATTGATACCAAAAACGATCTTACAAAAAAGGATAACAACATTGGCTCCTGAAACAAAACAATTTGATGATGATTTTGACCATCGCTTTAAAATATATCGTGAACTGATGGACTGGAAGGTTGAGGACATCCTTTTGATCTCAACCCAGTATAACGCCTGGATCATGGAGGAGGATGCCCGGCTTTCTGAACGAATTATTCACGAATACAGGGGATTGAACCTGAGTCATCCGCCAAGACTGACATGGTCTTCATCTGCAGCGGAAGCACTTGAAAGCCTTGGCAGACAGAATTTTGACCTTGTTATTATCATGCCACCCATACCGGATATGGAGCCTTTTATACTGGGTGAAAAAATAAAACAGAAAGTTCCGGGGCTTCCGGTTATTCTTCTGACCCAGCATGTTTTGCCGGCCCGCTTTGATATGAGCCCGGAAGTGACTCGGGGTATTGATCAGATATTTTTCTGGTCGGGTAATACCGATATTCTTGTTGCGCTGGTAAAAAATACTGAAGACCGTGTAAATGTTTCCAAGGATATTGAAAAAGCAGGGGTCAGGATTATTCTGATGGTTGAAGATTCGCCGTCATATGCTTCTATAATTTTACCGCTTTTATATAAAGAAATTGTAAAGCAGGCCCAGGCTGTTATGGAAGATGTTGTTAATGAAGAACATCGCTTATTGACTATGCGGACAAGGCCTAAAATTCTTCTGGCCGAAAACTATGAAGATGCGCTGCACTTCTATGAGCGATATGAAGAGTATATTATAGGCGTTATTTCGGATACCCGAATTCCAAAACATGGTGAACTGGACTCGTATGCCGGAATAGATCTGCTTTCCAAGATAAAGGAGAGACGGTTTGACATTCCATTATTATTGACCAGTACGCAGGCAAATAACAGGGAGAAAGCAGGGAAAATTCCGGCATCATTTGTTGATAAAAATTCATCAACGCTTCTTGCCGAGATCCACTCTTTTATTCTGGAAAGTCTTGGATTTGGTGATTTTGTTTTCAGATCTCCCGATGGCAAAGAGGTTGCCAGAAGTTCCAACCTTCGTTCATTTGAAAATAATTTATATGTTGTGCCGGATGAGTCAATTTTATATCACTGGCTGCGAAATGATTTTTCAAGGTGGCTTTTTGCAAGGTCGGAAATATTACTGGCAACAAGGCTGCGACCTGCAAATATTGATGATTTTTCAAGAGATATAGGAAAAATGCGTCAGTATCTGATTTCCAATATTAATGCCCGGCGGAAATGGCGGCAGAAAGGTGTGGTGGTTGATTTTGATGCCCATGATTTTGAACCCGAGATGGATTTTATTAAAATGGGTAAAGGTTCTCTGGGTGGGAAAGCAAGGGGCCTTGCATTTGCAACAAGCCGGTTTCATAGAAATCAGGAGATTAATAGAAAATATCCTGAAATCAGGATTTATGTACCCCAGACGCTGGTCATTACAACTGACGGTTTTGATAATTTTATTGAAGAAAATAATCTGGCGGCCCTATCCCGAACAGATATAACCGATGAAAAAATTGCAAAAACTTTTATGCAGGGCAATATGCCGCAGTGGATAGAGGATGACTTGCGGGCATATCTTTTAAAAGTTCACTATCCGCTTGCTATTCGTTCTTCCAGTCTTTTTGAAGACGGGCAGATTTGGGCTTATGCCGGCTTATATTCAACCTGTATGATTCCCAATGATGATCTCGACCTTGAAGCCAGGCTTGAACAATTAATGAAGGCCGTCAAGTATGTTTATGCGTCTACCTATTTTGCAGGTCCAAGGGCATTTGCAAAAAGAGTGGGTCATCATATTGAAGAGGAAAAGATGGCCGTTATCATTCAGCAACTTGTTGGTGAGCGGTTTGGTGAATATTTTTATCCGTCAATTTCGGGCGTAGCCCAGTCTCATAATTACTACCCGTTTTCACATATGAAACCGGAAGACGGTATTGCCACTATTGGACTGGGCCTCGGGCGGATTGTTATGGAAGGAGAGAAAACCCTTCGGTTTTCACCTAAACATCCCCAGATATTACCGCAACGATCAACAGTTGATGATATTCTTAAAAACGCCCAACGCTATTTTTATGCTTTAAAAATAGGTACAATGGTCACCGCAGAAAGTGTGCTTGATGAGGAGGCGTTGCTGGAGAAAAGAGAAGTCAGTGATGCACTTGATGAGCTGCCGATAAAATTATTATCAAGTACTTACTTCCCGGCAGAGGGTATTATCAGGGATACTTCATCAGGTAATGGGGCTCCGGTACTGACCTTTGCCCAGGTGCTTAAACATAAAACTTTTCCACTAGCAGAAATACTGGATGATGTACTTAAAATGATGCGGAATGGTATGGGATGCCCGGTTGAAATTGAGTTTTCTGTAAATCTTTGTACCGGGCCGGAATGCCTGCCTGAATTTGCTTTTTTGCAGACACGGCCGATGACGGCAAGGGCTGAGATGACAGAGGTCGATATTAATCAGGAAGATATCGATCAGGCCGTATTTTATTCCACCCAGTCACTGGGAAATGGAATAAAGGATGATATTGCAGATATTATATATATTAAACCGGATGTCTTCGAGGCAGGCAAAACGCCCCGGATTGCCATGGAAATTGGCAAATTAAATGCTAAAATGTTGACTGAAAACAAAAAGTATATGCTTGTTGGCCCGGGCCGCTGGGGTTCTACAGACAGATGGCTCGGTATACCTGTTAAATGGCCTGAAATCTCCGGTGTTAATGTTATGGTTGAAACTGCACATCCTGAATTAAATGCGGAACCTTCCCAGGGATCTCATTTTTTTCATAATGTAACAACTCTGGGTATTACTTATTTGAATATTGGTCATAGTGGTGATGATTTTGTGAATTGGGACTGGTTGACATCACTGCCGGTAGTAGATGAGACACCTTTTCTTGCCCATGCCAAACTCGATAAGCCTTTTGTTTTAAAAGCGGATGGGAGAACGACAACGTGTGTGATTGTGCCCTGATTTGATATTTTTATGAATGTAAATTATTAATCTGTTTCAAGCAAGTAAATTATTAAAATCGTGCTGTCAGTGACAAACCTATCATCGGCGCAGGGTCATAATGGTCTGAAGCAATATCATTGCCATCTTCATTTTCGATTGAAAGCTTTCCGTCTGCAAAGGAGCCTGCATATAAATCAATATTCAAACGCTTTCCAAAACCCTTGGAAAGTCTTGCAAAAACAGGAATAAAATCGACCTGTCCAACACCTTCCGGAGCAACATCATTGTTATCAAGCCTGAATCGATAAGATCTGTAGGTTGCGCCGAATGCTGCCTCCCACTGCTTTCCAAAATTATATGCCAGTTCAAGTCCGGCAGGGCCGGCAGGAATAGTCCGAAGCGGGTTACTCAATCTTAATTTCTCAGTAATCTGCCAGTGAATCATGAGGAAAGGGAAAAATCTTTTTTCCTCAATATCTCTGAATGCGCCAAAGCCGGCACCAAGCATAAGATCCTTTCTATAACGATACATGGCAAACGTTGATACACCGTAAGTAAGACCATCATTGAGATCAACACCTGACTCAGCAGCAAAGTAAAGTGATGGTGAAACTACAATATTAAGCGCATCAGAAAAAATATATTTAAAATCAAGATCAACACCAATTCTGTTTATTGTATCCCATGGGGAGAGACCGGCAAAGCCTGAATTTCCGGCAAATTCATAATCCTCAACATCATAGCTGAATTTTATTCCGGTTTTAAAAGTATCGTTAACCTCCTGATTAAATCCCAGACGAAAAATGTTTCTGTCTACACTAAGTTCTCCGCCGCCATCCATATCAGTATCTCCCTGGTAAAGAGGAGTAACAGAAAACGAAGTATCGAGGGCGGATGCGGGGGATGTGAAAATAATGAAAAATAAAATACTAAGAATCAGATATCTTGATTTGACTGACATGCAGTTCCTCCCACGAATATAACAATTTGAAAAATGCATATTTTATGTCGTACAAATTCTTCTTATATTAGTAATAATATGCTTATAACCAAATGAAACTATGAACAAAAAAGGAACCATCACAAAATACGCAAAAAAGTACAAAACAATTGCCACTCATGACAATCAGAATTAAACATCTTCATTCCCCGGAGTTGGAAGCCATGTGTCGCATACTGGATGGTAACCTACCATTAATGATCACGCATTTCAAGATTTCAAGATGCTTTATGTGTCGTGTATTTCATGTTCAGTATAGAATAAATAAAAAATTATATCAAAATGTTAACCTGATTTCAGCAGCCTCCAATGATAAATATTGGAATATTCGATCCGGTAAAACAAACATGTAAAGGTTTACACAGTTTACCTTTACACAAGTGTTAATTTAAAATTAAATTTTAGTAATGAGCTGTCATAAAATTAAATAATAATCTTGTGAGTATGCATATATATTGAGTTTTGTTCACTTCAAACTGAAAAGTAAACAAGGTCATAAGTTGGCATATAATTTGCTATTGAAATAAAGAGCCCCGTTTCAAATGCAAGTACATCAGGGTATATGACGGTTTAAAAATATAATGAGTTGTTACTTCTTAAGCTGGATATAGACATGTTCTTGAATCTCTTTATAA
This sequence comes from Desulfobacterales bacterium, assembly GCA_021737275.1. Lineage (GTDB taxonomy): Bacteria > Desulfobacterota > Desulfobacteria > Desulfobacterales > JAIPEE01 > JAIPEE01. Next base: position 7,420 of record JAIPEE010000052.1, read on the forward strand.
ATTGGTCGATCATCCTTTTTTATTACAATGATTTACAACGGACTAACAAAATAACCGTTTGCTCAAAATTTTCTACCCCGGAAGTCTTTTCTAACTTCTGGATTCATTCTGTTTTTTGGTGGTAATGTTCATTATTATTTTTTAATTGAACATTACACAAGTGTTAAAATAAAAATAAAAAATTGAAAAGGAGGTAGCATGGGAATCGAATGTTTGTACATGTCGCCAAACAGAATTATGTTTGGGCAAGGAATGGTGGGGTCGCTTGGAGATCTTGTTAAAGAGTTTTCAGGTAAAAAGGCTTTTATTGTTACCGATAAAGGAGTAGCCGGTTTAGATGTTTTCCAAAATGTCATAAATTCACTGAAAGAAGCTGAGTTGAAATATGTGGTTTATGATGATGTTGATGCAAATCCAACAAATACACAAGTCGAAAGAGGTTGTGAACTCTATAAAAAAGAAGGAGCAGACGTAATTGTTGCCGTTGGTGGTGGAAGTTCTATGGACACCGCTAAAGCTTTAGGGGTAGTCGTTGCGAATGGCGGTTCAGTAATAGGATATGAAGGCTTTGATGCATTCAGCAAAGATATTCCTCCTTTTATTGCTATTCCAACCACTGCTGGAACTGGAAGTGAGGTTACACCATATGCTGTTATAACAAATGTTGAAGATCCTGAAAATATACGTAAAATTGCTGTATGTGGCTGGAAACTCATGGCTGATGTGGCACTCGTTGATCCTGTGATGATGTCCACTATGCCACCAAGAATTACAGCAGCTACCGGAATGGATGCTCTTAGCCATGCAGTTGAAGCGGTATGGTCAAACTTTGGAATGCCCCAAACCGATGCTTTAGCGTTTGCGGCCATCAAGTTAGTTTCTGAAAATCTTGAAAAAGCGGTAAAAGACGGTTCTGATCTGGATGCCAGAGACGGCATGGCAATGGCAAGCCTGATGGGGGGAATGGCAATGTGTGCAGGATGTGGCGCTGTTCATGCATTAGGCCACCAGCTTAGCAGTCAATATAATATTCATCACGGAACAGCAATGTCGATAATGATGCCACCCGTTACAAAATTTAACATATCAAGTTGCCCGGAAAAAATAGCAAAGATAGCAGAAGCAATGGGAGAAGATATCAGTGGGTTATCAGCAGAAGCAGGCGCTCTTAAGGCAGCAGAAGCTATCGCTAAACTTGGTAAGGCTGTTGGATTACCAACAACATTATCAGAAGCCGGCGCAACTAAAGAATTAATTCCTGCCTGTGCCAAATTTGCTGCAAAAGATGGTGATTTACCTGGTAATCCTGTTACACCGACGATTGATCAAATTACCGATCTTTATATGGAGGTTTTTTAGTAAACAATTTAGTCTGATATGGAAATGCTGTCACTGAGGGCAAGGTCAGCGTGCAAAGGTTTTGTCCTCAGTTATCATTCTGTTTTAATGAGAAATACTAATTTTCGTTCTGTACCGCAGATATTTACTTTTAGGTGATAGTAAACATAAAACAAGGAGGAACAAATGAAAAAGTTTGCTTTACGTTTTGGTTTGATTGCCCTGATGGTGTTAGTAACACAGGCATTTGTTATGACTGGCTGGGCCGATACCATCAAAGTTGGCGGTGCTTCGCCAATGACAGGTTATATGGCTGCCGATGGTAAGGAAATGACCGAAGGGCTGGAAATGGCCATTAAGGAGATAAACGAAGCCGGCGGCGTTTTGGGTCGTAAATTGGAACTGGTTAATTTTGATACCGAAGAGCTGTTGTCAGAGACTTTTGCAGCCGCCGCAGAAAAACTCATCGGCAAGGAGAAAGTGGATGTCATCATATCCGGATATTGCGGTGAGGCCGGCCCGGATGTTTTCGGCAAATATGATGTTCCATTCCTCTATAACGAGGGTTCACAGGGGTGTCTGGAAATTCATAAAAAAAATGCTGAAGAATACTGGAATGTATTTATGACCTGTGATACGTCACAAACATGGGGTCCCGTTGTTTTTGATACGGTGGAGGTACTTGCAAAAGATGCCGATTATACTTTCCCAAACAAGAAAATCGCCCTGATCTGGGGTGGATGGGATTGGGACGAAAAGTATGCCAAGTCTTTCGGGAAAAGAGGTGAAGAAAAAGGCTGGGAAGTTTGCATGGATATCGAATGTGGTTATGAAACAAAAGAGTGGAGTTCCATCCTTTCCAAACTCAGGGAAGAAAAACCCGCTATTATTTTTGTCGGTATCTGGGGATCTGTGCCGCAGGCAACATTTTTGCAGCAATTTAAAAAGAACCCTATGAATTCGATTATTGTTCATAATCAAGCCACAACCAACGCAGAATATTTAGACATGATGGGGAAACAGGCCGATGGCGTTTTAGACCATAGTTACCGTATGGTACCTGTGAACGCAAAAGGAGAGGCATGGACTAAAACTTATAAGAAAATGTTCAAGAAAAAAGAGCTTGGTCTTATGCCGCTGGTGACCTATGACGAGCTTATGCTGTGGGCGGCGGCAGTTGAAAAAGTGGGTAAAGTCGATGATTATCGTGCAATTGCAAAGGAAATCAAAGAGGGTTCTTATGAAGGTGTTGGGGGGACATATGTATTTAATGAATATAATATCGCTCCGACAACCCGGAAACTTCCTAATGCCACTTATCAGTATCAAAACGGCAAACGGGTTTATTTGTCAACCGGTGGTCCTGATGGCATTGATTTAATCGAGGGTAGAAAATTTCAGATTCCATCATGGATTAAGTAATAATATCCACTCACAATAAATTGATATGAGCCGACGGCGGACACTTTTTTTAAAGTGTCCGCCCGGTTTCACAGCTTAGAAGGATAATTGAATATGGAGAAACAGGAAGAGCGTAAACATGCAGATAAAATATTATCTCCAGGTGTAAAACCAATTCTTCGGGTTGAAAAGACAAGTAAGGACTTTAGTGGTTTCAAGGCCCTGACAGATGTGTCATTTGAAGTTCAGACCAACGAAATATTTGGTATTGCCGGTCCTAACGGCGCCGGGAAAAGCACTCTTTTTAATGTTATTGCCGGTAAAGAGAGCAATCAGGGCGACATTTTTTTCAGGAAAAAAAATATTGCCAGGTTTCGTCCGTATAAAGTTTGCCATATGGGTATAGCCAGAACCTTTCAGACACCGGAACTATTTTTATCGATGAACGTTTATGACAACATCAATGTTGGTGCCCGATTCGGCTTGTCGGAAAAACACGAAAAACAGAATGCAGATAAAATTATGGATGAAGTAATTGAACTGGTTGGTTTGACAGCAAGCAAAAATGTGTCCGCCGGCAGTCTGGATTTATTCGAGAAGAAACTTACCACGCTGGCGCTGGCACTGGTTACAAAACCAAGGCTGTTGTTACTCGATGAACCGCTTGGTGGCTTGAGCCCGCATGAGATAGATAAATTTGTGAAGTTGATTTTACATGTCAGAGATGAATTGAACCTGACCGTTATCATTATCGAACATTTGATGAATGTTCTGGCAGAGATATGCAACACGCTGATGATCCTTAATAGCGGTGCTAAAATTTGTATTGGACCTCCAGACGAGGTGTTGAATAATAAGGAAGTCATTAAAGTATATCTGGGTGAAAAAAATGTTAAAAGTTGATAATTTGGATACATTTTACGGAGAGCTTCAAGTTATTAGAAATATTTCCCTGACCGTGGAAACAGGAGATCTCGTCGTGATGTTAGGGCCGAACGGTCATGGGAAAAGCACTTTGCTAAAAGCCATATGCGGTTTGATCAAACCAAAAGCCGGAAAGGTAGAGTTCGGGGGAGAAGATGTACATTCTTTTTCAATAGAAAAGATTGTTGAAAAGGGACTGGTTTACATACCTGAGGATCGGCGATTGTTTCCCCAAATGACGATTAAGGAAAATCTGTTATTGGGTGCTTATAATCCCATAGCACGGAAAGAGAGAGAAAAAAATCTTGAATTTGTATACCAGTTATTTCCCAAACTGAAGAAGATGTATGCCAGAACCGTTGCAACACTCAGCGGTGGAGAGGCAAGGATGGTAGCCGTGGGGCGTGGTTTGATGGCATCGGCCAAATTTCTGGCCATTGACGAACCGTCACTGGGATTGGCACCGAACCTGAGAACAGAGCTCTTTGACAAGATCCACCAGATCAATAAAGCCGGTATTACGGTTCTTCTCGTTGAACAGTGTGTCACGGAAGTACTTGATTATGCCGACAGGGTTTATGTCATTGAGGACGGTAGAATTGTCTACAATGGTAATAAGGAGGAAGTACTAAATGACAAGGATGTCAAAAAGGCTCTTTTGGGAATTGAGTAAATTGCATGCGCTATATCCTCGGGAGGTTTGAATGTTTAATCAATTGATATCAATCTTTGCTAATGGCATAACTATCAGTTCTACTTATGCTATAGTTGCTATCGGCCTGTCACTTGTATACGGGGTTTCGAAAACCTTTAATTATGCCTACGGATCGTTTGCTACGGTCGGTGCCTATATTACATGGCTTCTTTTTTCCATGTTTGACTGGATGAATTATCCTGTGGCGATTATGGTAATGATCCCGTTTATGTTTCTTTTCGGTATCGCAATTGAGTGGCTGATCCCACGGCCCTTGAGAAAGAACGAGAATTGGGAGATAACCACTGTTGTTGCAACTCTGGGGCTTGGCGTATTGCTGGCCAACCTGGTGTTGTTTTTATTCGGGCCTTATACGAAAGCATTGCCCGAACTTGGTGGTGGCACGGTAAGTATTGGACATGTACAGCTGGACTGGAACAGAATTGTTATTTTGATTCTGGCGATCCTTATTGTTGTTGGTTTAAAACTGTTTCTGAAGAAAACGTATATCGGTATGTCGATGCGGGCGGTGGCCCAGGATATCGAAGGTGCCAGGGTTGTCGGCATGAAGATAAATCATATTTTTGCACTAACGTTTGGTATTTCGACAGTATTGGCAGGCCTGTGTGGCATGCTGCTGGGAACCATATACTTTTTAACACCTTCCGGAGGATGGGAGATTTTTATCAAGGCATTTGTAATTGTGGCTCTTGGTGGGGCCGGCAGCATCGATGGCGCATTATATGCAGCTTTTATTTTGGGGATTACAGAAAGCTTTGTGCAATTTACACTGGGTCCAATCTGGGTGATGCCGTTCTGGTTCATTTTTCTGATGGCCGTTTTGATATTCAAACCAAGGGGATTGCTTGGTATTAGATGATCGGGAGATTGATATGAAACTTTCCTATAAGAATACAATAATTGCTTTTGCTGTCATGTTGTTTTTGCCTTTACTCATTCATGATAATTCATTTTTGATGCATATCCTGATAATGAGCTGCCTGTTCAGTGTTTTGCTGGTGGGATGGGATTTAATAATGGGGTATGCCGGCATTTTTTCATTTGGCCAGATCGCCATTTTTACTATCGGTGCCTACAGTTCGGCCATGCTCTCTAAAATTGTGGGCTTACCACCGCTGATCAGTATTTTGGTTGGAAGTCTGATAGCATGTGGTGTCGGGATTATTGTGGCTTTGCCCAGTTTACGACTGGCCGGAATCTATGTTGCAATGGTAACTTTTCTTTTACACGAGGCGCTTATTTCAATGATCCGGATTGGACGAGTTATTGGAACCGGAGGTGCCACTAGTATTACCGGTATTCCACCTTTATCTTTTTTGGGCTATTCGTTTCCTTCCATTGAGCGTTTGCCCTGGTATTACGTTTCGCTGACGTTAGCCTTTTTATCATATTTTGTATTTATCAGAATAATCAATTCATCTTACGGAATCTCTTTTGTCGCCCTCAGGGATGCTGAAGATCTGGCCAAAAGTGTCGGTGTCGATGATTACCGGAGTAAAATTATCGTTTTTGCCATGGCTGCTCTGTTCGCCGGCCTTGCCGGAGGGTTTTATGCGCATTATATGCGCCTGGTGTCGGTGCGAATTTTAGGTCTGGATAATTTTATTCTGCTTCTCGTAATGCTGATTGTCGGAGGGCTGGGGAAATTCCCGGGCGTCATCGTTGCCACATTTATTTTTACTATCCTGAACGAATATATGCGGCCGTTAGAAGTTTTTCGACCGATTCTGCTGGGTGTAATGGTTATCGTGGCTATTATTTATATGCCAAACGGTATCGGAGGTATTATTAACTTTATTACCACAAAATTCAGACGCTTTAAGCGGATATCATAAAAAAGGTACCTCTAAAAGTTGGATTTTTAGTACGAATACAAAACATGTAAAAACTTTAACCGTTTGAATATATTATATATATTTAAGATTAAAATTTTTACATAACACAGTAATCGTTACCAAAGGGCAATTTTTAGAGGTGTCCAAAACCTTTAGGCCGTCAGGCATGAAAAAGGCTATGGTTAAATCAGCCGTTTGTATACATCTCCAATCCAATGGGTAAAAACATCATATAACCGTTGATCGCAAAAGCTCTCTTGCCCTTATGTCCATAGTGACCTGTGGTCGGAGATACAACGATTACATACTGCTTTCCCACTGGACAGAAAACGATATTTATTTCGTTGCCCGTTTGAAGGGAAATGCAGATTACAACACTCTTGCAAAACGGCCTGCCCCCAACACCAGAATTCATTCTCTGATCAGCTCATTCAGTTCGCCGGCTAAAAAGCCCACAAAGGCTGTTCTCATTTTCATCGCAGAGCTGTTGTCTGGGACAAATTAAACGAACAAAAGATAGTGTTGCTGAAAAAACATCTCAAATTTGGGAAAACAACCCTATCATCAATTTATAAAAACCGGTTGCAGATTGAACTTTTTTTCAAAGCCCAAAAACAGAATATGAAAATATGATAAGTTTTTTTTTGTATGCATGCAGACACTTATATGTTTGTTGTAAATTATATTAATACATTTATAATGAGTGTAAACTTTACATGTGTTAATTTTACATATATGTAAACATATTAAAAAGATTGGATATTATTATATCCAGGTTTGATTAAATCAATAACACTCAAAGTGTCAGCTTTAGATATTTTCTAAATTTGGTTATTTTTTTATACGCTTTATTTTATTAATACGGTGATTCTTTATAGAAACTAAAAAAAAACGTGGATATGGCATGAAATGTGCTTTTTTTTAGTAATTAAGGTATTTTAAAGAAATATTCTTCTATCTAAATATTCAGATCGTTAGTGTAAAGGACTAAAGTTTGGAAAGAAAACCTCTTTTTATATTTGGATTGATTCTGTTGTGCAGTTTATGCGGGCTCATGGCAATATCGATCAATTCAAATTCCAAATTAACGGCATTGCAGGAAGCTGAATTCCAATTAAGTAAATTACTCCTTACCTGGAAAGAATCAGAGATACTGACAAGAGAAATTCTGATTACCTATAATCATACCGGGATCAGAAAAAAATGGATCAGTATGAAAAACCAGTTTGATGAGGAGTTTAAAATTTTTTTGGAAACGCCTATTACAATCAATTATAAAAGATCTGATTATAGCATTCAGACAAAAATAGGCTTAGCTGAATTACGTTGGCAAATTATCAAAAACAGAATGAACGAAACGGATAAGCTTTTAGTAGAATATCTGGCCATAAGCAAAAAAGAAAATGTTTATGGAAATTTTTTAGTCGATTTCGGAGAAAAATTAAATAGAAATGATCTGAATGAAGAATTAATGGATTTATTAAGAGCACTGAGATGGCAAACGTCTATATCGCATTTCGCATTTACCGAAGGACTTACTGATATCAGCGATTCTTTGATAAACAAAATACATTCGCAAACCAGGCAGGTGAAATTTAATTCTTTAATTTTATCACTACTAATTCTTTTTATCACAGGCCTTTTTATTATGTTGCGAATGTTTGATTTAAATCGAAGCAGATTATCTAATTTTAAACATTCAAAGGAGCTTTCTGCAGAGATAACAGAGCGAAAGTTTATAGAAGATTTAATGGTAAAAGAGAGAGATAAGCTTCATACCGTTGTAAATGCAATGGGTGATTTTATGTATATCGTTAATAATAGCTATGATATAGAATATCAAAATGATGCTTTAGATAGACTCCATAAAGGCAGTAAAGAATATAAATGCTATAAAAGATATCATGGTTTTGATATTCCATGTAAGTTTTGTCAGGCTCCCATTGTTTTTAAAAAGAAAACAATAAATCAAACAGAAGCTGTTTTGGCTGATGATAAAACATTTGAAATAGTGTTTTCACCTTTTTGGGATGTTGATTTTACAAGTAAGGTTATCGTATTAAAAAGAGATATAACGAAAAGAAAAAAATATGAAGATAAAGCTATAAGAGCTTTTCATCTTGCTTCAATTGGAGAATTAGCAGCAAGTGTCGCTCATGAAATAAATAACCCTATTGGCGGTGTCATCAACTACGCTGAAAGAATGGCGGAAATATCACAAAAGCATTCCATAGATGATTTTGATATTCCAAATAAGATTATTAAAGAAAGTGACAGAATAGCAAGAATTGTAAAAAATTTACTTGCTTATTCAAGAGATGAAAAAGGTGAATGCGAAGCTGTTAAAGTTAAATCAATTTTAGATAATGCTTTGGAATTATATGAAAAGCAGTTAACAAGCAATGGTGTTGTTTTACATTTAGATGTTGATGCCGGTTTGCCTCATGTCTTTATTAGAAGTGAAGAAGTACAACAGGTTTTCTTAAACATATTAAGTAATGCGAAATATGCGTTAAATTTAAAGTTCCCCTTGCCTTGTGAAAACAAGAAGTTGGAAATCAAGATGTGCTCCTTTAAAGTGGGAGAAATTCAATATGTTCGGATAACATTTACGGATTTTGGTATAGGAATCCCGGATGATATTAAAGAAATGATCCTTAATCCTTTTTTTTCTACAAAACCAAAAGGGATGGGAACCGGTTTAGGCCTTAGCATTTCACATAGTATCATAAAAAGTTTTGACGGCAGGATTAACTTTGAAAGCGAGACAGGTCAATTTACCAGAGTCATTATTGATTTTCCGGCTATAGGTGATCAATCAAAGGGATATAAAGAATATGTTTAAAAACAGCAAGATATTAGTCGTAGATGATGAAGAAAGTACGCGTAATAACTTTTCAGCATTTTTAGAGGGTGAGGGATACAATGTAAACTCAGCAATGAATTATCAATCAGCGATTGATATACTCGATGATTTTGAACCGGATCTCATTATTGCGGATATTATGCTGGGAGGGTATACCGGCATTGATTTACTGAAAGACGTTAAACGCAAAATGAGATGCCCTGTTGTTATGGTTACGGGTCAGCCCAATATTCAAACATCTGCTGAAGCTGTCAGGCTGGGTGCATTCGATTATCTGACAAAACCCATAAAAAAAACAGATCTTTTAAGTGTTGTTTTAAAAGCGTTAAAACAAAAAAACCTTGAAGATCAAAATGAAAAATACAAAAGTAATCTTGAAGCAATTTTCAGAAGCTTAAAAAGCTCAGTAATGACCGTTAGTAAAGAGATGGTTGTAACTGAGTGTAATTCATCAGCTTTAAGAATATGTAATATTAGCCATACTGAAATAATTGGAAAAAAAATCCAATCCATACAAACACAATGCAGTCGTGAGTGCTTTAAGCTATTAGAAAAAACGATAGAAAATAATAAAACATTAAGTGAACACATTATCGAGTGTAAATATATAAATAGAATAAACCAGACTGTTATTATAAATACAACACCACTTTTAAACCAATATCAAAAATGTGTTGGTGCCGTTATGTTGGTTCGTGACATAACGCGGCTGCGTAATTTGGAAAATTCATTAAAGGAGCGATATGAATTTCATAATATTATCGGGAAAAGCAATAACATTCAGAAAGCATTTGATATTATTGAAAAGGTGTCTGATTTGGATACAACTGTTTTAATAACAGGAGAGAGTGGTACAGGTAAAGAACTGATAGGAAAAGCGATCCATTACAACGGCAGCCGCTCAGATAAGGAACTGGTAACGGTAAACTGTAATGCTTTGTCTGAAAGTTTACTGGAGAGCGAGCTGTTTGGTCACGTTAAGGGTTCATTTACAGGTGCTTATAAAGACAAGATCGGGCGATTTATGATGGCCGACGGTGGAACGATCTTTCTTGATGAAATTGGAGATATCTCCCATCGTATACAATTGCGACTTTTAAGAGTTCTCCAGGAAAAAGAGTTCGAAAGGGTAGGCGATTCCAATACGGTTAAAGTTGATGTCAGGGTTATCGCTGCAACAAATTGTAATTTAAAAGAAAAAATAAATGATGGTCTGTTTCGTGAAGACCTTTATTATCGTTTAAAAGTTGTTGAAATTAAAGTGCCGCCTCTTCGGGAAAGAAGAGAAGATATTCCTTTATTGATTGAATATTTTAAAAACAGTTTTAATAAGAAATTTAATAAATCAATCCGTGATGTTTCAAAAGAAGTATTGAATATTTTGATGAATTATCCTTGGTATGGAAATATTAGAGAGCTGAAAAACATACTGGAGCACGCTTATATCGTTTGCAGCAATTCTATTATTAATTTGGCTGATTTACCACAGGAAATTATCGAAGATGAAAATATCAAAAGTATTATTATAAGAAATGAACCTCAAAAAATTAAGGAAGTTTTGAAAGCTACTGATAATAATATTGCCAAGGCCGCCAGAATTATTGGGGTAAGCCGCCCGACATTATATTCCAAAATCAAAAAGTTTAAAATATCGATTTAATTTATTCAGATCATATTTTGCATAATGAATTTACATTTATAATAAAAGGTAAAATGAAAGAAAAAATATCAAACATAATTATATTGCTTTTTATGGGGTTATTTTTGATTCAAAATGTAAGCGCCGATTCGCAGGAAGTAATAAAAATCGGTGCGCCGAATCCTTTTACAGGTCCATATGCCGCTGATGGTATTGTTTATCTGAGAGGGCTAAAGATGGCGGTTGAAGAAATTAATGATGCCGGCGGCTTGCTTGGTTTGCCTTTGGAAGTCGTAACTTTTGATACGAAAGACTTTTCTCCGGAAACGCTTATAAGGGCAAGTCATCAACTGGTTGAAATTGACAAGGTTGATACGATTCATGCGGGGTGGGCCGGCAATGGTCCGGACTATAGGGCTTTTGGCCGATATGAAATCCCTACATTTGTATGGGATGCTTCAGAAGATTCTATAAATGTGTATCGAGAAAATCCGAATAAATATTCAAATATGTTTATGGTGGCCCCACCGGAATATGATCACGCTTATGAGACAATTCAGGCATTAGAACAATTAGATTTTAATTTTTCTAACAATAATATTGTCATTATAAATGCGGATGATACATGGTGTCGGAAAATGGGAGAAGCAATTGAAGAAATAACAAAAGATAAGCGTTGGGAAATCACCTATCACGAAGTCGTACCTTATGGTAACAGGAATTGGCTTCCCATACTCAAGCTAATTCGAGATGCAAATCCGGCCTATATTCATTTTGAAATGTTAAGTCTGCCTGATATGATCTCTTTTTATAACCAATTTATGAAATCACCAACAAATTCATTACTTAATTTTTCTTATGGAACTACATTTGTAGATTTTAGAGAAATAATGAGTAATAAAATTGATGGGCTATTAGGTATGTCAGCAGGGATCGAAATTCACGATGATACATCAACCGAAATAGGCATCTGGTTTAATGAGTATAACGAGAAATATGGTGCAGTTGCTACTCCCGGTTCCTGGATGGGATATAATTGCATTAAGGTTTGGGCAAAAGCAGTTGAAAAAACAGGTTCTTATAAAAATTATTCAAAGATAAATGCGTATATTGCGAGCCACTCCTTTAAAAATATTGCCGGGGGAGAATGGCGCTTCAATGAAGATCAGTTTATACCATTTTCTAATAATGCACCTTGTGTCCTGTATCAGATTCAAAACGACAGACCGGTTTCAATATATTCAACAAATAGTAAAATAAATGAAAAAAAATTATTTATAAAACCATCATGGATAAGAAGATAATACCTTCAATCATTATGGCATGAATATTGTAGAGTTTTAATATTATTCATAGGTATAGGTTCTTCTTGCTGTATTATCGTCTCAAATAAAAGCCCTAATCCCTTCTCCCATCCATCCTTAAAATACACAAGAAGAATCCTATATCAGATTAGATAATATTAAGTATTTCAGGTCGAAACCATATGACGTAAATTATAAAATCTATAAAATCGATCTGTAAAGGTTTACACATTTGGTAACTGCAAAACTGTAAAGATAATCAATAATTTTTTGTCTTATCACTAAAATATGTGTATTCCTGCTCCCTGTAAAAATTTTAAAACACCATAACGCCTTGTAAAATATTGAATCGCAGTCGAAATCTGTATTTCTATTTTTAATGTTATTACGTTGGCACGCATTATGCTGTTTGAAACTAAATAAAAAATTACAATTAATTACAAAACATTACAACTAAAATAATAAAAGGGGTTAACATGGGTATTGAATGTTTGTTTATGCATCCTAATCGCGTAATTTTTGGCCAGGGTTCTGTAGAACAGCTTGGCGATTGTGTTAAAGATTTCTCCGGAACAAACGCATTTATCGTTACAGATAAGGGTATTTCCGGGCTTGATATTTTTGACAATGTTTTAAGTGCATTAGAAAATAGTGGTATTAAATATATCGTATATAATGAGGTAGATGCAAATCCGACAGACAAGCAGGTCGAAAAAGCAGCAGCGATTTATAAAAAAGAAAATGCTGATGTTATAGTAGCTGTGGGCGGTGGAAGTTCTATAGATACAGCAAAATCTTTAGGTGTGTTATTAGAAAATGGCGGCGCTATCCGTGATTGGGAGGGCATAGATCTGTTTAAAAAGAAGACACCACCTACAATTGCAATTCCTACAACAGCCGGAACCGGGAGTGAGGTTACACCGTATTCTGTTATAACCAATACTGCAGAAAACTATAAAATGGCTGTTTGCGGCTGGAAACTTATTCCCGATGTATCTATTGTCGATCCTGTCATGATGGCAAGTATGCCGCCTAAAATAACAGCAGCAACAGGTATGGATGCGCTTAGTCATTTAATAGAAGCTGTATATTCACAATATGCTATGCCTCAAACTGATGCCTTGGCGTATTATGGTATGAAGCTTGTTGCGAAAAATCTGAAAAAAGCAGTTGATGACGGTTCTGATATGGAAGCTAGAGAAGGCATGGCGATGGCCAGTTTAATGGGCGGTATGGCTATGTGTGCCGGCTGCGGTGCAGTTCATGCTTTGGGCCATCAGTTAAGTACTCAGTTTGGTATACCTCATGGAATGGCGATGACGATCATGATGCCGCCCGTTATTAAATTTAATGCATCTAGCGCGCCTGATCAAATAGCTGAAATTGCAGTAGCTCTGGGCGAAGATATTAGCGGATTAACAAAAGAAGAAGCATGCCTGAAAGCGGCTGAAGCTGTTGCTAAACTTGGTAAATCTGTTGGATTGCCGTCAACATTGACTGAAGCCGGTGCAGACCCGAATCTGATTGCTGAATGTGCCAAGTATGCTGAAAAAGATGGCGATTTACCTGCAAACCCCGTAACACCGACACTTGATGAGATAACTGATCTTTATAATCAGGTTTTATAACAAATTTAAAGCGTTAGTGAGTTAATATAGATTTATTTTTTTAATACTTAACCAGAAGGAGTTAGCATGAAAAAATATTTTTTTAAAACCGCAATATTAGTAATTTTATGTGTGTTTTGTTTAGGGAGTGTATCGTATTCAGCAGATAAAGTAATAAAAATTGGTGGCGCAATTCCATTGTCAGGCCCTGTAGCTTATTGGGGTGTCTGCATGCTGCAGGCATTTGAGGACGGTATTAAACAAATTAATAATAATGGCGGCGTAAATGTCGGTGGTGAAACATACAAGCTTGAACTGATTGTTTATGATACAAAAAACACGGTAGCGGACGCGAGAGCTGCAACTATTCGTCTGATAGAACAAGATAAAGTTAAATTTATTTTTAATCAGGCAGCCCAAAGTACAATTGGTATGCTTGAGATATCAGAAAAGGCTCAAGTATTATCTCTTGCCGCTTGTTGGGGTTATTTAGAGAAATTTGGAACAGAATATCCACTCCATTTCAGGGTAGAAATGTCCGATTATGAAATGGGATACGCATACATGCCGTTTATGCTTGATTACTACGGAAAAGATAAGCTTAAAAAAGCAGCATTTATTGGACCGGATGATAAAGATGGTGAAGATTGTCACTACTCTTACCAGCGCTTAATGGATCATTATAATGTAAACCAGGTCGGTGCAGAGTATTTTAACTGGGAAGATACGGATTTTTATCCAATTGTAACAAAAATTTTAAAGAAAAAACCGGACTTTATTGTTACCAGTCCGACTCCGCCGGGTATGACAGCAAGTATTGTTAAAGCCGCAAGAGAGATGGGTTTTAAAGGCCCAATCGTTGCTCCGGCTGCGTTAGAGACAAAAACCATATTAGAAGTTGCCGGTGAATATGCTGACGGTGTGGTTCTTCCTGCTACCTGTGTTGATCCGGTAACAGATGAACAGAAAAAAATTATTAAAAGATTAACAGATGAATATGGAACTTTTAATGCTCTTGCCGGAAATTATTCATTCTGGCCAATTGCGTTAGTTCAAGCAATTGAAGATGCAGGAACTGTTGAAGATACAAAAGCAATTGCTGATGCATTGGGAAAAGTTGTACTTGAAAATACTTATGTTGACAGAGTTGAATTCAGAGGCGCAAATTCCTATGGGCTTGACCGTCAGGCCGTTAACGTATGCTACACTACCCTTATTGAAAAAGGGAAAGCAAAACTTGCTGATGTAAGATTCCCGGAATTACCGGAAAGCTATTAATTAATAAATATTGTAAAATCGATATCGGCTCTTCTCATTCCCTGCGCTAAATACGGGGAATGAGAACCCAGCTAATAGAATAAAGGCCACCGCTAAAAATTGCCCTTTGTTAGCGATTACTGCGTTATGTAAAAATTTGAATCCTCGAAATATATAATATATTCTTCCGGTTAAAATTTTTATATGCCTTGTACGCGTATCCAAAATCTAATTTTTAGAGGTATCCTAATGTATTATCTCTTAAGAAATTAAGCGGTCTAAAAAATTCTACTCTATTGTACTTGATAACAAAGCAATACAAAGTACTTTAGACATAGAAAGGGTAACGATGGATTTATATATACAGATGGCAGTAACCGCCATAACACTCGGCTTAATGTATGCCCTGATTGCAATCGGGATGACGTTGATCTTTGGTATAATGAGGATCGTACAATATGCGCATGGAGAATTATACATGCTGGGCGGTTATTGTTTATATTATTGGTTTTCAGTGTTTGGATTGCCGTACTGGATCGGTATTGCAGTAAGCGCATTAATTATATTTTGTGTCGGGGTTGCCCTTCAATATTTTCTGTTCAGGCCATTGCATGGTAAAAACATGCTCTATTCACTGGCCGTTTCAATGGGGCTGGTGCTGATTATTTCAAGCGGCGGCTTGCTGGCATTCGGCACAGTTGTCCGGGGTATTCCGAGTGTCGTTAATGGCGGTGTTTTTATAGGTGGTGCATTTTTAACATATGAACGACTTGTCATTGCTGTCATTGCCTGCATCATATTATTACTGCTCTGGTTTTTTCTTCAAAAAACAAGAATGGGTATTGCCATGAGAGCTGTGTCTGAAGATCCGGACACCAGCTTACTGCAAGGCATCAATACCCAGAGAATTCATTTTTTTGCATTTGGGTTAGGCAGCGCACTTGCAGCGATTGCCGGCTGCCTGATGGGAACGATGACATCTCTTATACCGACCATGGGTTTTATTGCTACGGTTAAGGCGTTCATGATTGTTATCATGGGCGGTTTGGGAAGCATACCCGGTGCATTACTCGGCGGTTTTATAATCGGATTCATTGACAGCTTTGTGACGACATTACTCAGTGCGGACATTGCCTATATTTTGGGCTTTTTAGCAATATTCGGTGTACTTGTATTTAAACCCTTAGGCCTGTTTGGACAAGAATGGAAAGATTAAAATGATTGAAAACAGCAAAAACACAAAATACATATGGTTATCTGCAGCTATATTTTTATCGTTAATTCCTTTAATGACAAGAGGCGATAATTATATAATGCACACCATAATATCGATTGCGTTCAATGTGGGCATGGCAACCAGTATGTGGCTGCTGTGGACACTCGGTTTTATATCATTTGCACATGCCGGATTTATGGGTATCGGCGCCTATACCTCTGCCGTATTTTTATTAAAGTTCGGATGGCCCTTCTGGGCAACATTTCTAATGGGGTCATTTGTTACAGCAGTCGTTGCGGTTATCATCAGTCTGCCCTTAATGCGGACAAGGGCCGTCTATTTTTTCATGGCGAGCTGGGCTGTCGGTGAGGTTATAAAACGGGTGTTTGCCTATTTTAAGGGAACATTCGGCGGGTGGAACGGTATTTTTGATATTAATCCGCCTGAGAT
>JAIPEE010000053.1 GCA_021737275.1 Desulfobacterales bacterium
AGGCCGCGCCTTAATAACAATTAATAAAGGCGCGGCGCGCGAATCCGCTATGATGTCAAGTACTTTCTACAATATTTTTTACATTTCTTGTAATTTTTCAAAGAGCAAATGTGTTATGAAACTCTAAACTATAGTTAAATATGGAAAAGAATTATTATCAGGCAAACCGTTTGGACAAAGACTTTTAATAAAATAATTGTATGGGATTTTCCGGGAAGGGGTGGAGAAAAAATCCATAGGGGCTAAATTTCATTTTGGAAGGCCCGGAAAATCCCATAATTTAAATATTTAAATTTCAACGTGTACAGTGGATACCCGTTAATCCGCTTTAAATTTTATTTCACCACCGACAATAGTCATCTCAACCTTTATATCACCAATCTTGTCCTGCTCTATACCAAACGGGTTTTCAGATAAAACTACAAAATCAGCCAGTTTTTCCGGCTCAATACTTCCTTTTATATTTTCCTCAAATCCAATTTTTGCAGCATTGACAGTAAACATCTTTAGTGCTTCAAAAATAGTTATGCGCTCCGCTGCATTGGGATGATTAACACAGGCAGAAATCCCCTTAAGGGGTGACATCCGGGTAACCGGTGCATCGGAACCGCCTGCTATCAAGCCACCGGCATCAATAATAGACCGAAAAGGTTTCCAGCGGCTTGTTGCCTCACTTCCCCAGTAGTTGGTTTCATTTTGAAAGGTCTCTTCACCGGAAAAAAAGAGAAACATGGGCTGCATACATAATGTAATTCCGGCCAATACGATCCGCCGGGTCTGGTCCCGGTACGGTCTTTCCAGATGTTCAATCCGGTGCCGGTGATCATCTCGTGGATATTGTTTCAACACTTTTTCATAAGTTTTTATAACCTGCTCATTGGCCCGGGACCCGCAGGCATGGACCGATACCTGAAACCCGGCGTTATGTGCCATCGCAACACATTTTTCAAGACCCTCACTTGTATAGTAAAGCATTCCGAAATTGGACGGATCATCCGGATACGGTTCAAAAAATGCCGCTGTTTTACTATCCGGCGCACCGTCTGCAAAAAATGCGATCACCGCGCGTGACTGCAACTGCTCTCCGTTTAATATTTCCGGAAGTATATCAAGGTCTTCCGGATTGAACATGATTACGGGTTTAACCCGTACGGGAATATCCGCCTCATTTTTTAAAACAATATTTATGATCGGCAGACTATCTTTCATGTGGAGCGTCGTAATACCAGCCTTCAATGCTTCCTGAGCGGCCGCCTGAATTGTCGGCATAACATCCGCTTCACTTTTAGGTTGAATCTGCTTAAGAACCTTTGTAATAACCGGATCTTCCAGTAACCCCGTTGGTTTACCATCAGCATACTTTATATAGCCTTTTTCATCCTTCGAGATATCAAGCATTTCCAATGCCCGAGAATTTAACATGGCGGAATGAACATCATAAACAACCACCACAATAGGGTGCTCCCGGGAAATACTGTTCAGCTCCTCCAGTGAAGGCAAACGCTTTTCGGCAACGACTTGATAGTTAAAATTCTGGGCCAGCACAAGTTCACCAGCCGGAGTCTTTGAAGCCTTTTCCTTAATTTTTTGTAATATCTTACCAACCGACGTTGCTTCGGTAAGATCAATATTCAGTAACAATGACCCGACATGGCTCGGATGCATGTGAGCGTCAATAAGCCCCGGCAAAATGGTTTTATCCTTCAACCGGAGATAGCGGGTTTTTTCTCCGGCGCCTTTAGCTATCTCATCGGTATTTCCGATAGCTGAAATCATGCCGTTTTTTATACCAACGGCTTCAACAACCGGCTGGTCGTCGGTCATTGTCAGAAGATTTCCTTCGATAATAAGATCAAAGTTTTCGGACATATTTCACTTCCTTCCAGCACGCTTTAAAAAATCAGTTGCATTCCAAACCGGCTTGAACACTTATCATTTCTTAAAAGCCGGGCGCAAGACACCCGGCCCTCATACTGTTTCGATCAGGATTCCTTAAATGCGTCCACTTCTTCAAACAAATCGCTGATTCGTGTATCTTCAGCTGAAACAAAGCCCACGATGAAATAAATAATTATGGCAGTAACTGCTCCGGTAAAGCCTGCTCCGAATCCACCAAAAGATCCCTGAAGTTCCGGCCAGAGCTGTAATATTGAACAAACAGCCCATCCGCCAATAATACTCACCCAGCTTGCCATTGCATTTCCCCTTCGCCATAAGATACCAATAATAATCGCCGGAAAAAGGGTGGCCAGGAATTCATAACTGATTACGGCATATTTGTACAAAGCGCCTGTGTCTCCAATAGACAGATACCAGATTAACGCCATATAAATTAGAATAAACCAGCGAGAAACAGATACAGTTTTCTTATCGCTCAGGCCATCTTTTTTTAATGTTCCCACAATGTTCTTGGCAAAAATTGTCCCCATAACCGTTAACTGAGAATCAACGGATGACATTTCAGCAGCAATAATAACTATAGCTGCAAAAGCCAGCATGATCGGCCCACCAAACTCTTCAAACATAATCAGAAAGCCAGATTCTGCAGAAGCCAGATCAGCGGTAATACTTGGAAGTAAAGCACCTCCGATTGCCATCGAAACAACCAGGGCAACCAGCAATATACAGATGACAGGTGCAAATTTCGCAACTACTTTTACATCTTTTGCACTCCTGGACAGGAAAATTCGATTAAAAATCTCAGGCCAGCAATATGCGCCAAGTGCACTGGCTATACTTATTCCGATAAAATAGTTTGGTGCACTAATCTTAAGTAGGTCAGGGTTAAACTCAAAAACCTGCTGGTACATGGGACCGATGCCACCAAATTTAGATTGTAAAACAGCATAGATTCCCCCAAGAACCACAATTGTACATATAATGCCCTGTATAAAGTCCGTCATGACAACACTGCGCATCCCACCGTAAATACAGTAAAAAGCGATAACTGCACCAAAAATACCGATGCCGACAGGCATGGGTATGGTGTCATAGGAAAGTTTTAGCACCACATAACCGAATGTTTTCAGCGCCAGAACCTGCCAAGGCCAGCTCAAAAGAAAAGCGACAGCAAGCATGATAATAAAATAAAGCCCCTTGTCATTATAACGCAGCAGGATATAATCCGGTAAGTTATATAACTTGTGAACCTTACCCCAGACCCATACTTTTGGCGCGATAAAGTAATAAACGACAAGACCCATAATGCTGTAAATACCTAAATAATAGACAATGGCGCCTTCAAATACAGCCCACCCGAAAAATGCCGTATATGTTGAACCCACAAACCAGGTTCCGAGCACCGTGAACAGCATCAACCACCACGGAGTATCCCTGCCACTGACGACAAACTCTTCCAGTGATGTATTTTTAGATTTTCCCCAACGCATAACGGCAAGTGCCAGCAAAACGAAATATATTAAAACGATGAAAATAGAAGCAAATGCCTTCATAACAGGTCTCCTCTCTTTTCTTCAATTTTATACAATACAAATAATCCAGCACTCACCAGCATCGACACCAGAAGCATTACAAAAATGATAAACGGGAATGGCCCGATAAAGGGTTCCACTCGGTTCAACGACTTGAGAAATGGTGGAAACAGCAGTGGAGACAAAACCACCACAAAATAGACCGCAAACCAGGCCCTGGTTTTTGTTTTTCTTGAAGTATTACTTCCCATAATTTTTTCCCTCCTTTTATTTTTCCGGATAAAACCTTAATCAGGTCCATTTACTGTTATTATCATCCGAAAACCGAATACGGATAATTGTTATTCTCATATTGGTTTTCACCGACCCGGATTTTCTGACTGGCCCTTTAGTTCAACTTATAGTGAAATAGTTTTTCCCATTCAGAATTTTTCATTTTCAGTCATCACATGTAAATATGAATCTTATTCTTTCGACTATCAGCCTTCTAATAGCAGGCGCTGACAAGCAGCGGCGCAAAAGGACAGATTCAGAGTCAGTACTGATAAAATAAGCCGTTATTCGTATAAACAGATGAAATATTACGATCTCCACATATCAACAGCGGGAAACCTTCATAATTGCTAAAATCAAAGCACTGTTGGCTTTTAAATTAATTTGGCTATACGTTCATCCAGTATAATTTTGTTTGACTGTACGCTTGTACAGTGGTATTGTCAACAAAAAAATTAAAGGATTATAATGAATAAAAACAGTAAAATAACTCGTTCGGAACAAAAACAACTAACTCGCAACAAACTTATTCAGGCCACTTATGATGTGATTGCTCATGAAGGACTTTCCGGCGTAACCCTTGCCAAAGTCGCAAAAACCGCCGGCTTTTCCAGAGGGATCAGTAATTTTCACTTTGAAAGCAAAGAACGGCTCTTAACGGAAACGCTAAAATTTATGTACCGGGATTTTGAAGCCTCCTGGAGAAAAATCTCAAATGATACCACCCTGTCACCGGTTGATAAGCTCGTTGATATTATTACAACTTCTTTACACCCACCGTTAATTGAATTTAGAAAAATTATCGTCTGGTTTGCGTTCAGTTCTGAATTTCATACTCGTGATACGTTTATTGAAATCAACAAAAACCATGACCGTGAATGGGAAAACAGTATGGAAAACCTGATCCGCCAAATTGCTGATGACAGTTTTACTTCCCACAACATGAGTCTGAATCAGATCATCATATCTCTGACATCTATGATTACAGGTTTTTGGATGGAATTCTATCTTAATCCCGACCGGAGAAACCCTGAGAATGCAGTCAATACCTGTCTGATATTTTTATCAAACTTTTTCCCGGTTTTTAAAACCCGGATAAAAAATCCCAGCCGGAAGGAGCTGGCTTTGGATTAAGCCCACAGGGCAAGTGTTTTAGTAATCTATAAATAACATTTAATTCTTTCGTAATCATAATTGTCTGAACTTTGAGACAGGTTCTAAAACCGCTACCATGTTTTTAAGTTGGCCCGGTGCTGCATACGAAAGCCAATACGCTCACTATTTTAATTCAGGGATTTATGACCACAGCTGGATAATGATTTGATGAAAGGTTGTTATAGATAACAATTTCATGCCGTATCCATATGATTCCTTGAATCTGCATATACAGTTGTGCTATCAGAGTTATAGTTGGCATTTATTTAATAACAAATGGGCTCGCGCCCTCAAGTAATGTTTCAGTTACCCAATAATAATCCCTGCTCCCTTTCTCACACTGGAAGCATAATCTGAAAGGAGATATCTTGAACACATCTAAATTACTGACTATTGCTGCAATGATACTTGTGGCTATCACTTTTACAGCATGCGGTGGCGGCAAGTACGATGATGCCAAAAAAGTTTACAATGATCATATTTCAGCCATGGAAAAGTTTACAGCTCAAATGGAAGATGCTGAAAGCGCCGAATCTGTTGCAAAGGCAATAAGCAACTACACTGATGCAATGGAAAAACTGATTCCTGAAATCAAAAAATTGAACAAAAAGTATCCTGAACTTACCGGTAAGAATGTTGCTCCGGATGAACTGAAAACGGAGACAGAGAAAATGGAAGCACTTTCCGGAAGGCTGGAGCCTGCCATGATGAAGACCATGCAGTATATTATGAGTCCGGAAGTTCAGCAGGCTCTTGAAAACCAGGGTAATGTAATGTCAAAGATGTCTGAATAACAATCCGGAAATTGTACGAACATAGTTATAAGGGGTGCGAATCATATCGCGCCCCTTCTCTTTTGCCGCTTATTTCTTAAAAAGCTATTCTTCGTCAGTCTCTTCCCCGGCGGTTATCTTGAATTTATGTTTTTTAGCCATTTCACGCTGTGCTTCTTTTATCTCTTTCAACATTATCTCTTCTTCGTTCATTGTGCTCTGAATAATTGAAACAAACTTGGCCGTTGCGTCACCAGAGGCAGGATTATCTGTTTCAACCAGTCGGACCAGCTCATCAAAGTCCTTGCCAAACTGTTTATCCGCAAGGTCAAGGTACGCCATAAGCACTTTGTGAAAATCCGCCACTTTATCAGATTGTGGAATACTCATATCCCTGAGTTCCATACAAATATCGGCAATATGATCTGTTATCTCATCATATTTTGCCCTGACAACAATCGCGTCAACCGTTTCACCCTTAAGGTACGGAAGAAATTCATTTCCCATCTCCTTTCCCAGTTTGAATATTATCTTCGATTTTTCTGACACAAAATTATTGTATTCTTCAGCCTGTAAATCCAGATCAGATCTTGAGCATGAACTTACCAGTAACATCATGATTAATAATATGCCTGCCTGAAATAATTTTTTCATGTATACATTCCTTTTATCGTAATTAACCACCTGAAATCATAACCACGCCGCCTAACGCGATTACAGCGCCAACTTTTTGAAACATGCTCATTTTTTCTTTTAAAAATAGCTGTGCCAGAAAAATAGCCACAACCGGATAGAGAGATGACACAACCGATACAATACTTACCAGCCCGAGGGTCGTTGCAACATTAAAAATAATAACGCCTATGGTATCCAGAATACCGACAACACATAAAACCGGAAGGTCTGATCCTTTTAACTTGTACGACGGCCTGCGAATGGCCAGCAGGGAGCCCACCAGGACGATGGTTGCCAGGCGCAAAATAAATGATGCCCAGTAAGGGTCCTGATTACTGGCGATATCGATAAAAACAAAATAGGTACCGATCAGTACCGCCCCGGAAATTGCAAACCCGATGCCGGCTGTCATCCGTTTATTGTTTTTTGTCGAGAATCTTTCTATTGAAAGAAAGGAAATACCGGCAAGCACGAGCCCAATTCCTGAAAACTGAAACAAACTGAGGCGATTTCCTGTCAGCAGATCAAAAAAAATCGGTATGGCAGCACTGGTTGAACTGATCAGTGAAATAACACCAATTGACCCAACCGCCATTCCCCTAAACACACAACCCAGCCCGGTAATACCGACACATCCTGCTGCAATCGCAAACATAAAATGTCTGACATCCAGTATACTGCCACCGTAAAGAAGCAGCGCTGGAACAACAACAATCATACCGGAAACTTCTATAATTAAAAGCATTATAAGAACGGGTACGGACCGGCTCTTCATCCCGCCCAGGAACTCGGAGCCACCCCAAGCCAAACATGTCAGCAATGAAAACACAACAGCAATCATAACAAAGCTTTACCTTTTATATTAGACACTTAATACCATTCAGCCGACCTTATATAAATTCGCAATAACTATGTCACACTGAAAGTGGAATGCAATGAAAAAAAAGAGCGTACCTTTTTTGAAGATACGCTCTTTTTGAGGAGAGTGGCAAGTGAATGCCGCCACGTTGCGAACATCATGAACAGATACTAATCTATTTTATGTGTTAGCAACAACCTGTCTTTAAAAATGTGTCGACACCTATCATTCAAAATATTGAATCATTATGCAACGCAGCCTGACCCAAGAAACAGGTTATTAATTTTGATTTAAACGCATCCTTCTCACTACCGGTTAAAAACAGGCTGATCATTGGTGACACAATGAATGCCGCCACCATTAAACCAGAGTTCATTTGTTGTAATCATATGAATATTCCGATCCGGGAAAAGAGATTTCAAAATTTCCTTTGTACGGTTATCCCACTTGGAAACACCAAAACCCTGAGCAGCAACAAAACCGTTACCCACCAGCCAGTTTGTATAAATGGCCGGCATATCATACCCTTTGTAAGGGATAGTCCCCGGGATATCGATAAAGATGACTTTAAAACCGGCATCCTGAACGGCGGTTGCCGCATTTTCAAATATTTTGGAATCAGGGTCATCAGGATCAAGGGAACGGGCAATAACAACGGTATCTTCACTTACAAACCTTAAAACGCCGTCAATATGTCCAATGGTGCCATCCAGCTCTGAATAGCCGTGTGTCCAGATAATTCTGGAAACACCAAGGCTCTCTTTTAAAAGTAGCGTGGCCTCTTCCATTGTCCACTTCGGATTACGGTCCTGCTGGCAATCCCAGTTTAATATGGCCGTATCTTTCCCATTACATTCAAGGTTACCTCGTTCCAGTATATATTTGCGTTTGTCTTCATATTTTATGTTTAAAAGAGAAGCGATTTCTTCCGGTATTTTATCATCATCTTTATAAGGTATTTTTATCGAACCATAATCAAAATGACCGCCCCATGCATTAAATCGCCACCCCTGAATCCACACTCCGTTTTTATCCATCACATAAACAGGGCCGTTGTCACGCAGCCAGCTGTTATCATAAGCCGCTTTTTCCCATCTGATATTGTCAAGAGGCACACCTCTGTCCTGTAAGAACACACGGGTTTCTTCTTCCATTTTATTGCTCTGAACTATGATAACGACCGGTTCATATTTCTGAATAATATTTAAGATTTTGGCAAAATCTTCGCGAAGCGATTGTTCCCATTGAGTTGGCCACTGCAACCATGTTGCGGCATGGGGTTCCCACTCTGCAGGTATTCGGGTTGATGAGATATCTCGTACCTCCTTAACTTCATTTGAAGTTGTTGCACATCCAAAAAATGAAACCAGTCCTGAAACAACTATTATCATTATCAGAACACTTACTTTAATTGTATATTCCATCTGCCCCCCTTTATAAAAAACTTCGAATTGATCGTTATAGTCAAAATATCCCGGATTTATTCCCGTCTAACGTCATCAGCGGTTGATATGATGAAGGTCGTCTGTCTCTGAAAAATTCATACATTTTCCGAACCTGCTCTATCTCTTGAAAATCAAAGTCAGCAGTCAGAATTTTTTCTTCCGAATAACCGGCTTCAGCAGTCTTTTCACCTATTTCGTTGGCAATAAAAGAGCTGCCGAAAAAAGTCATACTGCCATTATGCCCCTGCTCTTCTCCAATACGGTTAGCGGCACAAACAGGAACGATATTAGCAGCCGCATGCCCTTGCATGACCCGTTGCCATTGACGCGATAGTCTTTCCTGAAAATTTTCAACGTCTGCGCCTATTGCGGTTGGATAAAATATTACGTCGGCCCCCATCAATGACAATATTCTTGCACTTTCAGGAAACCACTGGTCCCAGCAAATGCCGATTCCTATTTTACCATACTGTGTTTTAAAAACTTTGAAACCGGTATCACCAGGATTAAAATAAAATTTTTCATAATATTTCGGATGATCAGGAATATGTGTTTTCCTGTAGAGACCAAGGCTTTTCCCATCTGCATCGATCATCATTAACGAGTTAAAATATGCACGATTGGCTTTTTCAAAAAAACTGATCGGTAAAACAACCGATAACTCTTTTGCAAGACCTGCCATTCTTGCAAGCACCGGATGGTTATCAGCTTCTTCAGCATAATTCAGATATTCAGGGTCAATGTCCTGACAAAAGTATGGCGTCATAAACAGTTCCTGAAGTAAAATAATATGTGCACCGGCTTTTGCAGATTTTCGTATAAGTATTTCCGCTTTATCTACATTCACTTTTATATTATCTGAACATTTCATCTGGGTTACTGCTATTTTCACAATTGCCATATCAATACTCCTTTTTTTGACGGATACATATACTTTTCATTTGTGACAGTAGTAAAGAACACTATTAGTGATAAGGCCCAACACATCTTTTATACTTACATTATTCGTAATAAAATATAATGTCAATCTATATCTACGTTTTTAGTATTAAAAATTCTATTTAATTACGATTTATGCTTTTTAAAACGATTAAAAAATACGATATATCTGATAACAAAAAATAAGGGCGAACGATTGATGTTTTCACCGTGTTGTCTCTCAAAAAATTTCCGATTTTAGTATTTTTTCATCTTATACAATAAGCTATGTGCTTGCAATATGGTCAACATTGAGATACGTTTGTAAATAAACCTGCCTTAAAGGACTTAGAGATGAAAAAACTTATTGATGATATTGACAAGAGAATTATAAAACTTCTTCAAAAAAATGGCCGTCTCTCCAACACTGAGATTGCAAAAGATCTTGGTGTAACTGAGGGTACCATCCGCAAACGCCTGAGTCGCCTGGTAAGTGAAAAAATTATTATTATTGCTGCGGTATTGAATCTTCCTTTTATGGGTTACAGCGTTTCTGGAAATATGCGTATAAGGGCGGATATCGAAAAATCAGATCAAATTATTACCAAATTGAAAAAATTTAATGAGGTGTGGTACCTGACGCGAATTGTCGGCGGATCAATGAATATCCAATTGGAATTCGTTGTTCAGTCTTTTGAAGATTACAATATCTTCATGGCCAAACTTAATAAAATTAAAGGTATTCAGAAAATTGATCAGGTCTTCTATACGGAAGAGTACAAGGAAACTTATGCCTGGGATCTGCTTTTAAAAACAGAAGACGAATAATAACTATATAAAATAAGCCGTCGGCCATATTTATATCCAGCGGTTTTTTTCACATCAAATGTCCGGCAGTCTTTCAACAATTCCCTCAGGCGGTTCACCCAGTCCCCAAAAAAAGGTGACCGGCAGCTCTCCGGTATTTTTTGCCGCAAACTTCCACTCTTTTTCCCAGCAACCAAAGTCACCTGCTTTGAGAAGGATTTCATTTCCTTCGCCTTTTTTTAGTTTAGCCGCATCTTTCCCCCAGTACATCGTTATTTCACCGGAAAGAAGAAAATAAAACTCAAAACAGGGACCATAGTACTCATCGGCTGTGCCATCATCTTCACTCTCAAGTGAAAATACAGTTGTTTGTGCGCCCGGCGGCATAAAATACAACCCAAACCCGCCAAAACCTTCAGCATCCATAATTTCTGAGTACCGGCAGCCCGGAACAAATTTGTCTATGCCGTTAAATTTAAAATCTTTAGCCATAAGTCCTTTGGGATCAGTCATGTTGCCTCCTTAAAGTAAAACTCATCATACCTTCCTCACACCTCAAAAATCTTATGCGGAATATCATTCAATCGCACCCCCCCAGCCTTTGTTACCAAAAACTGGTCCTCAATCTGAATATCTCCGGTATCTGAAAAATAAATTGTCGGTTCAAGTGAAATCACCATATTTTCTTCAAGCGGGACATCTTTGTACGCCTCATCGTCAACAATATGATGGTATCCGACAAACGGCCACTCATGTACTTCAAGACCAACACCATGGCCAACACCCCACCATTCCTGATCGCCCCATGCAGCGGTAAGCACCTTATTGCATGCCGCATCTACTTCCGATGTCATAACACCGGGTTTTGCAGCTTCAGCAGCAGCATAGTGTGCGTCCAGTAAAACGTTTAAGACGTCTTTTTGTTTAACCGATGCTTTTCCGATAACATATGGCCGGCAGAGATCACAACAGTAACCACTATACATGGTTCCAAAATCCATCAGTACCGGGTCTCCGTCTTTCAGCACTCTGCGACCGCAATTCCACCAGTTGCTGAGGTGAACCTCATCATTACCGGAACTTACCATCGTAGAATGGGGGAAAAATTGTGCGCCGTGTTTTCTGCAAACCCTTTCCACCTCTCCAACAATATCAGATTCTTTAACCCCGGATTTAATAAAATTGGCTGCTGCTTCAAACCCTTTTGCCGCAATATCGGCAGCCTTTTTCATGCAGTTTACTTCAAATTCAGACTTGACAGCTCGCTCTGACTCAAGAATATCCGAAGCCGGTACAATTTCTGACGGCTTAAGCTGTTCAACCATACGGAGATAAAAGGCCGGGCTGACAGAATATTCGCCGGCAATACCTATCCTGTCATTTATAAAACCGGTATTCGATAAGTAGTCTTTTATAGCCTTGATATGATCACCGGTTTTGACCCTGTTTTTTATCCAGGTACGATTTTCAGGAAAATAGTCTGCTGAATCCGTCTCAAGTAACGGCTCATATTTATCATCTCCGGGCAATATCATCATGCAATCACCAAAATATGGTTCATAACCGGAAAGATACAGCACATGGCCACGCTGTCCATACCTTAAGCTACCGGGTCCTGAAAAGATGATCATCACATCGATATTTTTTTCAGCCATTTTTTTTCTGATATTTGAAATCCGTTTTGAAATTTCCTTTTCAGGCATAATGATATCATCAAAAGTTTGATTATCCATATGACCTCCCGAATTGTCTATCATAATATTACTTTTCGACGGCTTTTACTTAAAATGTTATTATCGAACAGAACTCGCCGCCTCAATAAGTTTTTGTTTGCAGTGGCTGAGGTGATCGTTATTGCTGAATCTGATTTCAGGCACGGCAAGGCTCATTGCGGCAACCACAGTACCTTTATGATTAATCATTGGTGCGCTGATCACACCGAACCCGGGTGTGTGTTCACACAAACTGCTTGCATATCCCTGTGTTTTTATGGTCTTCAGCTCGATTCTGAGTTTTGGAATATTTGATGCTGCGGTTTTGATAAAAGGAGTTTGCTTTATATAATTTAAATAATCTTCAATAAAGTCAGATGAGGAAAAGGCTAAAAGGCATCTGGAGGTTGCATCAATATGAAGAGGAAAACGGTCGCCAATTGCTATGCTCACTTTCAGTTTTTGTGTTGATTCAAATTTTTCAACACAGACACGACTCATTTTTTCTATGACATTGAGATGAACCGTTTCCTGGGTTTGAAATAAGAGCCGTTTCATATAAGGTCGCGCTGCATCCGCTATTAAGCCTGCATTTTGAAGCGGATTAGTAAATCTGTGAATACTATTTCCAAGATGATACTTTTTGTTTTGAGCATTTTGTTCGATAAATTCATAATTTTCCAATATTTTGAGTATTCGGCATACGGTTGCAGGGTTTAGACCTGTATGTGTGCTTAATTCTCTGACACCCCAATTTTGTTTTTCACCCTGAAATGAAAGCAGTGTAGCCAATGCCTTTTCGATTGATCCTAATTTTTTTGAGTATTGTTCCATATATTAAAAATACCTTTAAGCCGTTTTCTTTTTCTCCACCGTTATTTCCGCCTGATTTTTTAAAGAAATACTTCACATTCCCACATCCGCCGTGATGGAATGGTACCCTGAATAAGCCGTTTCATTAACTCCTGGGTTTGTACTTCGGGCTCGACCGCAAGGTCCGTATGAAGCTTCTCCCGTAACTTATTATAAAGCTGTATCAAAGCACTTCTCTTGCCTGAAAATACGGTTGCGATAAATAGCAAACGATAACATGATTCACAATATGGATCAGCAGAAATCATTTTATCGGCACACTGATGAGCATTTTGATAATCCTCACTGTCCAGATACAGTTTGGTAGACTTAAACAAACTTTGTATCTGTTTTCTTTTAAGATTTTCCCGTGCTTCATTGATACTTTCAGTACTTAAATCCTTCGCCAGAAAATCATCCTGATAAAGGCTGATAGCCGCTCCAAAATCAGATAATGCATCCTGAAAATTTCCCAGTTTAAAATGCCGTTCACCTTGATGGTATTTTTTTTTAAACTCATCCGCATCAAGCCAGTATTTATCTTTATTTAATCGAATACAATCTGTCTCAGATGAAATAAACACATGATGCACACCAAATAATTTTCGTATACGTGACAAAATCATATTTAAATTGTTGCGTGCTGATTCGGCAGAATATCCTTTCCATAACGTATCACAAACGACTTCTTTTGGGAGTCCCCGATCGCGAAATACGATAATGAGCTTTAATAACATGAGGAGTTTTTTCTGGCGCTCCAGTTGATTTGGTAAAAGTCGTTTGCCGTCCACAACAATTTTCAGATTCCCCATTGCATAAAGTTTTATGGCATGGAATTTCGAGGCGGTTTCCGCGTTGGCTCCTATTTTACAAGATGGCATCTTCATTTTTTTAGGGTGATGCTGTCCGCTATAAAAATTTTTTACAAAATTTTTAACAGCATTACCGTTAGATTTATCAGCAATTTCTTTTAAAACCGAAATATCTATAATCTCAAGTTCTTCAATTTCATTTGTGATCAGTGTCCGCTTCATCAAATCAAACCATTCAGAAGAACGTTCCTTATCGTTTAGCCGGTCATACAGTAATCCCTTCAATGCATATGCAGATGCAAGCGCATGCGGAAACCTGCTTTCAGGTGCTTCATTGATTAAATTATCGAGTATATCCAAAGATTTTGAAAAATTACCGGTGAACAGATTTGCTTCAGCTGTGTGTAAATAAGCGTTCGGATAATCATACAGATAATATTTACTGTTTTCATTCCGGTTTAGCCGACTACAGTAATATTCGGTTTTAACCTTATCTTCACTCAGGTATGCAAAAAGCAGTTGGCCGAAAAGCATTACATAAATTCTGAAATCGGAATCCTGATCAGGATAGTCATATAAAATTTTATCTATAACCGATTCACATGCGTCCAACTCTTTATTATAAAAACAACAAAACAGGTCAATAAGGATCAAATGGTAATATAATGCCGAACCTTTATCCAAAAGAGCGATTCCCTTTTCCATCTCCTTTTTTGCTTCAGGTATTGCCCTCAGGTAAAGATTTGCATTTGCTTTTAATTTTAAGAGAAAGGGCTCATATACGTGATGGAGCTGACTTTTTGTTATAACACGTTCTGCCTTTTCATATTGTGCCAGTGCTTTATTAAACTTGCCAAACTCAAGATACATTCGCCCCATGGCGATCCGTGAAAAAATCAATGCCACTTCATCTTTATATTCAAGTGCAATCTCTTCTGCCTGTATGGCGATCTCAAAGGCACGGTCATATTCAAGAAATATCCACCACTTTCCCAATTGTATCCAGATATTTAAAATCTTGAAGGGCCCCCGGGCCAGATCAGTTTCATGTTTTTCAATAAACTGTCGGGCCTTTTGGATAAGCACTACCAGCTTTTCATTACACTCCTCATAATACAGGTAGTTAATCAGCAGATTTGAATAAATTGTCGCAATCCGGTCGTATGACTTCTGCTCATTAAATATTTCAATTAATTCAAAAAATATTTTACGCGTTGTAAATGGTTCTATCAAATGTGTAGAAATACAGTGATAAAAAGAAAAAAGCGGCCTGCCCTGCCGGCAGGCATCCGGAAAGGATTCTACAAAACGGCGAATAATTTTATATCTGCCGTCTTTTAACAGCTGCTCCGCATCTTTCAAAAACACTTTTTCAGCCGCTGCAAAATTGTTCGCTTTTATTAACGCTTCAAATGTTATCATTCATTATACCTGTTATATTACCAAACTATCAAACATCTTTATAAACGTTAAAGCAAACCTTATCCTGACAATAAGCACACAGCATTAATTTTATACTCATAAACAGTTGTTAATATCTTTACTACATAAAAACAGAAAATTAATAATGGTCACCATCGCTGAACAGATACGCTTCTATTTCCGTTTCTTTATATACCTAACATTTATGACTATTTAATCATTGTCGGCCTTGCGTGCACTTTCCCAATTTTTAAAATCTTCCGGCGGATGAATAATATCATCTTCAGGCTTTCTAATAAGCTTTACTGCTTCTACCGGGCAACCGCTAACACAAAGACCACATCCAATACACTTTTTCAGATCTACAAGCGGTACAGATACTTTATCATCCGAAATTGCATTAACCTGGCATCGATCAACGCATATACCGCATTGAGTACATACCTCTCCATCAATAACGGAGTAGTAATTTGCTGCAGCAACGGAATTTTCGATGCCCCACTCATTAATTCCCCGCAAGATCGTGCAGCAACAGCCGCAGCAGTTGCATATATAGCCGACACCTTTCATCACATTACTGACAGTATGAACAAGGCCAAGCGTTTCGGCCTCATTAAGAATTTTCAGTGCATCCTCACGAGATACTTTACAGTAATCAGGATCATCATCATGAGCATGATCAATTGAAGAAAAATAAAGGCAGTTCTGCACGGGGAAGTCACACTTCCGCCCGACACGATCTTTTATCGACCGGCAGGTACAGTCATAAATATGAAATGTATTTGCTTTCAAAAGTATGTTTTTGACATCATCATAGG
The DNA here is from genome assembly GCA_021737275.1 of Desulfobacterales bacterium. Taxonomy (GTDB): domain Bacteria; phylum Desulfobacterota; class Desulfobacteria; order Desulfobacterales; family JAIPEE01; genus JAIPEE01. Next base: position 15,953 of record JAIPEE010000053.1, read on the forward strand.
GTAGTACCCATTCCCGTTTTACAGTATCCTGCGAAGGTATAACCCGATGGATAGACGGGGAAGGTTTCATAATACCGACAGCCCCGCCATCGGCCATGTAAGCTTCAAAAAGATGGACGAACTCATGATCACCATGAACATCCATATAATTTTCCAGTAATCCGATTATGAAAGGAGGAAGCCTGAAAAGAGGATTCTCTGAATTGATAAGTTTTTCATGGTCATAGTCAATACTAAACTCGCAGGTATCTAACCATACCAGGTGCTTTTTAGCCATGTTGATAAGTTGCAGCCTTACTTTCCTGGCAGACAGGCCGGCCCGTTCGGCTATTATATCAGCTGATTCCAGATGCTCCGTCATCAGGGACGCCAGGGCAGCTTCTTCTTCAGTGTACATTAATTCGAGCATTACGCATTCAACATTAGATGGTGTTCGCGCAAAACCGTTGGGGAGTCTGCCCAATGCATCTGCAAGCCGTTCATAAACATTACTGCTCATCTGATAATCCTCCATAATATACCGGATATATAAACAGAAAACTCATATCCGGTATACAGAGCATATTTACATGTCATAATCAGCTATATCCGGGTACATTACTTCTATTGAAAAATCGAGAAAAACTTCAGGAACATCCAGATAAAACTCCTTATCAGACCATGATCCGATTGTTGTTTCGAAACCACGATTTTTAAACCATGCCGACAGTTTTTCGAGTTCTTCTTCGGGTTTATCGCTTGTAAAAGCGATATGTGAATTTTGCTTATCGTTATCAGAAGAAGCGTTTGCATCACTTTCACAAAACTGAATGTCAACATTCGCGTTTCCCTGGCGCAGCCAGATCTCTTCCGGCAGTCCCCTGAGAAGTCTAAATTTAAGTTCTTCAACAAACAGTTTTTGCACCAGCTGGATATTCCCTTTTGTAATACGATTTGCACAATGGTTGAGTTTCATATCAGCTCCAGCTAATTTATATAAGTTGGTTTTATAGAATACTATTTAACGTGCTGTTTAGAAGCTGATTACCGGAAATTTGAGCCGGGCCCAACTTCTCTCCAATAGATTTTTTGAGAAAGCTTTCTGGTGTTTCAGGCGTACGTTGGCATGCTTCACAGGAGCTATACTTTCTTACATTCAAGTATTGTAAAGTTTGCCGTATTTGCACCCTCTATGAAATCGGATCCGGGCAGATTAGTACAACGATTCCGGATAATCTTTGTTATTTGTTAAAATTATAACAGAGATAAGCCTTTCTGACAGTTTCTAAAATTTCCCATGTGCCTTTACTATTCTCCGGAAAAAAAAGTACATCCCCGGCTTTAATCTCTATAGGATCACCGTCTTCAGGATGAAAAATAGCATGCCCGGTTAAAAAGGTTGTAAGCTCTGCCGTCATTACTTCCCGAATAAACTTTCCCGGTGTACATTCCCAGATACCACCTTCGGAGCCATCTTCATTTTCAATTATCTGAATACCTTTTAAATGGCATACCGGTTCACCAATAGTTTTGGGTGTTCCCCAATCAAGCAAATCTTCCGTAGGTATATTTGTTGCATTTTTTAATTGTTTTATCGACATTTTTTAACTCCACTTCTTATGACCTGTTTCAAAAATATGGATCGGACCTAAAACCGGTGTGTAATCACTTTAAGCTGCAACACCATATCACCATATCAATTTAGGTGCCTTTTTGAGATAAGCTATAGTTAACCTTATCATGAATAAAGAATGTTATTATGCTCCCACTTCCAGTGTACCATGACGTCTTGGCCACTTACAATTTCCTTGTCATGAGCAATACCTCGACCCAGATGGATGGCAAGTTCAATGTCGGATTCATTAAGCTTAACTGTCAGTTCGCTGAAATCACCCTGGTAGAATGCTTCTGTTATGCGTCCCTTAAAAACAGTATGCCAGGAATCCAGCGCCTTAATCTCACTCTCTTCCAAAGCAATGCCAATAACTTCCGGATGTATGGAAATACCTTTAATCTCTTTTGCTTCTAATTTGTCATTATTCGGAAGTAATATTTCAAGGCCGATATCACCACGGAAGAGAATATTATTATCACCGTTTACGTCGGCCTTTCCGGAAAAGATATTGGAGGCGCCCATAAAGTCGGCAACAAATGTGGTTCTGGGGCTTTCATAAATCTCTTCAGGTGTACCTAATTGAATAATTTTTCCATCTTTTATAACGGCAATACGGTCTGACAGGCTGAGTGCCTCTTTCTGGTCATGGGTGACATTCATGAATGTTGTACCCACTTCCTTCTGGATACGCTTCAGCTCAGTCTGCATCTCTTTCCGAAGCTTCCTGTCAAGGGCTGCCAATGGTTCGTCCAAAAGCAAGATAGCCGGTCGTAAAACCAGTGACCGTGCAAGCGCAACACGCTGCTGCTGACCGCCGCTTAACTGATGAGGCCAACGACTTTCCATCCCGTTGAGGTTTACCATATCGACAAGATCATTAACACGCATTTTGATCTCCGCTTTAGGCACTTTATGTTCGACCAGCCCGAACGCAATATTATCAAATACGCTCATATGCGGGAAAAGGGCATGCTGCTGAAAAACAATACTACAATTTCGTTTATACGGTGGAATCTGATTAACGACTTCACCACCGATCAGAACTTGTCCTTCATCAGCATCCTCGAGGCCTGCAATACACCGAAGCAGTGTGGTTTTTCCACAACCGCTTGGTCCCAAAAAAGAAAATATTTCACCCTCTTTGATCTCAAGACTGATGTTACTCACAGCAACCAGGTCACCAAACCTTTTGGTAATATTTTTGAGTTCCAAAGCGTTTTTTGCATTGCCATATTCGTTTTCATAACTTTCTGCAGACATTTGGTGTCCTTCCTCTCACACGGGTCAGTCTCAATCGGAAAGCCCGTAACACTTATTTCATTAATCAGTTTAAATTATGTTTAAGGAGAAGATAGCCGCATTGGCTGCCATCTCCTCCTTAAGACTATGACATATTATCTTTTCAATTCTTCCCAGATTTGTAATCTTATCTCTTTACCCCGACCAGTAACCATTCTTTCATCATCCGAATCGCATTTTTCCATGTATCCTTCAGGTAAAATAAATCCGGGCCATGCTTTCATTTCATCCGACATAAACTCCATTGTATGCTTATGTGCCGGCGGATAGCCGATTGTCTCGATGAGCAGTGCATTAACTTCCGGACGATAGAGATAATTCAGAAACAGATGAGCTGCAGCCGGGTGTTTTGCGCCGGTTGGGATAAAGTCCGTATTTGCAGAAATAAGCGTACCTTCTTCCGGCAATACGGCTTTCAGCGCAGGTACATCCTCGTTATGAACCAGCCATGCATCACCATCCCATGTACCTGAAAGCCATGCCTCCCCTTCTACCTGTGCACGTCTCGGCCAGGAGTCATACGCCATAACCCTTGGTTTCTGTTTCAGTATTAAAGCTTTTGCTTCCATCAGCTCTGCTTCATTATCGGAAGTCCAGGAATAACCAAGAGACTTTAATGCCGCGCCAGTTACGTCATACATATTATCGAGCATGGTAATTCTGCCGGCATATTTTTCATTTTCAAACAAAAATTTCCAGGTATGAAAACCCGGGACTGAATCATCTACTTTATCTGAATTATAGGCCCACAGTGTTGCATAACCGGAATCAGGGATCTGGTAATGGTTACCCGGATCAAACGCTCTTTTTGTATAACCTTCAATCATATATTCTTTTACATTGGGAAGCCAGTCATAGTTAAGTTTTGATACGATACCCATTGGTTTTAACACCATTACATTGAAAGGACTGCAACCCAGTACGACATCATATGGCGCTTTGGGATTAAGTTTGAACTTGGCCACCACCTCTTCAGTATCTGCATAATAATCGAATATTACCTCTACACCAAATTCTTTGGAAAAGTCATCAAACAGCTCCTGAGGCCACCATTCGGCCCAATTATAAACATATAACTTGCTACCTTCTTTTTTCACCGCATCCAAACACGCCTTGGGAACTGGATAATCCTTATATTTGGACGCTGCATTCAATGGTCCGGCCAGAACTCCCAGGATAAAACTTACGGCCATCATCAGGATTAATCCATTCTTTGTCAAACTTGATTTTTTCATTTAACTTCCTCCCTTTGTAGTTGTTAATGCATGATGTATTTTCATTAAAAATATGTTGCTGAGCCCCTCCCTATTTGATTTAAAGAAAATGAAATCTTCATAATTCAGTTACCGGTTAACGTCCCGCATTTTTCTTTTCAATCGCACGTGACAAAAAGAGTGCGCCAATAGTAACGGCAACAAAAAGTGTTCCTATTGTGTTAATGATCGGCGTGGCGCCGAATCGCATCTGGGAATATACGTATATCGGCAGTGTTGTACTACCGATGCCGGCCACAAAATAAGTAATGACAAAATCATCAAAGGACCATGGAAAAATAAGTACCGCTGCAGCCATAATCGCGGGCATCAACTGCGGCCCGATAACGCGTGTAAATGTTCGGAATCGGTTGGCACCCAAGTCCATGGCAGCTTCTTCCCATGCCCAGTCAATTCTCTGCATCCTTCCAAGAATAACAAATACAGCCAATGGCGTACTGAATACAATATGAGCTATTATTATACTGGGATAACCTAAGGGAAGATTCAGGAATCTTGTAAAAAATACCAGGAGTGCGGCACCGGTAACAACCTCAGGCATTACGATGGGTAGTAATGTTGATGTCCTGAGAAAATGTTTTCCCTTGAAGTGAAGCTTGAACAGGCCGTAAGCGGTTAAGGTTCCAATTAATGTAGAAACCACTACTGTTACAAGGGCAATTATCGTACTTCGTATCAAGGCATCTTTTACAGCTGCATTTTGAACAAGATCCGCATACCATTTCATGGTAAAACCATCCCAGCTCACGCCGTACCTGTTTGCGCTGAAGGAAAAAATAATGATGACGATAACCGGCGCCCACAGAAAAAAATAAACAAGGAAAGAGAGTCCTGCCAATATTTTTGGTGCAATTTTTTTTCGCTTCATACCAATTTCTCCATTGCTTCCTTACCGCCCCATTTAATAGCGAGATATAAAATCAAAATCAGTGTGGCTGCCAGCATAATGGCAAGACTCGACCCGGATGGAATATTACCTGCAATTGTAAATTTTTGAGCAACCAGGTTACCGACCATCATCACCTTGGATCCACCGAGAAGTGCAGGCACCAGCCAGTCACCCATAGTGGGAATAAATACAAGAATAGATCCGGCAATAGCGCCGCCCCTGGAAAGCGGTAGTGTTATCCTGAAAAACCGACGAACCGGATGGGCACCCAGGTCCGTGGCTGCTTCCAACAACGAGGGTTCCATTCCTTCCATAGCAGCATGAAGCGGTAAAACCATAAATGGAAGCCAGGTATATACCAGCCCAACCATAACAACACCAGGCGTATAGAGCATGGTAAGGGGTTCTGAAATCAAGCCCCAGTCCATAAGGAAGTTATTGATAATTCCATTGGTACCTGTAATTGTTTTGAACGCATACAACCTGATGAGATAGGCCACCCAGGAGGGAACAACAATCATGGAAATCAGTAAAACCTTCCATTTCCCTCCATAACGAGCAATATAATAAGCCAACGGGTAGCCTAATAAAAGGCAAAGTATCGTTGTTTGAACAGCTAGGTAAAAAGAGTTTAGGAAAACAATACCGGAACCACCGGTCAGAATCTCCTTAATATTCCCCATGGTGAATTCATAAACAATCTCACCATAAAGTCCTGTTTTCAGGAAACTGAAAAATAAAATAATCAGGAGTGGTGCAAAAACAAACCCGACAAGTAGAAAGGAGATGGGCCCCATATAGAGAGGCACCTCCACATTAAATTTCTTTTTGTTCTTCACCACTAAATCACTTTGTGGCGATGTTGCGTTTTTAATTGTTTCCATTAATCAATCCTCATACATTTCCGGACAATTAAATTATAAATTCATTTTATCTTTAAACATCTCTACTGATGGGATTGTTATCTCCAGCAGTTCAGCAATTCTTTTCTTGGCGGCTATACCCTTTGCTGTTCCAGCCATGGCAGTTATGAGGCCGATATCGAGATCTTCTCTTATCTCTCTCATAATTTCTTCATTGGCCAGATCAATTACGGCTATACCCAACTTATCTGCTACATACTGTTTGGCTTCATTTATTCTCATTTTCCTGGCCATTTGCATCCAGGACACCAGATCTCCGGCAGTCCGCATGCCTCCAATTCCTGAGGCCATTACATGAGCTGTTGCCATTCCAAAAGGATCGCCTGTGCCTATCTACAACCCATCCGCTTTACCGATCTCCACCATTGCTTTGGAAACACGGGTCACACAATCAACGGGTGTCAACTCAAACATGGGAACGCCGCATACGCCCATACCCACATTGGGGTGAACCGGAATATTCGCTGCCTCAGATGCCGCTTTTACAAATACAACAGCACGGGCAAGGTTCCACGGAAAAGACTCACTGCAGTTTACATTAATGGCCGGACCAAAAACATCTGCACCGGCAGACTCAACCACACCCACCTGTTCATGGGGATACAATCCGGCCAGTTTTTTGCCTTTATATTCGGCCGCACCATGCATACCCAGAACAAATTCTCCGGCCATACCCATAATAATCGGCATACCCGGATTTCTGCGTTTCATCTCTTCAACACATTCCAGTACAACACGAAGTTCGGCATCACCGGATGAACCTGCCGTATCAAAATTGATACCTTCACAGCCAACTTCAGAAAGCTGTTTGGCAACATGCAAGATATCCTCTTTCAGATATTTTCCGGCTTCATCCTGCGCATCCTGGGCACCTTTTACATCGCCCACCTGGAAAAGCTCAGCCGGGTTTGGAACCGGTCCGTCCGGGGTATAGTAAAGCCCCATATTGGGCTGTGACCCATAAAACAGTGGAATCGTCGACATCAGTGAAGCGTTATAATATTCGTTTGCCTCTAAGGTAATAATCGCTTTAAGCGGTTTGATGCTGTAGTCCATATGGCCGATATGCGCCGTATCTGCACAGCAAATGCGCTCATAGGCATAGACTGCCTGTGCACGCCCCATGGAAAGCCCCACGCCGCCATCCGCCTGGTCCATCACCATAAGCATTGCACCGCCATCATCCGTCATAATAACTTCATTGCCGGGCTTTACACTGACAATACGGTTTTCATCGGCAATGATATCAAACAACTCATCAATTTCATCGGATGACAGCGGAGGTATATCTCCTTTGGTTGCCGCTTCCTCAGAACCGGCGATAATATCTGCCCTGACATCATCAGCAGACATGCTGACACGCTCACCATCGCCCATTCTGGTTAGTATTTCTTTTGTCATTTTATCTCCTTGCTGAACATACTATTTTTCTGCACGCTTAATAATCCGTTCAATCTCTTCTGCCGCACCTTCAGGCAATGGCATCGGTTTATGTGTTTCTAATATTTTTTTGGCCTTCTCGGTTGCATTTTGCAGCATCCCCTTCGATCCTTTCTTTTCCCATGCGCCTCGCATGCGTCTGTCAATGATCGTAGATTGTGCCTGCTCTTTTGCAATAT